>JAREIX010000336.1 GCA_029286945.1 Thauera sp. | reverse complement strand
CCCTCGATCAACAAGACCTCCGACCTGGTGCAGGAGATCGCCTCCGCCAGCCAGGAGCAGACCGCCGGCGTCGGCCAGATCAACAACGCCATGGGCCAGCTCAACAAGGCCACCCAGCAGAACGCCTCCGCCTCCGAGGAGCTCGCCGCCACCGCCGAGGAGCTCGGCGGACAGGCCGGACAGCTGCAGGAGCTGATGGGCTTCTTCAGCGTCGGCGCAAGCACTCACGCCACCACGCGGCGCAGCGCAGCGCCCAGGCTGGCCGCCGTGCCCGACACCGCGCCGCGCGCCCGAGCGGCGCGTGCGCCCGGCCGCGTGGCGGTGGGCAAGCCGGTGAGCTTCAGCGAAAGCGACTTCGAGAAATTCTGAGCACACGCCCAGCAGCAGGAGCCAGGCCATGAGCCAGAGCCTTACACACAGCAAGAACATGCTCGCCGCCAGCGCGGACGGCAGCCCGCAGCAATACCTCACCTTCAGCCTCGGCGGCGAGGTGTTCGCGCTCGGGATCCTCAATGTCAAGGAGATCATCGAGTTCGGTAACGTCACCGAGATCCCGATGATGCCGGCCTTCATCCGCGGCGTGATCAACCTGCGTGGCGCGGTGGTCCCGGTCATCGACCTGTCGGCGCGCTTCGGCGGGGCGGCCTCCACCGTCTCGCGCCGCACCTGCATCGTCATCGTCGAGCTCGGCGAGGGCGAGGAGCGCCAGGACCTGGGCGTGATCGTCGATGCGGTCAACGAAGTGCTCGAGATCCCGCGCGCGGACATCGAGCCGCCGCCGAGCTTCGGCGCCAAGATCCGCGCCGACTTCATCCAGGGCATGGGCAAGGTCGAGGGCCGCTTCGTGATCATCCTCAACGTCGCTCGCGTCCTGTCCACCCAGGAAATCGCCATGCTGGCCAGCATGGACAACGACGTCGGCGCCGCAGAAGAAGCCTGAAACGAAGGGCGGGCGGACGCCGGGCAGGCGCCGCCCGCCAGTGAAACGGGATACCCGAGATGAACAATCAGTCCTACGGCTGGCGCTCGATCCGCCTGCGCCTCTTCCTCCTCTTTGCGATCGTGATCGCAGCGGTGCTGTTCTATGCGGTGACGGACGTCATGACGCAGTGGACGACGCGCAGCGCGATGCAAAGAGGTGCCCAGTACAGCCAGCTGTCGGTCCAGATCAATGCCGTCGTGCATGAACTGCAGAAGGAGCGCGGCCTGTCGGCCGGCTTCATCGGCTCGCGCGGCGCCCGCTTCCAGAACGAGCTGCCCACCCAGCACCAGGACACCGAGAAGGCGCGCGCCGCGCTCGACGCCTGGCTCGCCGGGACCGATCGCCAGAAGCTCGGCGGACAGATCGACAAGGCCATCGCCGAGGCCCAGTCGCGCATGGCCGAGCTGCAGGCCGTGCGTGCCCGGGTCACCGCGCTGGAGCTTCCCGGACCGGAATCCTTCAACTACTTCACCGGCACGATCGAGCGCCTGATCGCCGTCATCAACATCGCGGCCACGGCGGCCGAAGAGGTCGAGCTGTCCCGCGGCATGAATGCCTACCTGATGTTCGTGCTCGCCAAGGAGCAGGCCGGGCGCGAGCGCGCGTCGGTGAACGGCCTGTTTGCCGCCAACGCCGCCGCCGACCTTGCCCTGCACCGGCGCATCATCACCATCCTCACCGCGCAGGACACCTACCTGTCCACCTTCCGCGCCACGGCACCGCAGGACTGGCAGGCCGCGCTGCAGCGCGTGCTCGACAGCGAACCCGGCCGCGAGACCGCCCGCCTGCGCCAGATCGCGCTCGACCGCATGGACCAGGGCGCCTTCGGCGTGGAGCCGGCCACCTGGTTCGCCACCATCACGCGCAAGATCGATCTGATGAAGCTCGAGGAAGACCGCTTCGCCGCGGTGCTGATGGACCGCGCCCGCATGCTGAACGCCGATTCTTCCGCACAGCTGGCGCTGTCGATTGCGATGACGGTGGCGGTGATGATCGCCGCAATCCTGTTCGGCCTGCAGGTCACCGGGCTGCTGCGCGGGCTGCGCGGCAACGCGGAGGCCGCCCACCGCATCGCCCAGGGCAGGCTCGACGAGAAGATCGAGGTCCGTGACCAGAACGAGCTCGGCGAGATCGAGCGCGCGCTGGCCGAGGTGCAGGCCAACCTGCACGCGATGATCGACGACGCGAGCATGCTGGCCCAGGCCGCGATGGACGGCCGGCTCGCGACGCGGGCCGACGCCGGCCGCCACCAGGGCGACTACCGGCGCATCGTCGAGGGCGTCAATGGCACCCTCGACGCGGTGATCGGCCCGCTCAACGTGGCCGCCACCTATGTCGACCAGATCGCCCGCGGCGCCATCCCGGCCAAGATCACCGACACCTACAACGGCGAC
>JAREIX010000110.1 GCA_029286945.1 Thauera sp. | reverse complement strand
ATCGGGCGCGACTCGAAGCCGGCCAGCCCGACCGCGTCGAGCGCGCCGCGCACCCGCCCGCGCTGGCCGCGCGACAGTCCGCCGAAGGCGCCGATCTCGTGCCACAGGCCCATCGCCACGACGTCGAACACCGACACCGGGAAGCTGTGGTCGATGTCGCCGCGCTGCGGCAGGTAGGCCAGGCCGCCGGGCGGCAGCGCGGGCAGCACGATGCGCCCGCCGATCGGGCGCAGCTCGCCGGCCAGCCCCTTGAGCAGCGTGGACTTGCCGGCGCCGTTGGGGCCGACCACGGCCACCAGCGCGCCGGCCGGGATGTCGGCCGACAGGTGGTGCACCGCCGGGTGGCGGTCGTAGCCCAGGGTGAGGTTGTCGAGGCGGATCATCGGCAGCACGGCGTTGTGCATGTCAGCGCAGCGCCCACAGGACGGTGGCCCACAGCAGCGCTAGCGCGCCGGCGACGAGCGCGAGGCGGGCGGGGAGGCCGGCGCCGAGCAGGCTGCGTGCGGGGAAGGCGCGCATCGGTGCGCCGTCGGCGTCCCGGCGCGGCGGGGTCGCGCCGTGCGCCGGGTGCGGCGTGTGCTCCGGATGCGCGAGGCCGGCGCGCGGCCGGTAACGGACGGGCGCGGCGGGCTTCATCGGCCGCGCTCCTTCGCCCCGGCGCGGCCGCAGTCGGCGCAGGCGCCATGCAGCACCAGCTCGGCGCGCTCGAGCTCGAAGCCGGCCGGCAGGTGGGGCGCCGCCGCCGGCACGTCCTCCAGGCACACGATCTGGCCGCAGCGTTCGCAGTGGAAATGGGCGTGGCGGTGAGCGCCGCCGACGCGGATCTCGAAGCGCCAGGCGCGCTCGCCGCCGGCGATGCGCTGCGCGATGCCCTGCTCGACCAGCCAGTCGAGCGCGCGGTAGAGGGTGACGCGGTCGTGGGCGATGCCGGCGGCGTCGAGCGCGGCGCCGATCTCGTCATGCGACAGCGGGTGGGCCGAGCGCTGCAGGGTCTCGATGACCGCAATCCGCGTGCGCGTGACCCGCCCGCCGTGGGCGGCGATCAGGTCGCGGGCGGAGCCGGCGGCAGGAGCGGCGTGGGGCATGGTCGGAGGGCCGGGGGCGGTGGGATGGATCGGAGCGGGTCTGCAGCGGCCGCGCAGGGTCGCTGCCTGCGGACTGGCCGGGGAGCCGGTTTTGATGCAACATTGTAGCATTAGATTGCGACGCCGCCCTGCTCGCGTTCATTCTTCCCGATCAACCTGAATCCCGTGCCACGATGCCTTCGCTTGCCCACCCCGCGCTCATCCTCGCCTTCCTCGCCGCCACCGGCCTGCCCGCCGTCGCGCGCGCCCAGCACGCTCATGGCGCGCATGAGCACGGCGTCGCCGCCCTCACCATTGCGCTCGACGGCCAGGCGCTGCTCGTCGAGCTGATCTCGCCGCTCGACAACCTGGTCGGCTTCGAGCGCGCGCCGCGGAGCGCGGCCGAGCGCGCGGCGCTCGCCGAGGCCGGCCGCCGGCTGCGCGACGCGGGGGCGATGTTCGCGCTGCCGCCCGCGGCCGGCTGCCGGCTGGAGGCGGTCGATATCGAGTCGCCGTGGCCGCTGGCCGCGGCGCTGGCCGCCGCCGCCGGCGGGGCGGATCCGGCGCCCGCCGCGCGCGGCGGCCACGAGGACGTGGTCGCCAGCTACCGCTACCTGTGTACCCAGCCGGCCGCGCTCGAGCGCCTGGAGGTGGGTGCCTTCGCGCAGTTTCCGCGGCTGCGGACGCTGCGCGTCGAGCATGCCGGCGCGCGCGGCCAGGGCGCCGCGGTGCTGACCCCGGCCGCGCCCGGGCTGACGCTGTGAGCGTGCAGCCGGCGGCGGTCCGCCTCAGCGGGCTGCGCTACCGCTGGCCGCGGGCGCGGGAAGACTGCCTCGCCGTCGACGCGCTGACGATCGCGGCCGGCGAGCGTGTGTTCCTGCGCGGGCCGAGCGGCAGCGGCAAGACCACGCTGCTGTCGCTGGTGGGCGGCGTGGTGCTGGCGCAGGCGGGCACGATGGAGGTCGCCGGGCGCTCGCTCGGCGCGCTGTCGGCGGGCGCGCGCGACCGTTTCCGCGCCGACCACGTCGGCTTCGTGTTCCAGCTCTTCAACCTGCTGCCCTGGTTGTCGGGGCGCGACAACATCCTGCTCGCCTGCCGCTTCTCGCCGCAGCGCCGGGCGCGCGTGGCCGCCGCCGGCAGCACGCCGGCCGCCGAGGCGGCGCGGCTGGCGGCGCGCCTCGATCTGCCCGCAGACCTGCTCGATCGCCCCGCGGCCCAGCTGTCGGTCGGCCAGCAGCAGCGGGTGGCGGCGGCGCGCGCGCTGATCGGCCGCCCCGGCCTGGTGGTGGCGGACGAGCCGACCTCGGCGCTCGACGCCGACCGCCAGCAGGCCTTCATCGACCTGCTGCTCGAGGAATGCGCCGCGGCGGGCGCGGCGCTGCTCTTCGTCAGCCACGACCAGCGCCTGGCGGTGCATTTCGACCGCGTGCTCGATCTGGCCGCGCTCAACCGCGCCGGCGGCGCGGGGGAGGGGGCGCGATGAGCCCGGTGTTCGCGCTGTCCCTGCGCAGCATTGCCAACCGCCGCCTGTCGGTGGCGCTGACCGTGGTCGCAGTGGCGCTGGCGGTGGCGCTGCTGCTGGGGGTGGAGCGCCTGCGCAACGATGCGCGCGCGGGTTTCGCGCAGACGCTGTCGGGCACCGACCTGGTGGTGGGCGCGCGCAGCGGCCCGGTGCAATTGCTGCTGTATTCGGTGTTCCACCTCGGCAACGCCACCAACAACGTGTCGTGGGCGAGCATCGAGCACGTCGCCGGCCTGCCGCAGGTGAAGTGGCTGGTGCCGATCGCGCTCGGCGACTCGCACCGCGGCCACCGCGTGGTCGGCACCACGGCGGCCTTCTTCACCCATTACCGCCATGGCGAGGGGCGTGCGCTCGCCTTCGCCGCGGGGCGGCCCTTCGCCGAGGCGCCGGCGCGCACCGAGGACATCTTCGAGGTGGTGATCGGCGCCGAGGTGGCGGCGCGCCACGGCTATCAGGTCGGCCAGCGCATCGTGCTCAGCCACGGCAGCGTCGGCAGCGGGATCGGCGGCGGAGGAGACGGGGGCGGGCTGCGCTTCGCCGAGCACGCCGACAAGCCCTTCACCATCGTCGGCATCCTCGCCCGCAGCGGCACGCCGCTCGACCGCGCGCTGCTGGTGAGCCTCGAGGGCATCGAGGCGATCCATATCGACTGGCTGGGCGGGGCGCCGATGCCCGGCGTCACGATCGCGCCCGAGCACGTGCGCAAGTTCGACCTGCGGCCAAAATCGGTGACCGCCGCGCTCGTCGGCCTGCATAGCCGCACTGCGGTGTTTCGCGTGCAGCGCCAGATCAACACGCATGCCGACGAGGCGCTGACCGCGATCCTGCCCGGCGCCACGCTGCAGGAGCTGTGGGGCCTGGTCGGCATCGCCGAGCAGGCGCTGCTGGCGGTGTCGGCGCTGGTGGTGGCGGTGGGGTTGGCGGGGATGATCGCGGTGGTGGTGGCGAGCCTGGGCGAGCGTCGGCGCGAGCTCGCCATCCTGCGCGCGCTCGGCGCGAGCCCGCGCCAGGTGTTCGCGCTGCTGGCGGTGGAGAGCGTGCTGCTCGCGCTGGCGGGAATCGCCGTCGGCCTGGCGCTGCTGTATGGTGCGGGCGCCGCGCTGGCGCCGTGGCTCGCCAGCCAGCACGGCCTGCACCTGAGCCTGGGCTGGCCGAGCGCGGGGGAGTGGCGGCTGCTGGCGGCGGTGCTCGTCGCGAGCCTGGCCGCAAGCCTGGTGCCGGCGCTGCGGGCGTATCGCTATTCGCTCGCCGACGGGATGACGATCCGGGTATGAGCGCGCGCGCCGCCTGCGACCACAGTCCCTCGCGCGGCGCGGCGAGCGTTTATGATCTCGGCCTTGCCCAGGCCCGTCCGCTCGAGCCGCACCCGCGCGCCGAATCGACGCCTGCGCCGGCCACGCCTTTGCTGCAACCCACCCTTGGAACTGGATGAGCACATGAAGAACAGTCGCATGCTTCGCGCCACAATGGCGGCCGCCACGCTGTGGGTCGCCGCGCTGCCGCCTGCGGCGCTGGCGCAAGTCGGCGCCCAGGGCGGCGCCGGGCAGGGCGCTTATCAGGTGGGCGACCGTCTTGCGACCCCCGCGGTGTCCGCGCCGGCCGCGCAGACGACCTTCCGCGAGATCACCTGGGACGACCTCATCCCCACCGACTGGAAGCCGGAAGCCTTCCTCGCCGACCTCAAGCTCGACGAGCTGCAGGACGCCGACCCGCGCGCCAGCGAAGCCATGCAGCGCATGCGCGAGGAGTGGGACCGCGCGCCGGTAGTCCAGCGCCTGGCGGGCGCCAGCGTGCGCATCCCCGGCTTCGTGGTGCCGCTCGAGACCGACGGCGAGCAGATCCGCGAGTTCCTGCTCGTGCCCTACTTCGGCGCCTGCGTGCACGTGCCGCCGCCGCCGGCCAACCAGCTCATCCACGTCATCCCCGACAAGCCGGTGCCGGCGGGCTGGAACATGCTGCCGGTGTGGGTCGAGGGCGTGATGGCGGTCGGAAGGGTGGATTCGGAGATGGGGGTGGCGGGGTATCAGTTGCGCGGCATCAAGGTCGAGGAGTACCAGGAGCCGCTGCCCAAGTGAGAAACCTGCGCCGTCGCGCGCACTGTGTCGCGGCGGGGCTGTGAACGAATTAACGTGCGTTCCACGGTTGCGCGCCGGGCCGCGGCGGCCTGCACCTAGAATGCGTGCATTGCCCAACCCTGGTGGCCTTGCGCGTGGATCAGTCAGTGCCCAACCTCGAACGTATCCGGCCGTCGGCTGCGGACGCGTCGCCTTCACCCGAACCGGCCGGTCATCGCGGCACCGACGCGCTGCTGGGCTGCCTGCTCGTGGTGGCTCGCACGCATGGCCAGTCGGTCACCGCCGACGCCGTGCTTGCCGGCCTGCCGCTCGAGCGCGGGCGGCTCACACCCGCGCTGTTCGAGCGCGCCGCGCACCGCGCCGGGCTGGCCAGCCGCATCGTCCGCCAGGCGCTTGACCACATCGAGCCGGCCCTGCTGCCGGCGGTGCTGTTGCTGCAGGGTGAGCAGGCGTGCGTGCTGCTGGCCTGCGATGCCGCCACCGGCGCCTGCGAGGTCGTGTTCCCGGAACTCGGTGAATCGACCGTCGCCCTGACGGTCGACGCGCTGCGCGCGCGCTATGCCGGCGTCACCCTCTACGCTCGTCCCCAGCACCGCTTCGACGCCCGCACGCCGCAGATCAAGGGCACGCGCGCCGGGCACTGGTTCTGGAGCGTGATGGCGGAGAACCGCCGCCTGTATCGCGACGTGCTGGTCGCGGCGCTGATCATCAACGTCTTCGCGCTCGCGCTGCCGCTGTTCTCGATGAACGTGTACGACCGCGTCGTGCCCAACAACGCCATCGAGACGCTGTGGGCGCTCTCGGTCGGCGTGCTGATTGTGGTCTGCGCGGACTTCGGCCTGCGCACGCTGCGTGGCTACTTCGTCGACCTCGCCGGCGCGCGCGCCGACGTCAAGCTGTCGTCCGCCATCATGGAGAAGGTGCTCGGCCTGCGCATGGAGGTGCGGCCCGACTCCGCCGGCTCCTTCGCCTCCAATCTGCGCGCCTTCGAGTCGGTGCGCGACTTCATCAGCTCGGCCACCGTCACCGCCTTCATCGACGTGCCATTCGCGCTGCTCTTTCTCGTCGTCATCGGCTGGATCGCGTGGCCGATGGTGATCCCCTTCGTGGTCGGCATCGCGCTGCTGCTGCTGTACTCGCTGACCGTGCAGCGCAAGATGCATGCGCTCGCCGAGACCACCTACCGCGCCAGCGCGCAGCGCAACGCGACCCTGGTCGAGGGCCTGATCGGCCTCGAGACGGTGAAGGCGCTCGGTGCGGAGTCGGTCATCCAGGCCAAGTGGGAGAAGAGCGCCGCGCTGGTGGCGAGCGTCGGCGCCCGGCTGCGGCTGCTGGCCGCAACCTCGTCCAACGGCGCGCTGTGGGTGCAGCAGATGGTGAGCCTGAGCACCATCGTCATCGGCGTGTATCTGATCCACGACGGCCTGCTCTCCATGGGCGGGCTGATCGCCTGCTACCTGCTGTCCTCGCGCGCGATGGCGCCGATCGGCCAGGTGGCGGGCCTGCTGGTGCAGTACCACTCGGCGGCGACCGCGTTCGAATCGCTCGAGGAGCTGATGAAGCGCCCGGTCGAGCGCCCGCAGGACAAGTCCTTCCTCAGCCGTCCGCGCCTGCGCGGCGACATCGAGTTCCGCAACGTGAGCTTCGCCTATGGCGAGGACGACGTCCCGGTGCTGCGCGATGTGGCGTTCGCGATCCGCGCCGGAGAGCGCGTGGGCATCCTCGGCCGCATCGGTTCGGGCAAGACCACGCTCGAGAAGCTGATCCTCGGCCTCTACCAGCCCACCGGCGGCGCGGTGCTGGTCGACGGCATCGACCTGCGCCAGCTCGACCCCGCCGAGCTGCGCCGCAACATCGGCTACGTGCCGCAGGACGTCACGCTGTTTTACGGCTCGCTGCGCGACAACATCGTCATGGGCATGCCGCAGGCCGATGACGACAAGGTCGTGCGCGCCGCGCGCATCGCCGGCATCGGCGAATTCGTCGATTCCCACCCGCACGGCTACGGCATGCTGGTGGGCGAGCGCGGCGAGTCGTTGTCGGGCGGCCAGCGCCAGGGGGTGGCGATCGCGCGTGCGATGATCGCCGACCCGCCGATCCTGTTGCTCGACGAGCCGACCGCGGCGATGGACCACGCCAGCGAGGAGGCGGTCAAGCAGCAACTGCGCCGCCACGCCGATGGCAAGACCCTGATCGTGATCACCCACCGCACCTCGCTGCTCGACCTGGTCGACCGCATCATCGTCGTCGATGCCGGGCGGATCGTCGCCGACGGGCCCAAGGCCCAGGTGGTCGAGGCCCTGCGCCAGGGCCGCATCGGGAGGGCTGCCTGATGTTGCCGAAGATGCAGCGCTCGCTGTTCGACAAGGTCGGGGCCGTGACGCAGGACGCCGGCACGCGCGGCGGCTCGGTGCTCGACGTCATGCTGCGCCGCGCCGCGCGCGCCGATCGCCCGAGCGCCGACGACTGGATGGGCGAGGTCGACTGGGCGCGCCTGCAGCAGGAACCCTTGCGCGCACGCGGCCTGCTGTGGGGCGTGGGCGTGGTGATCGTGCTGCTGCTGGTGTGGGCGACGTTCGCCGAGCTGGACGAGGTGACGCGTGGCGAGGGCCGCGTGATCCCGACCTCGCAGTTGCAGGTCGTGCAGTCGGTCGACGGCGGCGTGGTCGAGGAGCTGGCCGTGCGCGAGGGCGAGACGGTGGCGCCCGGCCAGTTGCTGCTGCGCATCGACCCGACGCGCTTCGTCTCCACCCTGCTCGAGAGCCGCGCCACCGCGCTCGCCCTGCAGGCCAAGGCGGCGCGCCTGGAGGCGCTCGGCCGCGGCGGCGTGTTTACCGTACCCGCCGAGCTGGAGCGCGAGATCCCGGACATCGTCGCCCATGAGCGCCGGCTGTTCGAGACCAGCCGCGAGGGCATCGAGGCCCAGATCGCGATCGCCCGCCAGCAGCTGAGCCAGCGCCAGCAGGAACTCAACGAGGCGCGCGCGCGGCGCGACCAGGCCGCGCGCAGCCTCGAGCTGGCCGAGCGCGAGCTGAACGTGACCCGTCCGCTGGTGAAGTCGGGCGCAGTGTCGGACGTCGATATCCTGCGCCTCGAGCGCGACGTGTCCCGCATGCGCGGTGAGCGCGACCAGGCCGCGGCGCAGATCTCGCGCGTGCAGGCCGCGATCACCGAGGCCGAGGGCAAGGTGCAGGAGGTCGAGCTCGCGGTGCGCAACCAGTGGCGGACCGAGCTCTCCGACACCATGAGCAAGCTCGGCAGCCTGTCCGAAGGCGCGCGCGGCCTGGAAGACCGCGTCAAGCACGCCGAGATCCGTTCGCCGGTGCGCGGCACGGTCAAGCGCCTGCTGGTGACGACCGTCGGCGGCGTGGTGCAGCCGGGCAAGGAGGTGGTGGAGATCGTGCCGCTCGACGACGCGCTGATCCTCGAGGCGCGCGTCAAGCCGAAGGACATCGCCTTCCTGCGCCCGCAGCAGCCGGCGATGGTCAAGTTCTCGGCCTACGATTTCTCGATCTACGGCGGGCTGGACGCGGTGGTCGAGCACATCTCCGCCGACACCGTCACCGACGACAAGGGCAACGCCTTCTACATCGTGCGCGTACGTACCCTCAGGAGCGCCCTCGGCGAGGGCTTGCCGATCATCCCCGGCATGGTGGCGGATGTGGACATCCTCACCGGCCGCAAGACGGTGCTGGCCTACCTCGCCAAGCCGGTGCTGCGCGCCAAGGCCAATGCGCTGACGGAGCGCTGAGCATGGGCGCGCATCTGTTCCTCACCCCCGACGCACGCATCCTCGACGGCTGGTGCCGCGCCTTCGGCGATCTTGCCCGCGCCGGCAGTCCGGCGGCCCTGCCCGATGCGGCAGCCGGCGGCCTGCTGTGGGTCGATGTCGCCCATGCGGACTGGGAAGGCCTGGTGCGCGCGGCGAGCGCCCGCGGCGGCCGCGTCGTCGTGCTGTCGGCGATGCCGGGCGGCGAGCAGGCCTTGCGCGCGCTCGAACTGGGCGCGCGCGGCTACTGCCACGCCTTCGCCACCCCCGAGCTGCTGCGCGAGGTGGCGCTGGTCGTGCGCCACGGCGGGCTGTGGGTGGGCCCTGAGCTGCTGGCACGCATGATCCGCGCGACCGTGCCGGCGGTGGCCGCGGCGGCTGAGGCGAGCGCCCCCCTTCCCGGGCTGGACACGCTCAGCGCGCGCGAACGCGAGGTCGCCGAGGCGGTGGCCGAAGGGCTCACCAACAAGCAGGTCGCGGGCCGCCTCGGCATCACCGAGCGCACCGTCAAGGCCCACCTGGCCACCGTGTTCGAGAAGACCGGCGTGCGCGACCGCCTGCAGCTCGCGCTGCGCCTTTCCCGCCGCCAGCCGTGAAGTCCGCACGCCGCCGCGCGTGACGTAGTTCGCAACCTGTCCACCCGGCCAATGGCGGCCGGCCGGGCCTCTCCGTACCCTCTGGAACATCATGGTTCATGGCGTCCGCCCGCGTCCCGACCGGCGGAAGGCTTCACGGAGAAAGGCAAAATGGCTGAGCCCAGGGTCGTCGCAACGGTCGTCCGCATCGACGGACAAGTATTCGCGCGCAACGCGGACGGAGAGGTCCGCCTCCTCAAGGCAGGCGACACGCTGCTCGAGGGCGAGGTCGTCATCACCGCAGCGGGTAGCCGTGCCGAACTCGCGTACGCGGACGGCGGCAGCACGACCATCCCCGCCGACAGCAGCGTGCTGATCACCGAGGACATGACCGAGGCCACGCGCCCCGACGCGCGCGCGGCCGCCGTCGAGGACGCCACCATCGCCCAGGTCCTCCAGGCGATCGAGACGGGGCAGGATCTCGAGCAGGTGCTCGAGGATCCGGCCGCCGGTCTGGCCGGCGGTGGCGGCGGCGAAGGCAGCAACTTCGTGCGCCTGCTGCGGATCAGCGAAGGGGTGGAGGGGGCGGCGTTCGAGTTCGAGGGCGCGCGTGCGGGTGTGGTCGCGGAGTTCGAGGGTGCCACTGCCGCGGCAGCCGCGGCCGAGGATGATGCAGCCCCGCTGCCGGAGCCGGTCGAGCTCAACCTGACGCTCGTCGCACCTGCGCTCACCAACGACAACACGCCGACGATCACCGGCACCACCAACGCGCCCGCGGGCAGCCAGGTCACGGTGGTGATCACGGACGCGGCGGGTGTGTCGCAGACGGTGGTGGTGACGATGGATGCGCAGGGGGGCTTCCAGGTCACGCCCGGCACCCCGCTCGCCGATGGACCCTACGTGGTGACGGCGACGGTCGATGACGGGGTGGGCAATACCGCTGATGGCGGCGCGAACGGAACGGTCGATGCCACGGTTGCGGCGCCGGTGATCGAGCTCGATGCCGATACGGGCGTCAGCGCCAGCGATGGGGTCACGAGCTCGGGTACGTATACGGTGAGCGGCACCGAACCGGGTGCGGTCGTGGAGTACAGCACCGACGGGGTGAACTGGAGCACCACTGCTCCGGTGGCCGTCGAGGGGGCGAACACGATCCTGGTTCGCCAGACCGATCGGTTGCGGCGCCGGTGATTGCGCTCGACGCCGACACCGGCTCGAGCGGCACCGATGGCGTCACCCAGAGCGGGACCTACACGGTCACCGGCACCGAACCCGGTGCACTCGTGGAGTACAGCACCGACGGGGTGAACTGGAGCACGACCGCCCCGACGGCCGTCGAAGGTGCGAACACGATCCAGGTCCGCCAGACCGCGGCGACGCTTACCTTCACGCTCGACACCACGGTTGCGGCGCCGGTGATTGCGCTCGACGCCGACACCGGGTCGAGCGGCACCGATGGCGTCACCCAGAGCGGGACCTACACGGTCACCGGCACCGAACCCGGTGCACTCGTGGAGTACAGCACGGACGGCACCACCTGGAGCACGACCGCCCCGACGGCCGTCGAAGGCGCCAACACGATCCAGGTCCGTCAGACCGACGTGGCCGGGAACGTCTCCGCGCCGGCCACGCTCACCTTCACGCTCGACACCACGGTCGCCGCGCCGGTGATCGCGCTGACCGCCGACACGGGTTCGAGCGGGACCGATGGCATTACGAGCACCGGCGCGTACACCGTGAGCGGCACCGAACCCGGTGCGCTCGTGGAGTACAGCACGGACGGCACCACCTGGAGCACGACCGCCCCGACGGCCGTCGAAGGCGAGAACACGATCCAGGTTCGCCAGACCGACGTGGCGGGCAACGTCTCGGCCCCGGCGACGCTCACCTTCACGCTCGACACCACGGT
>JAREIX010000109.1 GCA_029286945.1 Thauera sp. | reverse complement strand
GATGAAGTTGAAGATCAGCTCGCCTTCGCGGCCCGCGTCACAGGCGTTGATGAGGCCGGTGACGTCCTTGCGCTTGATCAGCCGGGTGAGCAGCTTGAGGCGGTCCTCGGTCTTCTCGATCGGCTTGACCGCGAAGTGGGGCGGGATCACCGGCAGGTGGGCGAAGGTCCACTTGCCGCGCTTGACCTCGAATTCCTCGGGCAGGGTGAGCTCGAGAAGGTGACCGACGGCCGACGACAACACATATTCGTCGGACTCGAAGTAGTCCTTCTCCTTGGTGAAGCCGCCCAGCGCACGGGCGATGTCCTGCGCGACGGAAGGTTTTTCCGCGATGATCAGTTGCTTGCTCATGCTCGGCTGGAAACGGCGTTAGCGCCACGGTGGCGCATAGGGTTTGGAAGCGGCGGATGATAAGGACGGCAGGCGTACGCGTGCAACACGGCGGATCGACCGCTCAATGCACGATCGGTTCGTAGCCCCAGTCGTCTTCTTCGGTCAGCAGCTCGTCGACCATCAGGGTGTCGATCGGCTCTTCCTGCTGCCACAGCACCATCAGCACGATGACCTTGAGCCGGTTGAGGGTGATCGTGAAGTCGGCCAGCGCCATCGCGCGCTCGATGATCAGCTCGCGATGCGCGGCACCGAGCACACCGGCGCTCTCTAGCAGGCTGAGGAAGCCGCGGCAGCGGGCGTCGAGCTTGGCGTGCTCCTCGTCGGTGTAGATGCGCACCGAGCCCGCGCTCGGCGCCGCGCCCGGGTGGATGTCGCGCGCCACGCGGCGCAGGCCGTTGAGCCAGTCGAGCGCTTCGGAAATCTCTTCCTGCTCGAAGCCGGCGGCCGACAGCTTGCGGCTGAGCTGGTCGGGTTCCGGGCAGGCGTCGGCGTGGATGTAGCTTTCGAAGAGGTATACGAGGATGTCGAACAAAACGGCCTCTGGTCGGTTCGGCGGGGGCGCTGCAGGCGAGAGCCCTGTCGGGACCCGCGCTGCGGCGGTCTGCGGCGTGCGTCCGGGTGGCGGAGCACGCGTTCGTGGTGGGTGGGTGCAGGGCGGGCCGCCCGGCGCGACGCGGCCGTTTCAGGTGCGCTGGAAGCGGCCGCCGGGCAGTCGCGCGAGGTGTCCGTCCAGCTCGAGTGGCAGGAGGATGGCGTAGAGGGCGTCCACCGTCAAGCCGCAACGCCCGGCGAGCGTGTCGATGTCCACGGGGTCGTGGCCGATGATCTGCAGCACGCGCGCGGCCTCGTCGTCGAGCCCGGGCAGGGGCGGCTGCGGCGCCTCCACGCTGGCGGCGCGGCCAGGCGTGGCGCGGCGGCCGGAGGGGCGACGCCCCGCTGCGGCCGGCGCCGGCCAGCCGAGACGGCCGCGCAGTTCCTCGATCACGTCTTCCGCAGTCTCGACCAGCTTGGCGCCCTCGCGGATCAGGCGGTGGCAGCCGCGCGACAGCGGCGAATGGATGGAGCCGGGGATCGCGAACACCTCGCGTCCGCCCTCGGTGGCCAGCCGGGCGGTGATCAGCGAGCCGCTGTTGAGCGCCGCCTCGACCACCAGCACGCCCTGCGCGAGGCCGGCGATGAGCCGGTTGCGGCGCGGGAAGTTGTGCTGCAGTGGCGGCGTGCCGAGCGCAAATTCGCTGACGATCGCGCCGCGGCTGGCAATCTCGCGCGCGAGCGCGGCGTTGCGCGCCGGGTAGATGCGGTCGATGCCGGTGCCGATCACGGCCACCGTGCCGCCGCTGTCCGGGCCGGCGGCCAGCGCGCCGCGATGGGCGGCGGCGTCGACGCCGAGCGCCAGCCCGCTGACGATCGCCAGCCCGGCCTCGGCCAGGCTCTGGGCGAAGGCCGCGGCGTTGGCCTCGCCCTGGGCGGTCGCCGAGCGCGCGCCGACGAGCGCGATCGCCGGGCGCTGCAGCAGCGCCGGATCGCCCTTCACGTAGAGCAGCACCGGCGGGTCGGCGATGTCGAGCAGCGTGCGCGGGTAGGCCTCGTCGGCCAGGGTCAGGATGTGGCTGTCGGCCTCGGCCGCCCATGCCAGCGGGCGTTCGATCGCCTCGGCAGGGGGCGGCGTCATCACCGCGGCGGCCAGCTCGTGGCCGACCACGGCTGCGAGCGCGCCGCGACCCGCGGCGAAGATGTGTCGTGGCAGGCCGAAGGCGGCGAGCAGGCTGCGCTGGCGCTCGGCGCCGAGGCCGGGGATCGCGGCCAGGCGCAGCCAGTCGGCCAGATCGTCGGTCGCCGCCGTCACGGTCGAACGGGATTCGATAAGGGGCGACAAGCGCGCAGCGTCGGCCGCGGTCGGGCTCAGGGCTTGCGCACCGCGTCCGCGATCGTGACCGGACCGTCGGATTCCATTACCAGCGCGTACGAGACGCGCTCGAAGACACGGAACACGAACACCACGCCGTAGCGCTTCTCCGGCAGCTGGAAGCTCTCCTTGCCGGCCTCGCCGCGGTACTCGGCGGTGCCGCGGTTACGGAACAGCGACAGCACGTGGCCACGCTCCAGGCCGTCGCGCTCGCCGACGTTGAGCGCCACCACGTTGAGGCGGCCGGTCTCGCTGACGCCGCGATGGATGCTGACCACGCGGCCATCGACCGCCTGCTCGGGCGCATGCGGCGCATAGGAGAACACGCTCGGGCGCTCGCTCGGCATCATCAGGTCGCCGACGCCGATCTCCTCGACCGCGGAGACGATCTCGAGCGTGGTCGGCTCGCCGCGCTCGGTGACGCGCGCGGTGCCGAGGTAGGCCGCCTCCCAGGCGATCGTCTCGCGGGTGATCGGGTCCTCGAGCGGGCGCGCGGGGCGGTAGATGTGCCACACCTCGGTGTCCGCATCGACGTTCTTGGCGAACACGGTGTCGCCCGAGCCGGTCAGCACGCGGCTGGTCTCGGTGGCGATGATGGTGGCCGAACCGTCCAGGCGTGGCTGGTCGACGACCAGCGGGCGGTTCAGGAAGGGCTCGATGATCTGCAGCGGAATGCTGGGCACCGCGCTGTCGAGCGCCTCGGTGTAGATCCTCGGCTCGATGCGCCCGGCCTGCGTGCCGCCGCCGACGGGACGGCCGATCGTCAGCCACGGACCGCTGCGGTCGAGCAGGATGACCTGGCCGGGGTAGATGAGATGCGGGTTGCGGATCTGGTCGCGGTTCAGGCGCCACACCTCGGGCCAGCGCCACGGTTCCTGCAGGAAGCGGCCGGAGATGTCCCACAGGGTGTCGCCGCGCACCACGGTGTAGCTGTCGGGGGCGTTGTCGGCGAGGCGGACGCCGGACTGCGCATGGGCACTGGCGCCGAGCAGCGTGACGAAGCCGACCAGCAGAGGGAATATAATTCGAATCATTGCGTGCTTCCGGTCGTGGCGGAGCGGGCCGGGCTCATCCCGGAACGCCACCGGCTGGTCGGGGTCGAAACTGTCACGGATTGCTGCCGCAGCACGCTCCGATATCCCGTCGTAATACATGCGCAGGCATGTGAAATCGCTCGAAATTCTGCACTTAAAGGCTTAACGCAGCAAGGCATTCATGGCTCTCCTACCCATTCTCCGCTACCCCGATCCCCGCCTGCACACGGTCGCCAGGCCGGTCGCCGAGGTGACCGACGACATCCGCCAGCTCGTGAAGGACATGGCGGAAACCATGTACGAGGCGCCCGGCATCGGGCTGGCCGCCACCCAGGTCGACGTGCACAAGCGCGTCGTCGTCGTCGACGTCAGCGAGGACAAGTCCGGCCTGATGGCGCTGATCAACCCCGAGATCATCGAACGCGACGGCGAGCAGGTGTGCGAGGAAGGCTGCCTGTCCGTACCGGGAATCTACGAGAAGGTGACGCGCGCCGAGCGTGTGAAAGTTCGCGCCCTGAACGAAAAAGGCGAAGCCTTCGAGTTCGAGGCCGACGGCCTGCTCGCCGTGTGCGTGCAGCACGAGATCGATCACCTCGACGGCAAGGTCTTCGTCGAGTACCTGTCGCCGCTCAAGCTCAACCGCATCAAGAGCAAGCTGGCCAAGAAAGCGCGCATCACCGCATGACGGCCGCCAGCGCTTCCACGGCGGGCGGCCTGCGCGTCGCCTTCGCCGGCACCCCGGAGTTCGCCGCCAGCGCGCTGGCGGCCATCCTCGCCGCCGGCCATGCGGTGCCGCTGGTGCTCACGCAGCCCGACCGCCCCGCCGGCCGTGGCATGAAGCTCACCCCGAGCGCGGTGAAGCAGCTCGCGCTCGCGCACGGCATCGAGGTCGACCAGCCGGAGAAGCTGCGCACCGAGGCGCAGCGCGCGCGCCTCGCCGCCTGCGCGCCGGACGTGCTGGTGGTGGCCGCCTACGGCCTCATCCTGCCCAAGGCCGTCCTCGAGCTGCCGCGCCTCGGCTGCCTCAACATCCACGCCTCGCTGCTGCCGCGCTGGCGCGGCGCGGCGCCGATCCACCGTGCGATCGAGGCCGGCGACGCCGAGACCGGCATCACCATCATGCAGATGGACGAGGGCCTCGATACCGGCGCCATGCTTCTGAGGCGCGCCACGCCGATCCTGCCCGCCGACACCACCGCCAGCCTGCACGACCGCCTGGCGGCGCTCGGAGGCGAATGCATCGTCGAGGCGCTGGCTGCGCTGCCGCGTGGCGGACTCGTGGCCACCCCGCAACCGGCTGAAGGCGTGACCTACGCCGCCAAGATCGGCCGCGCCGAGGCCGCCATCGACTGGACGCGGCCGGCGCTCGAGCTCGAGCGCGCGCTGCGCGCCTTCGACCCCTTCCCTGGCGCCGCCAGCAGCCTGCGCGACACGGCGGTGAAATGCTGGTCGGGCACGGTGGTGGCCGGCAGCGGCGAGCCGGGCGTCGTGCTCGCGGTCGATGATGCGGGCATCACCGTGGCCTGCGGCCGCGATGCGCTGCGTTGCACGGTGTTACAGCGCCCCGGCAGCAAGCGCCTGCCGGCGGGGGAATTCCTGCGCGGATTCCCGGTCTCTGTCGGCGAGCGCTTCACCACGCCGGCCGCGGCTTGAAACCGCCCGCGGGCGGCCCAAACTGAGCTGACGAATCAATCTCCTGCAGGAAGGATCCCGCAATGTTCGGAAACTGGATCAAGACCACCATCCTCATGGCCGGCATCGTCGCGCTGTTCGGCGCGATGGGCGCCGCCATCGGCGGTCAGCAGGGCATGCTGATCGCGCTCGTCGTCGGTGGCGCGATGAATTTCTGGGCCTACTGGTTCTCGGACAAGATGGTGCTGAAGATGTACAAGGCGCGCGAGGTCGATGCCGCGTCCTCGCCCTACCTGTACAACATGGTGCGTGAGCTTGCCCAGCGCGCCGAGCTGCCGATGCCCAAGGTCTACATCATCGACGAGGCCCAGCCCAACGCCTTCGCCACCGGCCGCAATCCGGAGAACGCCGCGGTTGCCGCCACCACCGGCATCATGCGCATGCTGTCCGAGCGCGAGCTGCGCGGCGTGATGGCCCACGAGCTGGCGCACGTGAAGAACCGCGACATCCTGATCTCGACCATCTCGGCGACCATCGCTGGCGCGATCTCGATGCTGGCCAACTTCGGCATGTTCTTCGGCGGCCGCGACGGCGAGGACCGCCCCAACCCGGTGGTGTCGATCGCGATGATGATCCTCGCCCCGCTCGCCGGCATGATCATCCAGATGGCGATCAGCCGTACCCGCGAATTCGGCGCCGACCGCGGCGGCGCGGAGATCTCCGGCGACCCCGAGGCGCTCGCCAGCGCGCTCGCCAAGATCGACGCCTACGCCCGTGGCATCCCGATGCACACCGCCGAGCAGCACCCGGAGACCGCGCAGATGATGATCATGAACCCGCTGTCGGGCGGCGGCCTGCGCGGGCTGTTCTCCACCCACCCGTCCACCCAGGACCGCATCGCCCGCCTGCGCGCGATGCGCTGAGCGCCGCGCGCCACCCCGCCCCCGCGCCGGGGCGGGCGCGCGTTACCGCTTCAGGCCGACTGCAGCGCGGTCCTCACCAGCGCGAGCAGTTCGCCCGGGCTGACCGCCTCGCCGAACGCACCGGCCCGCAGCAGCAGGTCGCGGCGTGTGCTGCGGCGCGCGGGGTCGAACGCGCCGTGGTAGAAGATCACCGGCAGCCGGCGCGGGCGTGCGGCCAGCGCGCGCAGCAGCTTCAGCCCGGCGCTGGGCGCGCCCTCGAGCGCTTCCGGGCGGTCCCAGTCCGACAGCACCAGATCGAAGCCCTCCTCGTCCGTGTCCAGGCGCGCCAGCGCCTCCTCGGTGCTGTGCACTGCGACGACCTCGATCTGCAGCTTCGCCAGCGCGGCGACCTCGTGGCGGTTGCCCCCGGGCTTGTCGTCCACCCACAGCACCCGCTTCTGTTCGGGCATGTCGATCAATGCAGCGGCCATGTCCACCGCCTCGGCACTGCCCATCTCGGCCACCCCGCGCATGCGTGCCGCGACCGCGAGTTCGTCGGCGAAGCCGGCGCACATGCGCCGCACCAGCGCATCGGTGCGGGCGTCGGGCGCGGCCTCGATGCGGACGCTGCGCACGTCGTGGGCCGCACCGGTGATGTCCGGGGCGACCTCTGCGGCCTCCGCGACCGCCTCCGCCGTCGTGCTGCCGAAGTCGCTCGACCCCGGCGCAGACGGGGCCGCAGGCGGAGGTGCAGGGTGGGCGGCCGGTGGCGTGCTCGCCCAGCGCTGCTGAATCGCCTCCACCGTGCGCCGGATGCCCTTGGCGACATCGGTCCATGCCTCGTCCCGGTTGGGCCAGGAGGTGACCGGGCGCAGGTCGGTGGGCAGGCCCTGCAGCTTCGCGAACGGTGCGTCCTCGATATCGACGGCGCGCAGCAGCACCGGCACCACGCTGGCATCGCCGCGGTCGGCGCGGTCGATCGCGGTGGCGAGCTCCTTGCCCCAGATGTAGTCCGAGTTCAGGAAGTCCATGCTCACCAGCAGCAGGATCAGGTCGGCGCTGGCGAGCTGGGCGTCGATCTCCTTGTCCCATTGCTGCCCGGGGACGATGCCGCGGTCGTGCCAGGGGCGGATCACGCCCTTGCGCCGCAACAGCGCGAGGTGGCCGTCGAGTTCGTCGCGCAGCGTCTCGTCCTCGTGCGCGTAGCTGTAGAACAGATCCACCGGCTCCATGATCGCGCTCCTCCGGGTCGTGGCCTGATGTTCAAGATAGATCAGGCCGCTGCCGGCGTCTGCGCGGGTTCGCGCTGAGAGTCGCGATCCTCGATGATCGGGTGGTGCGCCGAGTGTCCCGGCATGGGGGCGTTTGCCGCTGGCTTGGTGTAGGCTATCGGCCGAACCAGCCGGCGGCCGACGAAGAAGCCGCCAACACCCTAACCCACAGGAGAAAACCATGAGCAAGGTCACCCTCGGCGGCAACCCGATCGACGTCGCAGGTCGTTTCCCGCAGGCCGGCGACGCCGCGCCCGCGTTCAAGCTGACCGCCGCCGACCTGGCCGACGTCGGCCTCGACGCCTTCGCCGGCAAGCGCAAGGTGCTGAACATCGTCCCCAGCCTGGACACCCCGGTGTGCGCCACCTCGACGCGCAAGTTCAACGAGGAAGCCGGCAAGCTCGCCGACACCGTGGTGCTGGTGGTGTCCGCCGACCTGCCCTTCGCCGCCAAGCGCTTCTGCGAGACCGAAGGCCTCAAGAACGTGCAGACGCTGTCGACCTTCCGCAGCCCGCAGTTCGGCGAGGCCTACGGCGTAGGCATCACCTCCGGCCCGCTGGCCGGCATCACCGCGCGCGCGGTGGTGGTGGTCGATGCCCATGACAAGGTGGTGTACTCGCAGCTGGTGCCCGAGATCAAGGAAGAGCCGGACTACGCCGCCGCGCTGGCCGCGCTGAAGTAAGCCGGCCGCTGCTGTAGCGAGAAGGGCCCCGTGCGGCACGACCGCCCGGGGCCCTTCTTGCGTCATGCGCTCACGAGCGGCGCCGCGGATCGGTGTTCGGCCGTTGCGGGGCGTCGAAGTGGCTGTCGTCCTCGAGCGGAAAGATGCCGAGGCCCTGCTCGGCCAGCCGCACCGTGGTCGCACCGCGGTCCTGCGGGATGCGCAGCGTGCATTCGCCCAGGGTGACGATGCAGCCCTCGTAGACCGCGTTTTCGGCATTGACCCGCGCCTGCTGGGTCAGCAGCAGACGCTGGCGCAGGTCTTCCTCCTCGTTGCGCAGGCCCTCGATCTCGGCCGACAGCGCGGCGGCGGCCTCCTCGGCGCGGGCGATGATCTCGGGCGAGACCTTGCCCGGATTGCGGTCGGCGACCGTCAGCAGCTTGCCGATCTCGAGCAGCTTGTTCTCCTTGCCGTCGCGCTCGTCGGCCTTTTCCTGCACCGCATGGGCCAGCCCCGGGTCGTTGCCGATCTCGAGCTCGGTGCGGATGCGGTTGGGCGCGCCGATCACGCGCGCGTGGATCGACAGGCAGGCGCGGGTGAGGCCGCCGATGATGTGGCCGCGGCGGTAGTTGCCGATGCGGATGTGGTTGGCGGCGTCGAGCTGGCACTGCATCGCCATGTCGTCGATGAAGATCGAGTCGCCGGCGCTGATGCGGGCCTGCTGGGCGTAGCTCGCGGACAGGCTGCCGGCGCAGCGGACGGCGTGGGCGCTCATGTCCTTGCCCGCGGTCTTGCCGCCGAGGCCGCCCATGATGCCGCCCTTGACCACGATGTTGCCGCCGGCCTCGAGGGTGGCCGGCTCGACCGTGCCGCCGACCTCGATGTCGCCGGTGGCGATGATCGTCATGCCGGCCTGCACATCGTTGCGCACCCGCACCGTGCCGTCGAAGCGGATGTTGCCGGTGGCCATGTTCACCGCATCGACGGTGTAGATCGGCTCGACCATGATGCCGCCCTTGACGCGCAGCGGCTGGCCGTCGGTCACCGCCACCAGCAGGTTGGCGTCGTCGGGCGAGGGCGCCACGCCGCGCAGGCCCGGGGTGAAGCGGGCGTCGCGGCCGATCCGCGCCGGGATCGGGCGGCCGAGCACGCTCATGCCCTCGATGCCGCGGGTCGGCGGGTGGCGGCGCATCAGCGCATCGCCGGCGCGTACGATCTGCACCTCGCCGAGGTCGCGATAGTCGGTGCGGCCGCAGGGGCGGATGTTGGGCACGCGCTCGCGCGTCTCCGGCAGCAGGCTCTCGAGCCAGCCATCCTCGCCGGCCACGGGCTCGCGGCCGCGGGCGATGACGAGGTCGTCGGCCTTGCCCTCGGCGATCGCGCGGTTGATCTCGTCGACCAGTACGCCCTCGATGATGCCCTTGCCCTGCATCAGCGCGAGCACGTCGGCCTTGGTCGCCGGCTTGCCGCCCTTGGCCGGGATCAGGCTGAGGCGGGCGGTCAGCCCGTCGAGCGCGATCATGATTTGCAGGCCCGCATCCACGCAGTGCGCGATCTCGACCGGCGGCACCGGCTCGCCCGCGTTGTAGCGCGCGATCAGCTGCTTGATCGGCTCGGGGCGGATCTGCAGCGCTTCATAGCCCGCGGCGGCCAGGCGCTTGCGTAGCCACAGCGCGTCGATGCGCGGAAAGCGCTCGTCGGGCGCCAGGCTCACGCTCAGCGTCCGGCTCGACTCATCGAAGAGCAGCCTCAGGTCCGGGCCGTTCGGGAGTTCGTCTTCCATGGTCTCATTGCGCCGGCATATTCAGATGGTGGGCCAGGCTGCATGCTATCTCCGTACCGTGCTCGGCGCGCGTGTGGAACATCACGAGGCGATGTTTTTGTGGCCGAGGGCCCGTGCAATGAACTGCCGCGGCACCCGCGGGCGCGGCACGCGCTCGGCGAACCAGCTGCGCACGTCGGTATCCAGCCCGATGCCGTGCATATAGTTGTATAGCGCCTTGTTGAGCGCCTTGCCCAGGCTGTCGTGGTCCACGCCGGTGGGGTCGATGAAGCCGATGTCATTCTTCGCGAAGGTGACCTTGGGCAGGGGTACCAGCTCGACGCCGTATTCCTGCGGATTCATGCCCACCGGCGAATGCACGGTGCACGCGAAGCGGTGGAAGAAGCCCGACTGGATGCAGCCGGCCTCGAAGAGCTGGCGCACGTACTCGAGCGCATCGACCGTGTCATGCACCGTCTGGGTCGGGAAGCCGTACATCAGGTAAGCGTGCACCAGCACGCCGGCTTCGGTGAAGGCGTGGGTGACGCGCGCGACCTGCTCCACCGACACGCCCTTCTTCATCAGCTTCAGCAGGCGGTCGGACGCCACCTCCAGCCCGCCCGACACCGCGATGCAGCCGCTGTCGGCGAGCAGCTGGCACAGCTCGGGAGTGAAGGACTTCTCGAAGCGGATGTTGCCCCACCACGAGATCGCCACCCCGCGCCGCAGCAGCTCCTCGGCGAGCGCGCGCAGCGCCTTGGGCGGCGCGGCC
>JAREIX010000108.1 GCA_029286945.1 Thauera sp. | reverse complement strand
GCGTCTGGTGTCGTTCGCGATCCACTGGATCAAGGCGGAGATCCACGAGTACATCCTGAAGAACTGGCGCCTGGTGAAGATCGCCACCACCAAGGCGCAACGCAAGCTGTTCTTCAACCTGCGCGGCATGAAGAAGGACAGCACCACGCTGCAGCCTGCCGAGGTGCAGGCGATCGCCGCCCAGCTCGACGTCAAGCCCGAGGAAGTGGTGGAGATGGAAACGCGGCTCACCGGCCGCGACATTCCGCTCGACGCCGGCAGCGACGACGAGGACGAGCGCTTCGCGCCGATCTCCTACCTGCCCGACCCCCAGGCCGAACCTTCCGAGCTCATCGCCGAGGCCCAGCTGGCACACCTGCAGGACACCGGCCTGCGCAATGCGCTCGCCAGCCTCGACGACCGCAGCCGTGCCATCGTGCAGCGGCGCTGGCTCGCCGAAGGCGACAGCGCCACCCTGCACGAGCTGGCGGCCGAATACGGCGTCTCAGCCGAACGCATTCGCCAGATCGAAGCCAAGGCCATGCAGAAGATGCGGGGGATGCTGGCGGCAGTGGTGTAACTACAGCGCCAAGGCACTCTCCAGACAACAACGGCAGCTCGAAGGCTGCCGTTGTGCTTTCATGCGCCACGCTCGCACATCGCTGCTACTTCCCATCCAGCAGCGCCTTGATGTCCGCCGCGACCACCTGCGGCTCCTCGCCGTGCCTCATGTACAGGCGCAACCGTCCATCGGGACCGAAAACGTAGGTACCGGCGGAATGGTCGATGGTGTAGTGGCCGGCCAGATCGCCGCTCTTGCGGTAGAACACGCGAAAATCCTTGGCGATCTCGGCGGTCTTCTCGAGCGAGCCATACATGCCGAGGAAGCGCGCATCGAACACCGGCACGTACTCGGCGAGCAGCGCCTGCGTGTCGCGCTCGGGGTCGACGGTGACGAAGATCACCTGCACGCGATCAGCGTCGGCGCCGAGTTCCTGCATCACGCTGCTCATGCTCGAGAGCGCGGTCGGGCACACGTCGGGACACTGGGTGTAGCCGAAGAAGATGGTGACGACCTTGCCCTTGAAGTCGGCGAGCGTGCGCGGCTGGCCGTGGTGGTCGGTGAGCACGAAGTTCTTGCCGTAATCGGCGCCGGTGATGTCGGTGCTCTTGAAGGCGGGCGCGGGCGGGGTGCAACCGGCGAGCAGGCCGGCGGCCAGCAGCGGCAGGGCGATCATGCGCAGGCGGGCGGCGAAGCTGGATGCCATGGGCGTGCCTGTTGGGCGAGTGAATCAGCGCGTGATCATAGACCGATCCTCCCCGCGCCGGAACCGGCTGCGGCAATCGGTCGCACCACGCGCCGCCCCGCCGTGCAGCCCTCGTCGGTCGCGCCCGCCCTCCGTCGCGGCGTACTCAGCGCGCCGACAGGCGCCTTCGCAACGCGCGCATCACGCCCCCGATCAGCGGCAGCTTCTCGTACAACTCCTCGGCCGCATCCCAGTAGTCGCGGTGCAGGGTCACCCGGCCGTCGGCATCGAAGCGCAGTTGCGTGACGCCGCGCACCGTCAGCGCGCGGCCACGCAGCACGAAGTGGAATTCCCAGCCCAGCATCGCCTGCCCGCCCTGCTCGATGCGCTCGGTGACCTTGAAGCGCGGCGCGTCGGTGGTGGCGAACATGTGCGCGAAGATGCGGCGGATGGCGGCGGTGCCGACGACCTCGTTGAAGGGGTCCTTGAAGCGGGCCTCAGGCGCGTAGAGGGCGTCGAGCGCGGCAAGACTGGCGGGCGTGAGGGTCTCGTAGAAGCGCGCCAGGCGCTGCGCGGGCGTCTCCTGCGGCAGCGGGCGCGCCGGTGAAGGTTCCGGCGGCGAGCCGGCGTTCGCGGGCAAGCCTGCTCCGCGGAGGGAAGGGCCGGAGGTCGCTTCGCCCGGAGGCGCGTGATGTGGACGCAGGGGCTCGGTCATGGCGGAGGGCGTCACAGGCCGGTCGCACGGCGCACGAGCGGAAAATACAGCCGCCGCGGCAGCCATTGCAGCAGCTTCAGCACGCGCGTGAAGCGCTTCGGGAAGTGGATCTCGAACTCGCCACGCGCGAAGCCCTCGACGATCGCCTCGGCCGCCTGCGCCGGGGTCTGCAGCGCCGGCATGGTGAAGTCGTTGTGCGCGGTGAGCGGCGTGGCGACGAAGCCGGGGTCGATCAGGAAGACGTCGATGCCGCGCGGTGCGAGGTCGAGGTGCAGCACCTCGGCGAAGTTGATCAGCGCGGCCTTCGACGGTCCATACACGGTCGCCTTCGGCAGCCCGCCGTAGCCGGCGACGCTGCCCACCAGCGCGAGCGCGCCGCTGCCCTGCGCGAGCAGGGTCGGCAGCACGGCGGCGACGCCGCTCATGGTGCCGACGAGGTTGAGGTCGAGCGTCTCGCGCACCGCCTCGATGCTCAGTTCCCAGGCGCGCAGCGGGCGGTAGGTGCCGGCGTTGAACACCACGAGGTCGATGCCGCCCCAGTGGGCGAGGATCTCGTCGCGGGCGCGCGCGAGCGCCGCGGTGTCGGTGAGATCCAGCGCCAGCGCGAGGGTGCCGACCGCCACCGGCCCCGGCCGCGCCCCGTCGCACGCGGCGCACACCGCGCGCAGCTTGTCCTCGCCACGCGCCGACAGCGCCAGGCGGGCGCCGCGGCGGGCGAGCGCGAGCGCGAGCGCCTCGCCGATCCCCGACGAGGCGCCGACGATCCACACCCGCCTGCCCGCCCAGTCGCGAAGCGGCGTGTTGAGGGGGCCGAACAGGCTCCGCAGCACGCCCGCGCCAGCGCTCATCGCGGCGCCCGCTTGACGAAGCTCAGCGTGACCTCGCCCAGCCGGAAGCCGAACTTGCTCATCAGCGAGCGGTTGAGCATGACCTTGTCGTCCATCAGGAACATCCAGTCATCGAAGTCGACGTTGTACACCTTGCCGTCCACCGGCAGCGCCAGCACGTAGCGCCAGCGCAGCGCGTTGCCCGCGGCCTCGCCGCTGGCCTCGCCGACCACGTCGTCGGCGCGGCCGGAATAGCGTCCGGGACCGAGCCGGGTGATGGTCCACACCCGGCGCTGGGTGCTGCCGTCCGAGTAGGTGAAGCGCTCGTCGAGCGTGCCGACCTCGCCCTCCCAGCTCGCCTCGATCAGCACATGGAAGCGCTTGACCACCTTGCCCGAGCGGTCCTGGAACATGCCCCAGGCGTCGAGCGTGCCGTTGAAGTAGTCGCGCAGCTCGAGCACCGGCTGCTCCGCGCGATAGTCGTCGATATTCACGCTGCTGCACCCCCACAGGCCGAACACGGCTACCAGGATCATCAAGAAACGTTTCACGCGCCTTCTCCTCGCTCAAGCTTGTCTGCGTTCACTGGCTGCAACCTTGGGGGCGGGCCGGCCCGCGAAATCCCCGGCTCGATCGCATGCCGCCAGCGCCACAGCAGCGCGATCGCCGCGAGCTTCAGCCCCAGCGGCGCAAAGCCATACACCCCGGCCAGCGCCGCGACCGCCGCCGGGTCGCGCGCGCCGGGCGTGTAGCCGAGCAGCGCGAGCAGCGGCAGCGCCAGGCCGGCGGCGAGCGCCAGGTTGGCCTTGGTGACGAAGTTCCACCAGCCGAAGCAGGCCCCGGCTTCGAGCGGCCCGGTGCGCGCGTCCTCCGTCGCGCCGCGCCCCTGCGCGATGAGGTCGGCCAGCAGCGAGGGCGGCAGGCTCAGGTCGGCGCCGAGCGCCACGCCCGACAGCACGCAGATCAGCCCGTAGGCGACTACGTCGCCGCTGCCGAGCAGTCCGGCCCACGCGAACACCCCCACCGCCAGCACCATGCCGACGAGCCAGGCGCGCAGCTTGCCGACGCGCCGCGACAGCTTCACCCACAGCGGCAGGCTCGCCGCGGCGGCGACGAAGTACAGCGCCAGAAAAGCGCCTGCGAGCGCCTCCGCCTGCAGCACGTCGGCGACGAAGAACAGCACGGTGGCCGAGGGGATCGCGGCGGCGATGCCGTTGGCGGCGAACACCGCGAGCAGGCGGGCGAAGGCCGGCGCGCGCAGGGCCGCGCTCAGCCCGCGCCACACCGGCGCGGCGCCGCCCGACCGGCGCGGCGGAACCGGCGCACGCCACAGGGTCCACAGGCCGAAGACCGCCAGCAGCGGCAGGAACACCCAGGCCAGGCGCGCCAGCCCGGCGGCCTCGCCCTCGCCCGCCGTCAGCACCCCGGGCAGCGCCGCCGCCAGCACCACGCCGCCGAGCGCGAAGGCCTCGCGGCTGGCGACGAAGCGCGTGCGCGCGTCCGGCGTGTCCGCCACCTCGGCGCCCCAGGCGTTGTAGGCGATGGTGGCCACCGAATAGGCCAGCGACACCCCGACCAGCAGCGCGAACAGCCACAGCGCGCCCGCCCCCGCGGGCGGGATCAACAGGCCGACCATGCCCAGCGCGAGCGCCGGCAACGCGAGCGCCACCCACAGCCGCCGCCGCGGCAGGCGGTCGTTGGCCCAGCCGATGAGCGGGTCGGTGACCGCATCGACGATGCGTGCCGCCAGCAGCACCGCGCCCACCAGCGCGAGCGACAGGCCGAGGCCCTCCGTATACAGGCGCGGCACGTGGACGTAGATCGGCAGTGCGGCGAAGGCGAGCGGCAGGCCGAGCGCGCCGTAGGCAACGAGCGCCGCGCGCGTGCTTGCAACCTCGGCACGGCCGCGGGCAGCGGTCAGCGTGCTCGCCTCCGCAGCGCCCGGGATCCCCGCCGCCGCCGCGCTGGAATCCACGCTGCAGTGGCGCGAGGTCGCCGGCAATCCCGGCCCGCTCTGCGCCGCGCGCGCGGTGCCGGCCGCGGGTTTCATCGCCCGCCTTCCGCGAGCCCGAGCAGTTGCGCGCGCAGCTGCGGCTCGCGCGTGCGCGGGTCGAGCCAGATCGCGAAGAAGGCGCGCGCCAGCTCGGGATCGCGGATCTCGCCGCTCGGCCGGCCCTGATGCCAGAACAGCGCGCCCTCACCCGGCCGGTGCAGCGCGGCGAGCGTGTCGCCGGCCGCCACCGAGGGCAGCGCGGCGGCGAGCGCCTCGCCCCAGCGCGCGAGCCGGGCCTCGTCGGTTACGCCGAGGCGACGCATCTCGTCGAGGCTGACCGACACCAGGCGCTCGCTGCTGATCGCGCGCGCGTAGCGGATCGACAGCACATGCGCGCCGCCCACCGCCGCCTCGCCGCGCGCACTCGCCCACAACGCGGCGTCGTAGAGCTTGAAGCCGAGCCAGCGCATCTCGCCACCACCGACGTGGTCGAGCTCGGGGTACTGCGCCTGCACCGAGGGCGGCAGGACGACGGCGGACGCCGGGAAGCTGGCCACCAGGCAGAGGGCAACAAGGCAGGCGGCGCAGCGGGTCCGCAGCGGACTCTGCGCGGGCAGGCCGGGTTTCCCGGCGAGCGGCAAGGCGTGCTTGCCGCCGTGGGAGCGGGCTCGCCCACGAACGGCGCTCGCCGGCGACATCACCGCGCTCCCGACCCGCCGTCGGCATGGGCAAAGACGTAGTGATGCACGTCGATGTCGCCGGTCTCGAAGCCCGCCTCGCAATACGACAGGTAGAAGCGCCACATGCGCAGGAAGCGCTCCGGGAAGCCCTGCGCGCGCACCGCCGCGGCCTGCCCCTCGAAGGCGCGATGCCAGTGCGCGAGCGTGCGCGCGTAATCGCGGCCGAAGGCGAAGTCGCCCACTACCTCGAGCCCGGCACGCGCGGCCTGCTGCGCCACCGCGCCCGGGCTCGGCAGCATGCCCCCGGGGAAGACGTGGCGCTGGATGAAGTCGGTGCCGCGGCGGTAGCGCGCGAACAGCGCGTCGGCGATCGTGATCGCCTGTACCAGGCAGCGCCCGCCCGGCTTCAGCAGCGCCGAGAGCTGGGCGAAGTAGGTGGGCCAGAAGCGCTCGCCCACCGCCTCGATCATCTCGATCGACACCACGTGGTCGTACTGGCCGCGCACGTCGCGGTAGTCGCACAGCTCGAAATCCACCTTGTCCGCCCAGCCGCCGCGCTCGGCGCGCGCGCGGGCGAATTCCAGCTGCGCGGGCGACAGCGTGATGGCGAGCAGCTTGCAGCCGAACTCGGTGACGGCAACCTCGGCGAAGCCGCCCCAGCCGCAGCCGACTTCCAGGATGGTCTGCCCCGGCTGCGCGCCGAGTTCGCCGAGGATGCGGCGGTACTTGCGCAGCTGGGCGTCCGGCAGCGACTCCTCGGGGGTGGCGAACACCGCCGCCGAGTAGGTCATCGTCGGGTCCAGCCACAGCGCGTAGAAGTCGTTGCCGAGGTCGTAATGGGCCTCGATGTTGCGGCGCGAGCCGCTGCGGGTGTTGGCGCGCAGGAGGTGCTGCAGGCGGTGGCCGAGCAGGCGGAACAGGCGCCCGTAGATCGCGCCCTGCAGCCGGCTGCGGTTGGCCGACAGCAGGCGCAGCAGCGCGGTGAGGTCTTCGGTCTCCCACAGCCCGTCCATCCACGCCTCGCCGAAGCCGATGTCGCCGCGCGCCAGCACCTCGTCGAACACCGCGTGGTCGCGCACGCGCAGGTGGGCGACCAGCGGGCCGTGGCCGGCGCGTACGCGCAGGCCGTCGGGCAGCTCGACCGCGAGCGCGCCGCCATCGAGGCGGTCGAGCATCTCCAGGCACAGCCGGGTGGCGCGTGGCAGGCGCGTGAGGCGCAGGCCGGCGATCGGCTGCAGGGCATGGTCGACTGCGTTCATCAGGTGGTCTCCTCGATCGGGGGCGCGGGCTTGCGGAAGAAGCGCACGCGGCGCAGCGCCAGACGCAGCGCCTGCCAGTGGATGCGGGCGACGACGCCCAGGGTCATGAAGGGCTGGCGTGCGAGCCACTTGCGCATCGCGCCGCCGGCGAGCGGTTCGGCGCGGCCGGACAGGCGGGTGGCGAGCTGCAGCGCGCCGCCGTGCCAGAGGTCGATCGCCACCGCATGCACCGCGCCGCGCTGCTCGAAGCGGAAGCGGTACTCGCCGCGCACCGGGAAGAAGGGCGAGACGTGGAAGCACTTGCTGGCGCGCAGCTCGTCGCCGGCCGCGATGGCGCGCAGGTCGGGGTGGTGCACCAGGTAGTTATGGCGCTCGCCGAAGGTGTTGTTCACCTCGGCCAGCACCGCGCGCAGCACGCCCTCGCGGTCGTGGCAGAACCAGAAGCTGACCGGGTTGAAGACGAAGCCGAGGATGCGCGGCATGGTCTGCAGCACGATCTCGCCGTCGCAGACCTCGGCCAGGCCGCGGGCATGCAGCAGCGCGCGGATCCACGGCAGCAGCGGCGAACCGTCGCGCGCGCCATGGTCGCGGTTGCGGAAGCTGAACACGCCGGCGCGCTCGATGCCGAGCAGCGGTACGCGCAGGGCGTCGAGCCGCGACAGCGGCAGGCGCAGGAAGGCGGTGGGATAGACGAAGCGGTTGTGCGCCTCGACGTGGCGCTCGTGCATCACCGCGCCGAAGCACACCGCGGGCTGCAGCGCCTCCACGGCCGGGCCAGCCTCGGCCGCTGCCGGCTGCCACGGTGCGCGCACCGCGCGCGGCGCGGGCTCGGCCTGGCGCGCGGCGTTCATCACGCCGCCACCTCGAGCGGCGCCTGCGCGGCAAGGCGTGCCGGCACGCGGCCGCGGCGCCAGGGCACCTCGACGCCCATCGCCTCGACCACCGCAACCGCAGACTTGAGTCCGTCCTCGTGGAAGCCGTAGCCGGTCCACGCGCCGGCGAACCAGCTGCGCTTGCGACCCTGCAGCGCGGGCAACGCGGCCTGGGCGTCGATCGCGCCATGGTCGAACACCGGGTGGGCGTACTCGATGCGGCGGATGGTGTGCGCGGCGGCGGGTTCGGTGAAGGGATTAAGCGACACCACCACCGGCGTCTCGAAGGGCAGCGGCTGCAGGCGGTTGATCAGGTAGCTCACCGATACCGGGCGCGCGTCGGGCGCGCCCTGGCCGGCGAGGTAGTTCCACGCCGACCACACCGCGCGCCGGCGCGGCAGCAAGGCCGGATCGGTATGCAGCCAGGCGACGTTGGGCTGGTAGCGCACCGCGCCGAGGATGCGGCGCTCGTCCGCCGTGGCCTCGCTGCCGAGGAGGGCGAGCGCCTGGTCGCTGTGGCAGGCGAACACCACCTCGTCAAAGCGCTCCGGCCCGGCCGCGGTATGCACCCAGACACCCTCGGCGCCGCGCACCACCCGCCGCACCGGCGCATTCACCCGCACATCGTCCAGGCGCGCGAGCATCTTCCTGACGTAGCTGCGCCCGCCGCCCTTCACCGTCATCCACTTGGGCCGGTCGAAGATCTGCAGCAGGCCGTGGTTGTGGCAGAACTGCACGAAGGTGGCGAGCGGGTAGTCGAGCATGCTGCGCGTCGGGCACGACCAGATCGCCGCCGCCATCGGCAGCAGGTACCAGTCGCGGAAAGCCTCGCCATAGCCTTCGATCGCCAGATAGTCGCCGAGCGACAGCGCCGGCATGGTGCCGTCCTTCGCCATGCGCGTGGTCTCGCGGTTGAAGCGCAGGATGTCGCGCAGCATGCCGAGGAAGGCCGGCCGCAGCAGATTGGTACGCTGTGCGAACACGGTGCCGAGATCGCTGCCCGCCCACTCCAGTTCGGGCTCGGCGAGGCTGAGGCCAAAGCTCATCTCGGTCTCCACCGCCTCGACCTGCAGCAGCGCGAACAGCGCGCACAGGTTGGGGTAGGTGCGGCGGTTGAAGACCAGGAATCCGGTATCCACGGGATGAGTGAGACCGTCCACCGTGACGTCGACGGTGTTGGTGTGGCCGCCGACGTAGCTGCCGCCCTCGAACAAGGTCACCCGGTGCTGCGGCGCAAGCAGCCAGGCCGAGGACAGGCCGGCGATCCCGCCGCCGATCACGGCGATGCGCCGCGCCTGACCGCTGCCACCGCCGTCGCCACCCTCGCCGACCAAGGCCGGCAGGCGTTCGATCTCGCCCATCTTCATGGCGTCACTCCGCCGCGTTCTCGCCCTCGATCAGGGCGTAGGCCGAATGGTTGTGGATGGACTCGAAGTTCTCCGACTGCACCGACCAGGCCGCGATGCGCGCATCGGCGCGCAGACGCAGCGCGATGTCGCGCACCAGGTCCTCGACGAACTTGGGGTTGTCGTAGGCGCGCTCGGTGACCCACTTCTCGTCGGGACGCTTGAGCAGACCGAAGACCTCGCACGAGGCCTCCTCTTCCGCCATGCGCACCAGCTCGCGCAGGCCGAGGTCGCCGCGCAGCGTCGCGCTCAGCGTGATGTGCGAGCGCTGGTTGTGGGCGCCGTAGGCGGAGATCTTCTTCGAGCACGGGCACAGGCTGGTGACCGGCACCACGGCCTCGAGCGTGGTGCGAATCTCGCCGCCCTCGGCCTTGTCGACCACGACGCGCGCGTCCATGTCGAGCAGGCTGTCGACGCCGGACACCGGCGCGGTCTTCTTCATGAACCACGGGAAACGCGCCTCGATGCGGCCGCTGCTGGCTTCCAGCCGCACCAGCATGTCGGCGAACAGGCCGCGCAGGCCGTCGAGGTCGAGTGCGTCGCGCTCGGCCTCGAGCAGCTCGACGAAGCGCGACATGTGGGTGCCCTTGACGTCGGCGGGCAGGCCGACGGTGAGTTCGAGGGTGGCAACGGTGTGCTGCACGCTGCCGTCGATGTCGCGCACCGCCAGCGGGTAGCGCAGGCCGCGCACGCCGACGCGCTGGATGGCGAGCGCCCGGTGGTCAGCGCTGGACTGCACGTCGGGCAGGAAGAACTTTTCCGGGGCGTTCATGAGTGATCCTTGTGCTTGTTGGAGAGGGCCCGCAGCGGAAGATCGGGCCGATGGACGAACAGCATCAGGTCGAGCGGCGCAACACTTGAACTGTCCACGACGGCGGGCTGCGCCTGCGTGGCAAGAGCAAGCGCCTGCGGTACCTGCGCATTCTGCCCGGCGCCTGTATGGACAGGGATTGCAGCGGCGACGGCGATGACGAACAGCATGCCGGCACGCCTGGGAAGCAGCTTCGCGTTCATGGCTGTGTCCTGGACAGGAGTGGATGACGATTGAACGATAGGACAGCGATTCCGGGCTGTCAACATTTGTCCTGGACAAATTGCGATTTCGGCCGCGCGATAACCACGGCCCGCAACACCGGCCCCGCGCGCCGCCGGATGCGACGCACGCCCTCCCCAAGCCACGCTCACGGTATTACGCTTGCAGTGCAAGCCGGACGAGGAACCGCCCCTGGACACCACCGCACTCACTCCCTTCGACGTCTTCGCCGGCCTCGCCGGCGGCATCGGCCTGTTCCTGCTCGGCATGCACATGCTCACCGAGGGCCTCAAGCTCGCCGCCGGCCGCGCGCTCGAGGGCCTGCTCGAGCGCGGCAC
>JAREIX010000107.1 GCA_029286945.1 Thauera sp. | reverse complement strand
CACGGTGACGGTCGATGAAACGGCCGACGCGGACGACGTGCCGGGTGCGCTCGGCCAGGCTTCGGCGATGGTGGTGAGCTCGGCGGGTTCGGCCTACGGGGCGGATGAGGAAGGCGGCACGACGGTGTTCAGCCTGTCGATCGCCGCGGAGGGCACCGACTCGGGTCTGAAGACGACCGACGAGACGCCGATCTACCTGTACGACGCCTCCGGCACGATCGAAGGCCGGGTGGGTGGTGCCGCGGGGCCGGTCGCGTTCGACTTCACGATCGCGGCCAACGGCACGGTGACGCTGACGCAGTACCTGTCGCTGTGGCATGCGGACGCCAGCGATCACGACGATCCGATGCAGCTGGCGGCGGGCACGATCGCCGCGGTGGTGACGGTGACCGACGGTGACGACGACGTTGCCAGCGACAGCGTCGACATCAGCGGGCAGTTCGTGTTCGAGGACGACGGCCCGACGGTGAATGCCAAGTCGAACGTGATCTATGCGAACACCGGCAATCCGATGCCGGGCGGCACGGGCGTGTTCGACTATGCCATCGGTGCCGACGTGCGCAGCAGCTACAGCGCGACCAATTCGGACTTCTCGCCGGTCAGCCTGAGCGGTACGGTCGGCATGAGTGAGATCGCGAACGCGACCGTGACCTGGTTCGCGGAAGACGCCACGAGTGCGGTGTTCTCCATCACCTTCGACTATCTGCCGAACCCGAGCGACCCGGGCACCTTTGCCACGGCCACGGGTACGCTGAGTTTCGACAAGGTCGCCGGCACCTACAACGTCAGCCTCGATGAGCCGATCGAGGGCTACACGATCGTCCGCACGGGGCAGTCGGGCGCGGTGTTCGTCGGCTATGAGCCAGAGGACGGAAATCCGGCCACGCCGCCGGTGATCGACAAGACCCAGCCCGCCGTATCCGTGGCGGAACTCGCTGAGGACTTCTTCGTGCAATTCACCGGCTACAGCGAACCCGGTGGCGGAACCGGCACCAACAACCTGAAGGCTGGGCCGGGCGCGACGGCCGGGGACAACGCCTTCGTCGATGGCGAACTCTTCTATCAGGCATCGGCCTGGGTGAGCACGTCCGGCAGTGCCAACGGGGTGGCGGGTGACACCATGCAGACCGGCGAGGTCCTCGACATGGACTTCTTCGTCGATAGTCCATATGGCGACACCGCGAAGATCCCGGACGCGGGGGCAGCTGGCATCTTCCTGCGCTTCGACGGGATCGGGGCCAGCGAAGACCTGGTGGTCGTGCTGAAGCTGGTGGACCCGATGACCGGGACGCACACCACGCGGGCGCTGATCATCGACAACGCGGACATCTACAAGGGGCCTTCAACGACGAGCATGGTCGCCGGCTACGACATTGGCGTCGCCCTGGACAACAACGACGGGGTCGTCTTCATCGAGAGCAACGACTACAACGTCAAGGCGGGTGACAACTGGGTGATCGAGGGCGCGCAGGTTCTCGGCTCGACCGAAGGGATCACCGGCAGTGGCATCGACCTCGTCGGCGCGACCGGTGACGGTGGTGGCAGCAGCGCTACGCTGCGAGCCTTCAACACGGACCCCGCGGTGGCGAACAGCACCACCGAGTCGAGCTCGGAGCCGATCAAGATCTCCGATATCGGTTTCGTGCTGGCGACGTCCGGGAACCTCAACGCCGAGCTGAAGTTCGACTTTGCGGTGATCGATGGTGATGGCGATGCGACCGCAATCCAGTCGGTGACGGTGGGGATCGTGAATGATGGGACCTATGCGGGGCAGGCGGCGCTTGCCGACGTGTTCGACATCAACCGCCTCGCCGATGCGCCAGCAGGCGATGGGCGTGCGGTGATCACGAACTTCGAAGCGGGTCTCGACATCATCGATCTTTCGGATGTTGACGCGATCACGGGCGGCGGCGACGACATGTTCAGCTATGTCGGTTCCGACCCGTTCAGCGGCGCGGCAGGCCAGCTTCGTTACGATGCGGGCAACGGCTGGCTGGAGGGTGACCTGAACGGGGATCTGGTCGCTGATCTGCAGATCGTGATCGGATCGACTGCGCCGATGGGGGGTGATCTGATCCTCTGAAGAAGCGCGAGTTGGCAAGCGTTCGATGAAAGGCGGCCCGAAGGGGCCGCCTTTTCATTGCTGTGGGCGCACGTGCAGGGGGGGGGACGGTTCGAGAGCGGGAAATTAAGCTCATGCGAAATCACTGATTGGGCGTCTCGCAAGATCGGAATGCCCCGTTCGCCAACCCGCCAGGAGAGCCCTGCGTGCCTACGACGCTCGTCATAGCCGACCCCTATCCGGTCGTGATCGAGGGCATCTTGCGCACACTGGCGTCCGAGCCCGATTTCGAGGTGCTTGCCACCGTGGCCGATTCAGCAGCGGCGCTGGATGCGGTCAGATCCCTGCGACCCGACATCCTGATCCTCGACTTCTTTGAACAGCCGGGCAGCGCTGCGCGTCTGCTGAAAGCCCTGCGGGAGGAAAAGCTCCCGACTCGGCCGGTGCTGTTCACCATCGATCATCAGGACGACATCGTCGAGGCCGTCCGGCTCGGCGTGCAGGGGATCATCACCAAGGACATGCCCTTGTTCCTGCTACTGCGCTGTCTCCGTGAGGTCAGAGCAGGGCGAACCTTCATCGAGAAGCGGATCGCCGAGAACACGGTCAAGGCGCTGCTGAACGGACGCGACGCGGATCACCCGCTCGGCACCGTCCTGACCCCGCGCGAATCCCTCGTTGCGCGCCTAGTGGGCGAGGGGCACCCGAACAAGACGGTAGCCTCGCAGTTGGATATCTCGGAAGGGACCGTGAAGCTGCACCTTCATCGCATCTACAAGAAGCTCGGCGTCCGTAGCCGTGTTGCGCTGATGAGGTACCTGGAACGCGCCGGCGAAGAGTGAAGCGCATCAGTTCATGAGCCGGCGGCTGCCGGCCGGGGCGTCGGCAGCCCCCACGCCTCGGCGACGAGCGCGAACGACTTCAGCCGCGCAGCGTGTTCGAAGATCTGCGCGGTGAGGATGAGTTCGTCGGCGCCGGTCTGCGCGATCAGGCCTTCGAGCTGCCTGCGCACCTCGGCCGGCGAGCCGACCGCGGAGCAGGCGAGCGACTCGTCGGCGAAGGCGAGCTCCGCCGGTGACCAGTCGCGCTCGACGAAGGCCTCCGGCGGCTGCAACTGGCCGCGCACGCCGCGCGCCATGGCGGCGAAGCGCAGGCGCAGCGAGCCGAGCAGATGCTGCGCCTGGTCGTCGGCGTCGGCAGCGATGGCGTTGGCGGCGACTGCCACGTAGGGCTTGTCGAGCTGCGCCGAGGGCTGGAAGCGGCTGCGGTAGAGCTCGATGGCCTTGAACAGGAAGCGCGGCGCGAAGTGCGAGGCGAAGGCGAAGGGCAGGCCGAGGTGGGCGGCGAGTTCGGCGCTGTAGAGGCTGGAGCCGAGCAGCCAGATCGGCACGTTCAGCCCGGCGCCGGGCACGGCGCGGACCGCCTGGCCAGGCTGAACGGGCCGGAAGTAGGACTGCAGCTCGAGCACGTCCTGCGGGAAGCTGTCGTCGCTGCCGGCGAGGTGGCGGCGCAGGGCGCGCGCGGTGTGCTGGTCGGTGCCCGGTGCGCGGCCGAGGCCGAGGTCGATGCGGCCCGGGAACAGCGACTCGAGGGTGCCGAACTGCTCGGCGATCACCAGCGGGGCGTGGTTGGGCAGCATGATGCCGCCGGCGCCGACGCGGATGCGCTCGGTGGCGCCGGCGACGTGCGCGATCACCACCGCGGTGGCGGCGCTGGCGATGCCGGTCATGTTGTGGTGCTCGGCCAGCCAGTAGCGGGTGTAGCCGCAGCGATCGGCGAGCTGGGCGAGCTCGCGCGTGTTGCGCAGCGCGTCGGCAGGCGTGCTGCCGGCGGTGACCGGTGCGAGGTCGAGCACGGACAGCGGTATGGAAGCGGAGCGGGGGGCAGGCTGGGACATGGCAGTCTTGCTAGAATCGCGGCCCCCGATTACGCCACAGGCCCGCGATGACTGCAAAGCCGACCGACGTGCTGATCCTCACCGAGGACCGCTACGTCCAGCTCGACCCCAGGGACTGGTACCAGGCCCAGGTCGCGCGCGAGGAAGATCTGCTGGCGTCGGCGCTGGGCGAACTGGGCCTGCGCGTTGCGCGCCGTTCGTGGGCCGACCCGGACGTGGACTGGACGCGCTGCGGCTGCGCGCTGTTCCGCTCGACCTGGGACTATTTCGACCGCTTTGCCGAGTTCTCGCCCTGGCTCGAGCGCGCCTCGACGGCGACCCGGCTGTTCAACGACGCCGGCCTGATCCGCTGGAACGTGGACAAGCACTACCTCGCCGACCTGGCGGCGCGTGGCGTGGCGATCGTGCCGACGCGCTTCGTCGAGCGCGGCGAGGCGGCCTCGCTGGCGGCGATCATGGCGGCCGAGGGCTGGGACGAGATCGTGTTCAAGCCGGCGGTCTCCGGTGCCGCGCGGCTGACCTTCCGGGTCAGCCCGGCGACGGTGGCCGCGCACGAGGCGGTGTTCGCGCGCTGCGTGGCGCAGGAGGCGATGATGGTGCAGGTCTTCGAGCCGGCGGTGCTCGATCACGGCGAGCTGTCGCTGGTCGTGATCGACGGCGGCACTACGCACGCGATCCGCAAGACGCCACGCGCGGGCGACTTCCGCGTGCAGGACGACCACGGCGGCACCGTGCATCCGCATCAGGCCGACGCCGCCGAACGCGCCTTCGCCGAGGCGGCGGTGGCGGCCTGCCCGAGCTTGCCGCTGTATGCGCGGGTGGACTTCGTGCGGACCGCGCCGGGGGCTTTCCGGCTGATGGAACTCGAGCTCGTCGAGCCGGAGCTCTTCTTCCGTTTCCACCCGCCGGCAGCGCAGGTGCTGGCGCAGGCGTTGGCTGAAAAGCTGCGCTGAATCAATGGCTTTGCCGCAGTGCAGCATCGTCCGTTTTCGTTGAAATCCACGAACGGCGCGCATTGCAGCGGTTAGAATGCCGCCGTTAACGTTCAATGAAGGACCGCACATGATCCGACGCACGCTGATGCTGGCCGCGCTGGCGCTGGCTGCCCAGGGCGCGATGGCCAAGGACTGGGACACCATCCGCTTCGCCACCGAAGGCGCCTACCCCCCGTTCAACACCGTGGACACCAGTGGTGCGGTGGCGGGCCTCGATGTGGATGTCGCCAACGCGCTGTGCGAGGAGCTCAAGGCCAAGTGCGTGTGGGTCAAGCAGGAGTGGGACGGCATGATTCCGGCGCTGCTCAGCCGCAAGTTCGACGCCATCTCGGCCTCGATGTCGATCACCGAGGAGCGCAAGAAGCGGGTCGATTTCACCGACAAGTACTACGCCACCCCGCTGGCGCTGGTGACCAAGAAGGGTAGCGGCCTGCTGCCCGAGCTGAACCTGCTCAAGGGCAAGCGGATCGGGGTGCAGCGCGGTACCGTGGCCGACAGCTTTGCCACCCGCTTCTGGGCGGAGCAGGGCGTGACCGTGGTGCGCTACGCCCGCCAGGAAGAGGCCTACCTCGACCTGTCGGCGGGTCGCATCGACGCCGCCTGGGCCGACGCGCTGGTGGCCGACGGCGGCTTCCTGAAGCAGCCGGCTGGCGCGGGTTACGAGTTTGCCGGTGGTCTCTACCACGGCCGCAACGCGGACGAGAAGGCGGTGATCGGCGAGGGCGTGGGCATCGCGCTGCGCAAGCAGGACACCGAGCTCAAGGACAAGCTGAACAAGGCGCTGGCCACCATCCGCGCCAACGGCAAGTACGACGCGATCCGCAAGAAGTACTTCGACTACGACATCTACGGCGAGTGATTGCGCAGGGGGCGTGCGGGCCTGAGGCGCCGCACGCCGCGCTGCATGAGCCCGGCGGCGGCCTGATGGCCGCCTTCATGTTTCTGCTTCCGGCACGGGCCGCATGCGCGACCGGGCAGGGACCTTACCGATGCTCCACGGTTATCTTCCTTCCATTCTCGACGGCGCCTGGGTGACCTTGCGCGTGGCGGTGTTTTCGCTGCTGCTCGCGCTCGTGCTCGGGCTGATCGGCGCCTCGTCGCGGCTGTCGCCGAATCCGCTGCTGAGGCTGCTCGCCACCGTCTACACGACGGTGGTGCGCGGCATTCCCGACCTGGTGATGATGCTGCTGATCTTCTACGGCGGTCAGGTCGGCATCAACGTGATCACCGATGCGCTCGGCCTGGAGTATGTGGACGTCAATCCCTTCGTCGCCGGCGTGGTGACGCTCGGCTTCATCTTCGGGGCCTACTTCACCGAGACCTTCCGCGGCGCCTTCATGGCGGTGCCGGCGGGGCAGCTCGAGGCCGGGCGCGCCTACGGCATGAGCCGCTGGCGGGTGTTCCACCGCATCCTGTTCCCGCAGATGCTGCGCCATGCCTTGCCCGGCCTGGGCAACAACTGGCAGGTCATGCAGAAGAGCACCGCGCTGGTGTCGATCATCGGCCTGTCGGACATCACCTGGCTCGCCGACCAGGCCGGCCGCACCACGCACGAGCCCTTCCTGTTCTACGCCGTGGTGTGCGTGTTCTACCTGCTCCTGACGGCGGTGTCCGGGCTGGTCTTCGGCTGGCTCGAGCGGCGCTACTCGGTGGGCGTGCGGAGGGCCGCGACATGATCGAGTGGAGCCTGTTTGCCGAAAGCTGGCCCGCCTACCTCGACGGCCTGTGGCTGACGGCGAAGCTCACCGTGCTGTCGCTGATCGCCGGCCTGGTGCTGGCGATACCGCTCGCGGTGCTCCGTGTGTCGCCCAATCGCTGGGTGTCGCGGCCGGTGTGGGCGTACAGCTATTTCTTCCGCGGCACGCCGATGCTGGTGCAGCTGCTGCTGATGTACTACGGCCTCGGCCAGTTCGAGTGGATCCAGGCGCAATGGGATCAGGGCAGCCGGTTCTGGCTGGTGTTCCGCGACCCCTACGGCTGTGCGCTGGTCACCTTCGCGCTCAACACCGGCGCCTACACCACCGAGGTCATCGCCGGCGCCCTGCGTGCGATGCCGCACGGCGAAATCGAAGCCGCGCGCGCCTGCGGCATGAGCCGCCTCACCATGCTGCGCCGCATCCTGCTGCCGGGCGCCCTGCGCCGCGCGTTGCCGGCCTACAGCAACGAGATCATCTTCATGCTGCACGGCACCTCGATCGCCTCGACCGTGACGCTGATCGACCTCACCGGGGCGGCGCGCAACGCCTACTCGCAGTTCTTCGCACCGTTCGAGGCCTTCATCTTCGCCGGCCTGATCTACCTCGGCATCACCTTCGCGCTGGTCGGCCTGTTCCGCGTCGCCGAACGGCGCTGGCTCGCCCACCTGCAGCCGCGCAAGCCGCTGCGCAAGGCGGCGTGAGTCCCGCTTCAAGGATCCTTCTCCATGACCCAGCTTACCGTCGAAGACCTGCACAAGCGCTATGGCGACCAGGAGGTGCTTAAGGGCGTGTCGCTGTCGGCCGAGGCGGGCGACGTGATCACCATCATCGGCTCGTCCGGTTCGGGCAAGAGCACCTTCCTGCGCTGCATCAACTTCCTCGAGCAACCCGACGCCGGGCGCATCAGCGTCGCCGGCGAGGAGATCCGGCTGGTGCCTGGCAAGGACGGGCACCTGCGGGTGGCGGACGCCAGGCAGCTGCAGCGCCTGCGCACGCGGCTGGCGATGGTGTTCCAGCACTTCAACCTGTGGGCGCACATGACGGTGCTGGAGAACGTCATCGAGGCGCCGGTGCATGTGCTCGGCGTGCCGAAGAAGGAGGCGCGCGAGCGCGCGATGGCCTATCTCGACAAGGTCGGCATCAGCCGCTTCAGGGACAGCTATCCGGCCCACCTGTCGGGCGGACAGCAGCAGCGCGTGGCGATCGCGCGCGCGCTGGCGATGGAGCCGGCGGTGCTGCTGTTCGACGAGCCGACCTCGGCGCTCGACCCGGAGCTGGTGGGCGAGGTGCTGAAGGTGATGCGCGGCCTGGCCGAGGAGGGCCGCACCATGGTGGTGGTGACCCACGAGATGGGCTTCGCGCGCGAGGTGTCGAGCCAGGTGATGTTCCTGCACCAGGGCCTGGCCGAGGAGAGCGGGCCGCCGGCGCAGGTCTTCGGGCAGCCGAAGAGCGAGCGCCTGCGCCAGTTCCTGTCCGGGAACCTCAAGTAGGCAGGCGGCGCAGCCAGAGCGCGACCGCGCCGGTCCCCAGCACGCAGGCGCCGAGCAGCGCCGACAGCCCGCTCCAGTGTCCGGCGGTCCACGCGGTGCCGGCCAGGCTGCCGATGACGCTGGCGCCGAGGTAGTAGCTCGACAGGTAGAGCGCCGAGGCCAGCGCCCGCCGCTCGCCCGCCCGCCGCCCCACCCAGCCGCTGGCGAGCGCGTGGGTGGCGAAGAAGCCGAAGGTGAACACGCCCACGCCGGCGATGATCAGCCACAGCGGTTGCGCGAGCGTCAGCGCCAGGCCGCCACCCATCACCACCACCATCTTCCAGGTCGACGTCTGCCGTCCGTGGCGCTCGGCCAGCCGGCCGCTGAGCGCAGAGGCCCAGGTGCCGACCAGGTAGAGCAGGAAGATGGCGCCGATCGCGCTCTGGCCGAGCGCATACGGCTGCTCGAGCAGGCGGAAGCCGAGGAAGTTGTAGAGCCCGACGAAGGCGCCCATGGCGAGGAAGGCGACCAGGAACAGCCACGGCAGGCCGGGGTCGCGGTAGATCGCCAGCGCGTCACGGACGATGCGCGCCGGCGTGGCCGCGCGCGGCACGAAGTGGCGCGAGGCCGGCAGCCGGCGCCAGAAGGTCACCGCCGACAGCAGCCCGAACACGCCGATGAGCGCGAGCGCGGTGCGCCAGGAGCTCACGTCGGTGACGAGGGCGCCGACGAAGCGCCCGCTCATGCCGCCGAGCGCGTTGCCGGCGATGTACAGGCCCATCGCGCGCGCCTGGACCGTGGGCGCGACCTCCTCGCCGATGTAGGCCATGGCTGCCGCAGGCAGACCGGCGAGCACCGCGCCGAGCAGGGTGCGCAGCACCAGCAGCGACAGGAAATCCGGCGCAAAGGCGGTGGCGAGCGCGAGCACGGCGGCGACGGCGAGCGCGCCCTTCATCAGCTGCTGGCGGCCGAGGCGGTCGGCGAGCACGCTGCCCGGAATCAGCATCAGCGCGAGCCCGGCGGTGGTGGCCGACACGCTCAGACTGGCGCTCGCCGCACTGACGCCGAACTCGGATGCGAGCAGCGGTAGCAGGGGCTGGGTGCAATAGACGAGCGCGAAGGTGGCGAAGCCGCCGATGAACATCGCGATGTTGGCGCGGCGGTATTCGGGGGTGCCCGCCTCGAGGTAGGCCGAAGGCGTGGCGGCGGCGGAAGCGGCGATGGGCTGGGGCATGAGGGGATGCTATGTTGCCGCCCACGAGTCGGTCCAATATATTCGACAGGCGTTATTGATATACGGAAGCGATCAATGGAGCTGCGACATCTGCGCTATTTCGTCGCCGTGGCCGAGGAGCTGAACTTCACCCGCGCGGCGGCGCGGCTGCACATCGGTCAGCCCCCGCTGTCGATGCAGATCCGCGACCTGGAGGACGAGATGGGCGTGCGCCTGTTCGAGCGCACCCAGCGCCGCGTCGCCCTGACGCCGGCGGGGAAGTGCTTCCTCGACCATGCCCGCCGCATCCTCGCCGGCGTGGGCGAGGCGGTCGCCGAGACCCAGCGCGCCGCGCGCGGGGAGTCGGGCGAGCTGCGGGTGGGCTTCACCTCGTCACTGCCCTTCACCGACCTGCTGCCCGACGCCCTGCACGCCTACCGCCGGCGCTACCCGGCGGTGCGCCTGCAGCTGCGCGAGATGTTCACGCCCGAGCAGTTCGGTGCGCTCGCGCGTGGCGAACTCGACGTGGGCTTCGTGCGCCTGCAGGCCGGGCGTGCGCCGGACGGCATCGTGCTGCGCGAGGTGGCGCGCAATCCCTTGCGGCTGGTGGTGAACGTGGGCCATCGGCTGGCCGCGGGCGGGGCGGTGGCCGTTGCCGATCTGCGCGATGAGGACTTCATCAGCTTCCCGGACGATGTCGGCACCGACCTGCCGGCGGTGCTGCGCGCGCTCTGCCGTCAGGCCGGCTTCGAGCCCCGCATCGTGCAGACGGCGCGCGAAGCGACGACGCAGATCGGGCTGGTTGCGGCCGGGCTGGGCATTGCGCTGCTGCCGGCGCCGCTGGAGACGGTGCGCATGGCGCGGGTGCGTTACCTCGCGCTGGCCGCCCCTGCTCGGCGGTTTTCTGGAGGTCATCGAGGGGCTGGCGCAGGCGGGCTGAGCGGCGGGGCGTGCTCAGGCGGGCAACGGGGGTGGCGCGCGCTGCTGGGGCGATCGGTCGCCCGCGCAGGCCCGCTGCCGTTCAGGCGGCCGGCTGCGCCGTGAAGAAGCGTTGCCGCGCCGTCTCGGGGAGCTCCATGCCGGTGTTGCGCGCGCGCTGCAGCAGCTCCCAGTAGTAGCGGTAGGAGGCGCGGTCGTGCAGGCGGCCCTTGTGCTGGATCGGCCCCCAGGCGGCGTCCTGGGCGGCGACCAGGATCGCGGCGGCTTCCTCGACCTCGCTGAAGTCGGGCTGCATCGCGGCGATGATCGGCAGGATCTGGTTGGGGTGGATGCTCCACATCCGCAGGTAGCCGAACTCGCGGCGGGCGCGCTCGGCGTCGTGGCGGATCACGGCGATGTCCTGCAGTTCGGTGGTGACGTTGTGCGCGGGCACGACGCCGTTGGCGAGCGCGGCGGCGGCGATGTCGGCCTTGGCGCGCACGATCAGCGGGTGCTCGAACTGGCCCGGGCTCTTCATCGCGCTGCCGGGAATCGCGCCGTGGTGGCCGGAGACGAAGTCCATCAGGCCGAAGTCGAGCGACTCCACGCGGTCGAGCGTGGCGATCTCCCAGGCCTCGCGCAGCGCGCCGTGGGTCTCGATCAGCACGTGCACCGGCAGCGCGCGCTCGAGACCGGTTGCAGTCTCGATGCGGCGCAGCGCACCGATCTGCTCGGCGGCGTCGGCGGCCGAGCGCACCTTGGGAAGGGTGACGAAGGCCAGCCGCCGGCCGGCGCCGCCGACCAGGATCTCGAGGTCGCGCTGCCAGTGCGGATGGGTGATGTCGTGGATGCGCGCGCCGACGCGACCGAAGTGGTTGTCCGCGCCATTGACGACCTCGACCACCATCTGCGCGTGCTCGGCCTCGGCGCCGGCGCGGGCGCCGTCCTCGCAGTCGCAGGTGATGTCGAACACCGGACCGAGCTCCTGCTGCAGCTTGAGCGCCTTCATCATCAGCTTCTCGGCGCCGGCGTAGTGGTCCACGGCGGGCAGGGCAGGGAAGGGCTTTTCGCCGGCGAACAGGACCTGGGCGGGGTGAAGCGACATGGCGGGCTCCTCGGGTGGGCGGCGGCGCGTCCGCCGGGGCTAGGGAGTGGGGATCGCGCCGGCCGACGAGATCCTGGGCCAGGTCCGGGCGGGCGCAGCGCAAAAGAAAAAAGGCCACGGATTCTACCCCGTGGCCTTGCGCGGGGGCGGCACGCGGCCGCCCGCAGGCACTGCTTACTTCAGCATGTCGGCCACGGCGGCGCGCTCGTCCTCGAGTTCCTTGAGGGTGATGTTGATCTTGCCGCGGGAGTACTCGTCGATCTCCAGACCCTGGATGATCTTGAACTGGCCGCCCTTGCACTCGCAGGGGAAACCGAACACGACGCCCTCCGGGATGCCGTAGGAACCATCCGACGGCACGCCCATGGTGACCCAGTCGTCCGAGCCGAGCACCCAGTCACGCACGTGGTCGATGGCGGCGTTGGCGGCCGAGGCGGCCGACGACAGGCCACGGGCCTCGATGATGGCGGCGCCACGCTTGCCGACGGTGGGCAGGAACACGTCGTTGTTCCAGGCGTGGTCGTTGATCAGCGCCTTGACGCTGTCGCCATTCGACTCGCAGAAGCGGTAGTCGGCGTACATCGACGGCGAGTGGTTGCCCCACACGACCATCTTCTTGAGCGAGGACACTGCACGCCCGGCCTTGGCGGCAACCTGCGACAGCGCACGGTTGTGGTCCAGGCGCAGCATGCCGTGGTAGTTGTTCGGGTTGGTGCGGCCGACCTTGATGGCGGCGGCGCGGGCGATGTAGGCGTTGGTGTTGCAG
>JAREIX010000106.1 GCA_029286945.1 Thauera sp. | reverse complement strand
CAACGGCCGCAGCCGCATGCTGCGCGAGGGCATGAAGGAGATGCTGCGCTGCATCCGCTGCGGCGCCTGCATGAACCACTGCGTGGTGTTCCGCCAGCTGGGCGGCCACGCCTATGGCGGCACCTACCCGGGGCCGATGGGCGCGGTGCTGACTCCGGTGTTCGACGGCCTCGAAAAGTCCCGCGACCTGCCGCATGCATGCACGATGAACGGCAAGTGCCAGGAGGTGTGCCCGGTGGCGATCCCGCTGCCGACCCTGCTGCGCGGCTGGCGCGACCGCTCCTGGCGCGAGGGACTCGAGCCGGGCGTGGTCCGTTTCGGGCTGGGCATCCACACCTTCGTCGCCTCGCACCCCCGCCTCTACCGCCTCGGTACCGCGATCGCGGTGCGGGTGATGCGGCTCTTCAGCCGTGGCGGGCTCGTGCGCGGCATGCCCGGGCTGGGCGCATGGACCGCGCACCGCGAGTTCCCGGCACCGGCCCGGCGTACCTTCATGGAAATGCTCAAGGATCAGGAGAAGGCACGATGAGCGCGCGCGAAGTCATTCTGAATGCGGTGCGCGGCGCCATCGGCCACCGCACGGTCGCCCCCGCGGCGCTGCGGCGCGAGGCCGACGCCCTGCTCGAGGACCTACCTTCGATCCGGCCCGGCCTGCTCGCCGACGACCTGGTCGAGGCCTTCATCGCCCGCCTCGTCACCCCGAAGGTCGCAGCCACCGCCGAACGCATCGCCGACGCGCGCGAGCTGCCGGCGGCGGTGACGCGCTACCTGGAGGCGCGCGGCCTGCCGGCGGCGATCGCGCTGCAGCCGGCGGCGGTGCTGCAGGCGCTCGACTGGTCCGGGTTCGAGCTGCACGAGCGCGTCGCCCCGGACGAGACCCTGGCGGTGGGCTTCGCGCGCTGGGGCATCGCCGAGACCGGTTCGCTGGTCTTCCACTCCGACGCCGAGACGCCGATCCTCGCCAACTTCCTGCCGCTGCACCACCTGGTGATGGTGCGGGCGGACACCCTCCTCGCCTACCTCGACGACTACGCCGCCGCCACTGCGGGCCAGCGCCCGCCGCGCAACGTCAACATCATCACCGGGGCGAGCGGCACCACCGACATCGAGGGCAGCCTGGTGCTCGGCGCCCACGGTCCGCGCTATCTGCACGTGGTCATCGTCGACGCGGGCCGCGACGCCCACACGTCCTGATCCTTATTCATACCCCCCGAAGCGCCCTACCCCGCCCGAACCATGAGCATCCAGACCGTCCCCACCCGCCCCTTCCCCGGCCAGCGCCCCGGCACCTCCGGCCTGCGCAAGAAGGTCACCGTGTTCCAGCAGCCGCACTACCTTGAGAACTTCGTGCAGGCGGTGTTCGACACCTTGCCCGGCCACGAAGGCCAGACCCTGGTGCTGGGCGGCGACGGCCGCTTCCACAACCGCGCGGCGGTGCGCACCATCCTGCGCATGGCGGCGGCCAACGGCTTCGCCCGGGTGCTGGTCGGCCGTGGCGGCCTGCTGTCGACACCGGCAGTGAGCGCCGTCATCCGCCGCCGCGGCGCCTTCGGCGGCCTCATCCTGTCGGCCAGCCACAATCCGGGCGGGCCAGATGGCGACTTCGGCATCAAGTACAACGCCGCCAACGGCGGCCCCGCCCCGGAGAAGCTCACCGAGGCGATCTACGCGCGCAGCCTGGAGCTCGCCGAGTACCGCATCGAGGACGCGGGTGTGGAAATCGACTTCGACACCCTGGGCACGCGCACGCTTGGCGCGATGACGGTCGAGGTGATCGACCCGGTCGCCGACTACGCCGAGCTGATGCAGCAGCTCTTCGATTTCGACGCCATGCGCGCCTGGTTCGCCGCCGGCCACCGGATGCGCTTCGACGCCATGAGCGCGGTGAGTGGCCCCTACGCGCGTGCCATCCTCGAGGGCATGCTCGGCGCGCCCGCCGGCACCGTGGTCAACGGCGAGCCGCTGGAGGACTTCGGCGGCCACCACCCCGACCCCAACCCGGCGCACGCCGCCGAGCTGATGGCGGCGATGTCCGGCCCCGACGCGCCCGATTTCGGCGCGGCATCGGACGGCGACGCCGATCGCAACATGATCCTCGGCCGCGATTTCGTGGTCACCCCGTCCGATAGCCTCGCCGTGCTCGCCGAGCACGCCACGCTGGTCCCCGGCTATTGCGCCGGGCTCGCCGGCATCGCGCGCTCGATGCCGACCTCGCGTGCCGCCGACAAGGTTGCCGCCGCGCTCGGCATTCCCTGCCACGAGACGCCCACCGGCTGGAAGTTCTTCGGCAACCTGCTCGACGCCGGCCAGGCCACGCTGTGCGGCGAGGAGAGCTACGGCACAGGCTCCAGCCACGTGCGCGAGAAGGACGGCCTGTGGGCGGTGCTGTTCTGGCTCAACCTGCTCGCCGCCACGGGGCGCTCGGTGGAAGACCTGGTGCGCGCGCACTGGGCGCGCTTCGGCCGTCACTACTACTCGCGCCATGACTGGGAGGGCATCCCCACCGAGCGCGCCGACGCGCTGATGGCGGCGCTGCGCGCAAGCCTGCCAGGCCTTGCCGGGCGTGACTGCGGCGACGGCCTGCGCATCGAGACCGCCGACGACTTCGCCTACACGGACCCTGTGGATGGCTCGGTGAGTACCCGCCAGGGTGTGCGCCTGCTGTTCGCCGACGGCAGCCGCATCGTCTTCCGCCTGTCGGGCACCGGCACGGAGGGCGCCACGCTGCGGGTGTACCTCGAGCGCTACGAGGCCGACTCCGCCCGCCACGATCAGCCGGTGCAGCAGGCGCTCGGCGCGCTGATCCGCATCGCCGACGCGGTGGCCGGCATCCGCACGCACAGCGGCATGGAGGCCGCCACCGTGGTCACCTGATCGGGGATGGGCTGGCCGTGGCGACTGTCATGACACCCGTACAGGCAACGGGGTCATAATGGCGGCATCCCCGCAGCCAAGCATCGGGAGCCGCCCGTGGCCACACCAGAACTGGAACGCATCCTCGCGCGACACCGCGGGGATCCGTTGCAACTGCTGCAGATCCTGATCGATGTCCAGGCTCACCAAGGCTGGTTGCCACCGGCCACGCTGAGCGCTATCGCCGAGGCCCTCTCCATACCGCGTGCCCGCGTCGAGAGCACGGCGAGCTTCTACAGCTTCCTGCACACCCGGCCGGCGGGCGAGTTCCGAATCCTGTTCTCCGACAACATCACCGACCGCATGCTCGGCAACCAGGCGCTGATGCAGGCGCTGTGCGAGACGCTGTGGCTGGAGCCGGGCAAGGTGTCGGAGGACGGCCTCGTCTGCGTGGACACCACCTCCTGCACCGGCATGTGCGACCAGGGGCCGGCGGTGCTGGCCAACGGGCGCACCATCACCCGCCTCACCCCCGAACGCATCGACGAGATGGCGCACCTGATCCGCCACCGCGTGCCGGTCGGCGACTGGCCGCCGGAATGGTTCCACGTCGAGGACAACATCCGCCGCCGCGACGTGCTGCTCGACCACGGCCTCGCGCCGGGCGCGGCGCTCGCCGCTGCGCTCGACCGCGGCCCCACCGCCCTGCTCTCCGAGATCGAACGCTCCGGCCTGCGCGGGCGTGGCGGCGCGGGCTTCGGCAGCGACATCAAGTGGCGCGCGTGCCGCGACGCCTGGGGCGACGCCCACTACGTGATCTGCAACGCTGACGAGGGCGAGCCCGGCACCTTCAAGGACCGCGTGCTGCTCGCCAGCTACTTCGACATGGTGGTCGACGGCATGTGCATCGCCGGCCTGGCGATCGGCGCCAACAAGGGCTTCATCTACCTGCGCGGCGAATACCGCTACCTGCTCGATCGCCTGGAGACCCGTCTCACCGAGCGCCGCGAGCAAGGCCTGCTCGGGCACAACATCCTCGGCCGCGGCTTTTCCTTCGACATCAAGATCCACCTCGGCGCCGGGGCCTACATCTGCGGCGAAGAGTCGGCGCTGATCGAGTCGCTCGAGGGCAAGCCCGGCAAGCCGCGCATCCGCCCGCCCTTCCCGGTCACCAACGGCTACCGCGGCCAGCCGACCACGGTGAACAACGTGGAGACGCTGGCGCTCGCGGCGCTGATCGCGGTGCGCGGCGGCGAGTGGTTCCGCGCCATCGGCACGCCGGCCTCGACCGGCACCAAGCTGCTGTCGGTGTCGGGGGATGTGGCCAGCCCGGGCATCTACGAGTTCCCCTTCGGCGTCACCGTCGCCGAGGTGCTCGCGGCCGCTGGCGCGCACGACACCCAGGCGGTCACCAGCGCCGGGGCGGCCGGCCACTGCCTGGCGGCCGACGAGTTCGACCGCCGCATCGCCTTCGAGGACGTCGCCACCGGCGGCTCGATCATGGTGTTCGATGCCTCGCGCGACATGTTCGAGGTGGCGCGCAACTTCGCCCACTTCTTCGCCCACGAGAGCTGCGGCTTCTGCACGCCCTGCCGGGTCGGCACCGCGGTGAATGCCCGCCTCCTCGACAAGCTTGCCGCGAATCGCGGCTCGCCCTACGACCTCGACGAGATCGGAAAGATGCACCGCCTGATGCAGGGCACCAGCCACTGCGGCCTGGGCAACACGGCGACGATCGCGATCGACGACATGCTGGTCAAGTTCCGCCCCGCCTTCGAGCGCCGCCTGATGTCGCCCGAGTACGAGCCGGCCTTCGACCTCGACGCCGCGCTTTCCCAGGCACGCCGGATGACCGGCCGCGACGATGCCGACGCCCACCTCGGCGACAACCGCTCGGCGCTCGCCGCGGCGGGTGCGCGCGCGCCGGGCGGCGTGGAAAGCGCCCCCGCAACCGCCAAGCCGGCTCCGGCAAAGGACGTGCAGCCATGAACGATTCCTTCATGCTCGATGGCGAGGAGATCCCCTTCACGCCCGGCCAGACCGTGATGCAGGCCGCCGCCGCTGCGGGCAAGTACATCCCGCACCTGTGCTGGCATCCGGACTTCGCCGCGCATGGCTCGTGCAAGCTGTGCACCGTGAAGATCGGCGGCCGCTTCGCCACCTCCTGTACGGTGCGCGCCGCCGCCGGCCAGGAGGTGGAGAACCGCACGGACGAGCTCGACGCCAGGCGCCGCACCCTGCTGCAACTGCTCTTCGTCGAGGGCAATCACTTCTGCCCCTCGTGCGAGAAGAGCGGCGACTGCGCGCTGCAGGCCACCGCCTACGAGATGGGCATGCTGACGCCGCACTTTGACCACTTCTACCCGGACCGGCCGGTCGACGCCTCGCACCCCGAGGTGCTGCTCGAGTTCAACCGCTGCATCCTGTGCGAGCTGTGCGTGCGCGCCAGCCGCGAGGTCGACGGCAAGAACGTGTTCGCGCTCGCCGGGCGCGGCACGAAGTCGCATCTGATCGTCAATAGCGAGAGCGGACGCCTCGCCGATACCGACTTCGCCGCCACCGACCGCGCGGCCGAGGTCTGCCCGGTGGGCGTGATCCTGAAAAAGCGGGTGGGCTTCGCGGTGCCGATCGGCGCGCGCACCTACGACCTGCAGCCGATCAGCGCCGCGGGCGGTGACGGCACGACGGGACGCGCGGGGGACACCAGCGCGCCGCGCAAGACGGAGGCCGGGTGATGGACACGCACAAGCTCAACGTTGCGACAACCGACAGCCCAGCCGCCAAGCCGCGCAAGCTCAAGATCGCCACTGTCTCGCTCGCCGGCTGCTTCGGCTGCCACATGTCCTTCCTCGACATCGACGAGCGCCTGCTGCCACTGCTCGAGCGGGTCGAGTTCGACCGCTCGCCGCTCACCGACATCAAGCGCTGCGGCTTCTGCGACATCGGCCTCATCGAAGGCGGCGTGTGCAACGCCGAGAACGTGCACGTGCTGCGCGAGTTCCGCGCCCACTGCAAAGTGCTGGTCGCGCTCGGCGCCTGCGCGATCAACGGCGGCCTGCCGGCGCAGCGCAACCACCTCGACCTCGGCGAGATCCTGCAGATGGTGTATCGCACCGGCCATGGGCTCGCCCCGGGCAGTGCGATCCCCGACGACCCCGAGCTGCCGCTGCCGCTGAACCAGGTCCATCCGGTGCACGAGGTGGTGAAGATCGACTACTTCCTGCCCGGCTGCCCGCCCTCGGGCGACGCCATCTGGGCCTTCCTGACCCAGCTGATCGACGGCAGGGACCCGGCCCTTGGCCACGGGCTGCTGCAATATGACTGAGCGCCGCACAATGAGCTTCGAACTCGAGACCGCCCCCGCCGACGCCGGCACCCTGCGCCGCGTCGCCATCGACCCCGTGTCGCGCGTGGAAGGCCACGGCAAGGTCACCATCCTGCTCGACGAACACAACAAGGTGCACCAGGTGCGCCTGCACATCGTCGAGTTCCGCGGCTTCGAGCGCTTCATCCAGGGCCGCCCGTACTGGGAAGTGCCGGTGATGGTCCAGCGCCTGTGCGGCATCTGTCCGGTGTCGCACCACCTCGCGGCAAGCAAGGCGCTCGACCTCATCGTCGGCGCCACCAGGGTCACCCCGACCGCGGACAAGATGCGCCGCCTGATGCACTACGGCCAGATCCTGCAGTCGCACGCGCTGCACTTCTTCCACCTGTCCTCGCCCGACCTGCTGTTCGGCTTCGACTCCGAGGTCGGCCGGCGCAACATCGTCGGCGTGGCCGAGAAGTACCCGGAGATCGCGAAGAAGGGCATCCTGCTGCGCAAGTACGGCCAGGAGGTGATCCGCCTCACCGCCGGCAAGCGAGTGCACGGCACCGGCGCGGTGCCGGGTGGCGTCAATCGCTCGCTGAGCGCCGACGAGCGCAAGGACCTGCTCAAGGACGCCTACCAGATGATCGCCTGGAGCCGCGAGGCCGTGCACATCATCAAGGAACTGCACCAGCAGAACCCCGCGCTCTACGACCACTTCGGCAGCTTCCGCTCGAACTTCATGGGCATGGTCGCCCCCGACGGCAGCCTCGACCTCTATCACGGCGTGCTGCGCGCCAAGGACGCCGACGGCAGCATCCTGTTCGACCAGGTCGATTACCAGACCTACGACCGCCTCATCACCGAGGAGGTCAAGCCCTGGAGCTACATGAAGTTCCCCTACTTCACCGCCATGGGCCCCGAGCACGGCTGGTACAAGGTCGGCCCGCTCGCCCGCGTGCAGAACTGCGACAGCATCCCCACGCCGTTTGCCGAGCACGAACGCCTCGAATTCGTCGCCTACGCCGGCGGCAAGCCGCTGCACGCCACGCTCGCCTACCACTGGGCGCGCATGGTCGAGATGCTGTTCGCCGCCGAGACCATCAAGGAACTGCTGCAGGACGACGACCTCTCCGGCACCGAGCTGATGACCAGCGGCGAACGCCGGCGCGAAGGCGTGGGCGTCATCGAGGCGCCGCGCGGCACCCTCTTCCACCACTACCAGGTCGGCGACGACGACCTCGTCACCATGGCCAACCTCATCGTCTCCACCACCCACAACAACCAGGCGATGAACACCGCGGTGCGCGAGGTGGCCAGGCAGTACCTCGATGGCAAGGAGATCACTGAGGGCCTGCTCAACCACATCGAGGTCGCCATCCGCGCCTACGACCCCTGCCTCTCCTGCGCCACCCACGCGCTCGGCAAGATGCCGCTGGAGGTCACCCTGGTCGACGCCGAGGGCACGGAGCTGGACCGGAAATACAAGGCATGACGGCGCCGGTGCTGGTCTTCGGCTGGGGCAACCCGAGCCGCGGCGACGATGCGCTCGGGCCGCTGTTCGTCGACGCGGTCGAGGCGATGAAGCTGCCCGGCGTCGAATGCCTCACCGACTTCCAGCTCCAGGTCGAGCACGCGCTGGATCTCAAGGGGCGCGAGCGGGTGCTGTTCGTGGATGCCTCGGCGGATGCGGCGGCGCCCTTCACCGTCGAGCGCATCGAGCCCGCTCGCGATGCGAGCTTCACCACGCATGCGGTGTCACCGCAGGCGATCCTCCAGGTGTTTCGCGAAGTGGAAGCCGAGCCTGCGCCACCGTGCTGGCTGCTGGCGATTCGAGGAGAAGGCTGGGAGCTTGGAGCCCCAACGAGCGCCACCGCGCGAGAGAACCTGCGCGCGGCGATCGCCTGGTCGCGAACCTGGCTTGCACAGGGCTGAGCCGCGCCGGGCTCATCCGACCAGGCTGCGCGTGACGCCCTGGTCCCACACCTGTCGGATCGCCTGCGCAATCGGGCCGAACCCGCCTCGCATCCCCGCCTCGACGAGCATTCGCGCGCCCACCTCCGCCACCGCATCCGCAACTTCCGACAGGATCTCGCGCGCCTGCGCCCCGCTCAACCCGCAATGCCGCTGCGCGAACTGCAACATCACCTTGGCGCTCGGCCAGGACTTGCGACCGTCGAGCGTCAAGGCCATCACGTCTTTCGGAAGATAGACCTGAGTCGTGACGATGTCGTAAGCCGGGGCACAGCCGACAGGATGGCCTGGCGCTTCATACACCACGCTGAAATTCTTCAGATGCGCGTCGCCATTGCGCAGCGCGCAGCACACGGCCAGCAGCCGGAAGAGGTGGGCGAGCGTCTGCAGGCGTTGCGCGGGCGAAACGAAGCAGGCCAGCGTCCTCGCCAGCGCTTCGTAGCTCCCGTCGTACTTGGCGGCGACTGGCAGCCCCTGCAGCACGCAGGCGTCCTCGAAGCCCAGGTAACGCCCCGTTTCGTCCAGATCGAAGCGCTCGACGACCAGGAAGCGCCCGTTGTCGGACAAGGCGTGGGCGGGAACCGGCAAGCCGGCGCGCAGTGCGACCTGCAGGTGTCAGAAATACTCGTTGGCCGCGAGCTCGGGAAACTCGTCGGCCTCCCAGGTCTTCACGATGTGCGTGGCGCCACGCACGCTCAGGCTGCGCCGCCCGTCGCCGGAGAGCGACCAGGCGCGCTCATCACGCACCAGCACCTTGGGCTGTACGCCGGAAACGCCACTCGAAGTTGCAAAACGTTCGACGAGGTCGGCGAACAGGTCCTCCGCTCCGTCATAGGCGAGGATCTCCGCCACGCTCTGCATCGGCTGCGTGCCCCCGGCGTTCGCTGACTCCTCGCCGTAGCGCAGACGACCGATCTGCGCCGGCCCGACGATCTGCAGCAGGGAAAGGTCGTCAAACCCCGGCAGGGCCTTGCGAAAGCGCCGCTCGAGCAGCGCGCGCAAGCGCCCCTCCGGCAGGTTCATCTGGAACACCGGATGGAGTCCGTCCGGATACTCATAGCCAGCGAGCTTCAGCGGCATGGTCAGCGAAACGGCCTCGCTCGGCCGCGCAGAAGGGTCGTAGGCAAAGGCGCAACGTCGCGGATCCGACCCCACTCGATCGAGCCGTCCGCTCAGCACGCCATCCGCCCACACCTTCAGCATCATCGTCTCCCGCGTCCCGCCAGCAGATCATCCAGCGTCGGCAGCCGCCCCTCGGGGCATGATCTGCAGCGCCAGACCCAGCACCGCACAAACGCGCAGGATCTTTCTCACGCCGATCTCACCGATGGTGCCGTTCTCGAGTTGCGACAGACTTGTGCGGCCGATACCCGCGAGGCGTGCGAGTTCGTCCTGGGTGAGCCCGCGGGCCTGGCGCGCCGAGCGAAGCCTCGAGCCGATTTCGATCATGTCCATGATCCGTATATTAAACAAGGAGCCGTTTTCTTGGCCTCATGTTTTATAAACTGAACAAAGAAACAATCCATACCCACCGAACGCGCGTTCTCCGATGCAGCGACGTGTCTCCAGGGTGGGCGGATCCCGCCCGCAGGTTCCCTGCGCCTATTCCAGCCCGCGCAACTGATCCAGCGCCTCCTCCACCCGCTCGACCGCGATCACGGTGAGCCCCTCGATCGGCTGCTTGGGCGCATTTGCGCGCGGCACGATGGCAGTGTCGAAGCCGAGCTTGGCGGCTTCCTTCAGGCGCTCCTGTCCACGCGGCGCGGGGCGGATCTCGCCGGCGAGGCCGACCTCGCCGAATACCGCCAGCCCGCGCTTGAGCGGACGGTCGCGCAGCGAGGACACGATCGCGAACAGGATCGCAAGGTCGGCCGCCGGCTCGGTGATCTTGACGCCGCCGACGGCATTGACGAACACGTCCTGGTCGAAGCACACCACGCCGGCGTGGCGGTGCATCACCGCGAGCAGCATCGCCAGCCGGTTCTGCTCCAGCCCCACCGACAGCCGGCGCGGGTTGGGGCTCTGTGATGAATCAACCAGGGCCTGCACCTCGACCAGCAGCGGGCGCGTGCCTTCCTGGGTGATCAGCACACAGCTGCCCGCTACCTCCTGCGAGTGCTGCGACAGGAAGATCGCCGAGGGATTGGAGACGCCGCGCAGGCCGCGCTCGGTCATGGCGAACACGCCGAGCTCGTTGACCGCACCGAAGCGGTTCTTGAAGGCGCGGATCAGGCGGAAGCTGGAGTGGGTGTCGCCCTCGAAGTAGAGCACGGTGTCGACGATGTGCTCGAGCACGCGCGGGCCGGCGAGCGTGCCGTCCTTGGTGACG
>JAREIX010000105.1 GCA_029286945.1 Thauera sp. | reverse complement strand
GCGGAAGCTGGAGTGGGTGTCGCCCTCGAAGTAGAGCACGGTGTCGACGATGTGCTCGAGCACGCGCGGGCCGGCGAGCGTGCCGTCCTTGGTGACGTGGCCGACCAGGATCAGACTGGTGCCGCTCTGCTTGGCGAAGCGGGTGAGCTGCGCGGCGCATTCGCGCACCTGGGCGACCGAGCCGGGAGCGGACTGCAGAGTCTCGGAATACACGGTCTGGATCGAGTCGATGACCGCGACCCGCGGGCGCGCCTCGCGCAGCGTGTGCAGGATGCGTTCGAGGTTGATCTCGGCCAGCATCTGCAGCGGCGACGATGGCAGTTGCAGGCGCTGGGCGCGCAGGGCGACCTGCTCGCCGGACTCTTCGCCGCTGACGTAGATCACGCCGCCAGCCTTGCCGCCTCTGGCCTCCCCACCCGTCGCCGCCCCCATGGCAGCGAGGTTCGACAGCGCCTGCAGCAGCAGCGTGGACTTGCCGATGCCGGGATCGCCACCGATCAACACCACGCCACCGGCAACCAGGCCGCCGCCGAGCACGCGGTCGAACTCGTCGAGCCCGGTGGGCTGGCGCGGCTCCTCACGTGGCTCCAGCGCCGACAGCGGCTGCAGCCGGCTGGTCTCGCCAGCGAGCGCGGCAAAGCGGCTGCCGGCCGCGGGCGCAGCCGGCTCGAGCACGGTCTCGACCAGGGTGTTCCAGGCCTGGCATTGCGGGCACTGGCCCTGCCAGCGCACCGTCTGTGCGCCGCATTCGGTGCAGACGAAGGCGGATTTGGAGCGTGCCATTCTGCGAATCCGTAGAAGTGACGCGCCCCGCACAGCGGCCTGAGGCGCGCGGTGCGGGGCGTCGGATGAGGCGTCGGTCAGCCCTGCTCGCGCGCGATGCGGGCGAATTCCTCGCAGGTGTAGTCGGCGAAGGCGGTGATCAGGCGCGAGCGGAACTTGTCGCGCGGCAGGATGACCTCGAGCGGCGTGTAGATCCGCGGCTTGAGCGGAATCGCCACCAGCCGGCCATCCTCGACTTCGCGCAGGATGGCGCGCCGGGATGCGATCGCGAAGCCCAGGCCGGCGGAGGCGAGCTGCTTGATCGCGGCGAGGCTGCCGAGCTCGGCGCACAGCGTGATCTGGCTGCCCGCAATCCCGGCGGCCTCGAAGAACTCGTCGGCGATCTGGCGGATGCCGTTGCCCGGGTCACGGTCGATGAAGGGGTGGCCGACGAGGTCCCGCGCGGTGAGCTCCTTGAACTTCGTCAGCGGGTGATCGGGGCTGCAGATCACGAACAGTTCATCGCGCGCTGCGCTGCGGCGCTCGATGCTGGGCTGCTCGGTAGCGATCTCGATGAGGCCGATGTCGAGGTCGCGCGCGGCGACGCGGTCTTCGGTGAGCTTGGAGGTGCCGACCACGACGCGCGGCAGCACGCCGGGGTAGCGGCGCTTGAAGCCTTCGAGGATCTGCGGCAGCCAGTAGGCGGCGATGGTGGTGCTGGTGCCGATCTTGATCTGGCCGGCGAGCTCGTCGGTGAGTTCGGAGACGCGCGAATCGAGCTCGGCCGAGAGGCCGAGGATCTTCTCGGCGTAGGCCAGCACCAGCTCGCCCGCCGCCGTGAGCGTGATCTTGCCGTGCCCGCGGTCGAGCAGGCGGGTGTCGAAGTGTTCTTCCAGCTGCTTGATCTGGAAGGTGACGGCCGGTTGGGTCATGTGGAGGTGTTCCGCGGCGCGGGTGAACGACCCGTGCTTCGCCACCGCGTGGAATACCTGGAGTCTGCGATCTGCCATGATGTGGATAAGTACGATTTATTTTTCGAATTAAAGCACAGTCCGGGGCTTTTTTGGGGCCCGCGCACTGCCTAGCCCGCGCGCTCGCACGCCGGCCCCGCGCGCACCCGGCCAGCGGGCCGAAAGCGGCGCCACGGCGCGCCTGCGGAAGCTTTTCACGGGGCTTGAGCAAGATCATCACGAGGCAAAGCGCTTCATGTTATAAACCGCGCTCCTGACCCGTGATGCGACCCCGCGATGCCGCTCGGCTTCTACATCATCATGGCGGCGCAGTTCTTCTCTGCGCTGGCCGACAACGCCCTGCTCATCATCGCGATCGCCATGCTGCGGGACATGGCAGCCCCCTCGGAATACGAGCCCCTGCTCAAGCTGTTCTTCACCGTCTCCTACGTGGCGCTCGCCGCCTTCGTCGGCGCCTTCGCCGACTCGATGCCGAAGTGGCGGGTGATGCTGATCAGCAACACGATCAAGATCGGCGGCTGCCTGCTGCTGTTCCTCGGCATGCATCCACTGTTCGCCTACGCGGTGATCGGGCTCGGCGCCGCGGCCTATTCGCCGGCCAAGTACGGCATCCTGACCGAATACCTGCCGCACCGCCTGCTGGTCGTGGCCAACGGCTGGATCGAGGGCCTGACCGTGGCGGCGATCATCGTCGGCACCGTGGTGGGCGGGGTGATGATCCGCGACGACGTCTCGGGCGCGCTGATGGGGCTGGGACTGCCGTTCGTCGATACCCCGTTCGAAGCGGCGGTACTGGTGGTCGGTACGCTGTACCTGATCGCCGCCGGCTTCAACGCCTACATCCCCGACACCGGCGTGGACCACAAGCCGCTCAAGAGCAACCCGCTCTACCTGATCCACGACTTCAACCACTGCCTGCGCCTGCTGTGGCGCGACAAGCTCGGCCAGATCTCGCTCGCCGTCACCACGCTGTTCTGGGGCGCGGGCGCCACGCTGCAGTTCATCGTGATCAAGTGGGCGGAGCACAACCTCGGCATGAACCTGTCGCAGGCCTCGATGCTGCAGGGCGTGGTGGCGCTCGGCGTGGCGACCGGGTCGGTGCTAGCGGCGCGCTACATCTCGCTGCGACGGGCGGTGCGGGTCATTCCGCTCGGCATCGCGATGGGGCTGGTGGTGATGACCATGGTCGGGGTGACCCAGGCCTGGATCGCGATGGCGCTGATGGTGCTCGTCGGCGGCCTGGCCGGCTTCTTCGTGGTGCCGATGAACGCCCTGCTACAGCACCGCGGCCACATCCTGATGGGCGCCGGTCACTCGATCGCAGTGCAGAACTTCAACGAGAACCTGTCGATCCTGGTGATGACCGGCACCTACGCGCTGCTGATCATGCTCGGCCTGTCGATCAACATCGTGATCGTGCTGTTCGGCCTCTTCGTCGCCGGCACCATGTGGCTGGTCAAGCAGCGCCACGAGCAGAACCAGCGCGAATTCGACAGCGTCGCGCTGCTGGAAGACCGCCTGCACTGATCCGATCCGCGCGGGGCGCTTCGCCACCCGTGCCTGCCGGACGCTGCGCCCCCCGCCCCCGCCTAGCCCTCGCCGCCCATCAGCCGACGCGCAAAGCAGAGGTCTTCCCAGGCCTTGGCCTTGTCCAGCGGATTGCGCAGCAGATAGGCCGGATGGTAGGTGACCACGACCGGAATGCCCTTGCGCTCGAAGCGCTTGCCGCGCGCCGCAGAGATGGCGACGTCGCGATCGAGCAGCGCCTGCGCCGCGGGACGCCCGAGCGCGATCAGCAAGGTTGGCTGCACGAGCGCGATCTGGCGTTCGAGATAGGGCAGGCAGGCCGTCAGCTCGGCGCGTTCCGGCGTGCGATTGTGCGGCGGACGGCACTTCACCGCGTTGGCGATGTAGACCTCCTTGCCACGCTCGAGCCCGATGGCGGCGAGCATGTTGTCGAGCAGGCGCCCGGCCTGGCCGACGAAGGGCTCGCCGCGCTGATCCTCCTCCGCGCCCGGCCCCTCGCCGACGAACATCCAGCGCGCCTGGCGGTCGCCCACGCCGGGCACGGCCTGCTCGCGGCGCTCGCACAGCACGCAGGCGCGACAGGCGCGGATGTCGTCCTCGAGCGCGGCCCAGTCCAGGGTTGCGATGCGGGCGCTGCGTGCGGCCGCATCGGCGCCCGCATCCGGGTCGGACTGCGGCCGGGTGGCGGGATGCCCCACCTGAGCGCCGGCAGCGGCTGCGCCCGGCACTGCCCGGGTGGATGAGGTGGGGCCGGCCGGGAACACGGGACGGGATGACGGCGCCGCCGCCGACGGCAACGGCCGCGCTGAGCTGCCCGCTGTCGGAGCGGCCGCCGCTGCGGTGCGCGCGACCACTGCCGGGGGCACGACCGCTGCGGGGGGCGCGACGGACGCGAGGGCGGCGACAGGCGCAGGCGGCGCAGGAGACGCAGAGCACTCAACCGCCTCGCCAAGCGTCGCCGGCGCGACCGCGGCATCACCTTGGGCCGCCTGGTCGCGTCGCCGCCAGATCGGCCCCAGGCCCATCTCGCGCAGCGCGGCGTCGCGCCACGAGGACATGTGCGCGCGCATCAGAGCCCGAGCCTCATGACGAGCGCGTCCTCGCGACCGCCGGACGCCGGATAGTAGCCGCGCCGTCGGCCGATCTCGACGAATCCGAGCTGCTCGTACAGCCGCAGCGCAGCCAGGTTGGACGGCCGCACCTCGAGAAAGAAGCTGACCGACCCGCGCGCCCTTGCACGCCCGCACAGCCAGTCCATGAAAAGCCGCCCCAGGCCCTGACGCTGCAGCGCAAGCGCCACCCCGATGTCGAGAAGATGGGACTCGTCCAGCACGTTCAAGACCACCGCGTACGCTACCGGGTCGCCGTCATGCCGCATGAGCCAGGCGTCATTTCCCGCGGCAAGCGCCTCGGCAAAGCTCGCCCGCGACCAGGGATGGGCGTGAAGCTCGGCCTCGCGCGCGGCAACCCAGTCGAGATCCTCATCGGTCATCGCCGCGAAGGAAAATGCGGACATCAGGCACGGCCCCCGCGCGCGAGCCGCTCGGCCGTGGTGAGCGCGACCTTGTCGCGGACGTAGAGCGGGGCGGCGAGTTCCGGGGCAAGCAGTTCGCCGCGCGCCACCGCCACCGCACCCAGGCGTGCGACCTCCTCCGCACGCGGCACCATCTCCGGCCGGCAAGCAGTCAGGCGCCCCATGAATCGGGCCTCAAGCTCCTGCGGCCAGACCTTGAAGGCCGAGCCCGCCGCAAACCAGTCGCCGGCGGGCAGCTCGAGTTCGAGCGGATGGCTGCAGCCTGCCGCGCCCAGAATCCGCGGCACGCCCTCGTCGTCCTGCACGAAGGCCGCGTGATAGACCTCGTCCATGCGGGCGTCGTTGGCGACGAAGACGCGCACGGCGTCGGCCTGCAGCGCGACCGCCTGCAGGCTGCCGACCGCCGCCACCGCGAGGTCGGCGCCGAGCGCAAGGCCCTGCGCCACGCCGCAGGCCAGCCGCAGGCCGGTGAAGGCGCCCGGTCCGGCACCGAAGGCGACGGCATCGAGCCGGGTGATCGGGATGCCCGCTTCGCCCAGCAACTCGCGCAGATCGCGCAGCACGGCCTCGGAGTGGTTCGCCGCGCCCTGGACGCGACGCACCAGCAGTTCACCGTCGTGCAGCAGGGCGACGCTGCCATGCTCGGTGGCGGTTTCGATGGAGAGGATGTTCATGGGGCCGGTATTCTACCGGCACGGGGCTACCGGCTGGCAGCCCGGGCGACCAGGCGTGTGACGCGCCGGAGGCCAGGCCTCAGCGGCGGTTCTTGCGCGAACCGGAATCCTCGGGATAGGCGCCGCGCGCGGCATCGCGCATGTGCTGGCGCAGGCTGCTGCGCTCCTCCTGGCTCATCTTGCGGCGCTGCTGGCTTACTTCACCGTTGCGGCCTTGGCCGTCGAGGGTGTTGCGCCAGTCCTTGCGCGCGCCGGGAGCACCCAGCCGCCCGTCCTGATCCTGAACGTCGGCGGCAAAGAAGCCCCGCCCCGGCTGGGCGTTCACCTCAGGTGAAGCAAGAAGGGCAAGGCAGAGCAGCGCCATGCCTGCGCCTACTGCCCCCCGACGCCGGATCACACGAGACGCGGACTGCGGGTGAGCGACGGGAGCAGGAGCGGAATGGGAGAAATGCGTCATCAACGACACTCACCGAGAGATCAGGAGAAAGGCAAAAGAACGGGCCGTCACGAGAACAGGCAACCGGAACATACGGCAATCGGCGGGTCGCCGGAAGTTCCAAATCGTAAGACCGTGATGGATTTGTAAGGCGATATTGCGCGCGCAGCCGACGCTTACGAAGGGTTACCCGGGGCGCCTGCGCGTGGCCTCTCGACACGCTGGCAAGGGCGGACGTCTCAGGCTAGCATCTGCCTCATGAACCAGAAAACACGCTATCGCATTCTCGTGGTGGATGATGACGCCCGCTTGCGCGAGCTCTTGTCCCGTTACCTGCAGGAGCAGGGCTTCGCGGTCAAGGCCGTGGGCGACGCGCCGATGATGGATCGCGCCCTGCACCGCGAGCACTACGACCTCATCGTGCTCGACCTGATGCTGCCCGGCGAGGATGGGCTGACGATCTGCCGCCGACTGCGCGCAGCCGAGAACCAGATCCCGATCATCATGCTCACCGCGAAGGGCGACGACGTCGACCGCATCGTCGGCCTCGAGATGGGCGCGGACGACTATCTCGCCAAGCCCTTCAATCCGCGCGAGCTAGTCGCCCGCATCCAGGCCGTCATGCGGCGCCAGCCGCAGACCCTGCCCGGAGCCCCCACCCCCGAGGACGAGATCGTGGTGTTCGGTCGCGTGCGGGTCAATCTGGGCACGCGCTCGCTGGTGCGCGATGGCGAGGAGATCCAGCTCACCACCGGCGAGTTCTCGCTGCTCAAGGTGCTGCTGACCCACCCGCGCCAGCCGCTGTCGCGCGACAAGCTGATGGAGCTCGCGCGCGGTCGCGAGTACGGCGTGTTCGACCGCGCGATCGACGTCCAGGTGTCCCGCCTGCGCAAGCTGGTCGAGGACGACCCCGCCAAGCCGCGCTACATCCAGACCGTGTGGGGCTTCGGCTACGTCTTCGTGCCCGACGACCACAAGGCCGTGACCGAGACCGAAGAGCGCGCGGCGGGCGGCGGCGATACGCCGGAAGGCTGAAGAACGCAGGATGACGCAAGCCCACAAGGCCCCGCCCGGGCCTGCGTCCCCGACGCCGGTACGCGCTCCCCGATGGCTGCCGCGCACCCTTCTTTGGCAGACCTTCCTGCTCGTCGCCCTGCTGCTGATCCTCGCGCTTGGCATCTGGTCGCAGATCTTCAGGTATTTCCAGGAGCCGGCGCGTGCGCGCGACGTCGCGCAGATGGTGGTGTCGGTGGTCAACCTGACCCGCACCGCGCTGACCAACGCCGATTTCGATCGCCGTATCGACCTCCTCATCGACCTTGCGGCGCTCGAGGGCATCCGCATCTACCCGGCCGAGTCCACGGACGAGCTCCTCCCGCTTGAGGACACCCGTCCGCTACGCCTGCTGACGGCCGACGTGCGCCGCCAGCTTGGCGAGCACACCCGCTTCGCCTCGCGCTGGAAGTCCCTCGATGGCTTCTGGGTGAGCTTCCGGCTCGATCCCGACGACGCCCACGACGAATACTGGGTCATGCTGCCGCCCGACCGGATAGAGAATCCGGACAGCTTCGGCTGGCTCGCCTGGGGTAGCGGCGCGCTGCTCGCGGCGCTGTTGGGCGCCTTCCTGATCGTGGCCCGCATCAGCGCCCCGCTGCGCCAGCTCGCGCGCGCCGCGAGCATGGTCGGCAGCGGGGAGACGCCGCCCCCGCAGGAGGAAAGCGGCCCGCAGGAGATCGCCGTCGTCGCCCATGCCTTCAACCAGATGACCAGCAACCTCGCCCGCATGGACGAAGACCGCGCGCTGATCCTCGCCGGCGTGTCGCACGACCTGCGCACGCCGCTGGCGCGGCTGCGGCTCGGCGTCGAGATGTCGGGCGCGCCCGACAGCGAGGTGACCGCGATGGTCACCGACATCGAGGAAATGGACCGCATCATCGGCCAGTTCCTCGATTTCGGGCGCGGCGACTCGCAGGAGGCGGTCGGGCCGACCGATCTCGCGGGGCTCGTGCGCGACGTGGTCGAGCCCTATCGCCTGCGCGGCGCGCCGATCCGCCTCGATCTGCCCGACGCGCTCGTGGCGCCGGCGCGCGCCCTGTCCATCCGCCGCGCCGTTACCAACCTGATCGACAACGCCCAGCGCTACGCCGGCAGCGAGCAAGCGCTCGACATCCGTGTGGATGCGGACGGCTCCCTCGCCCGCATCGAGGTCGCCGACCGCGGCCCCGGCATCCCCGAGGCCGAGGTCGAGCGCATGCGCCGCCCCTTCACCCGGCTGGAGAAGGCACGCACGAACACCAAGGGCGCCGGGCTCGGCCTGGCGATCGTCGAGCGCATCATGCGCGCCCACAACGGCCGCCTCGACCTGCTGCCGCGCGAAGGCGGCGGGCTTCGGGCCGTGCTCTGCCTGCCGGCCGCGGGCGCAGCGGGCGGACGCGATAGAATGCGGCGCCCGCCCTCCGCTACTTCTGCAAAGCCATGAAATTCCTCTTCGACCTCCTCCCGGTCATCCTCTTCTTCGCCGCCTACAAGATCGGCGGCGCCAACCCGGACGCCTCGCATGCACTCGCCGCAGGCTGGCTCGGCGACGGTATCGCCGTGTCGCAGGCACCGATCCTGATCGCCACCTTCGTCGCCATCCTCGCGACCATGCTCCAGATCGCGCTGGTGTGGGCCAAGCACCGCAAGGTCGACACCATGCTGTGGGTGAGCCTCGCCATCATCGTCGTCTTCGGCGGCGCCACCCTGTTCTTCCACAACCCCACCTTCATCAAGTGGAAGCCGACGGCGCTGTACTGGATGTTCGGCGCGGTGCTGCTCGGCTCGGCCTGGCTGCTGCAGCGCAACCTGATCCGCAAGATGCTCGAGGCCCAGATCACCCTGCCCGATCCGGTCTGGAGCCGGCTGAACCTGGCCTGGGCCGGTTTCTTCATCGGGATGGGCCTGCTCAATCTCTACGTCGCCTACAACTTCAGCGAGGAAGCCTGGGTGAACTTCAAGATGTTCGGCGGCATGGGGCTGATGCTCGCCTTCGTGCTCGCGCAGGGGTTTTATCTGTCCCGTCACATGGAAGAGGAAAAGAACTGATGTACTACGCACTGATCGGTGAAGACGCCCCCGGTACGCTCGCGGCCCGGCTCGCGGCACGGCCCGCGCACGTCGCCCGCCTCGAGGCGCTGCGCGACGAAGGCCGCCTGCTGCTGGCCGGCCCGATGCCTGCGATCGACTCGCCGGATCCCGGCCCGGCCGGTTTCACCGGCAGCCTGATCGTCGCCGAATTCGACTCCCTCGCCAGCGCCGAAGCCTGGGCGCAGGACGACCCCTACGTGCGCCAGGGCGTGTTCGCACGCACCACCGTGCGCCCCTTCCGGAAGACCCTGCCGTGAGCGCGGAGACGGCTGCCCGCATCCGCGAGATCCTGGCCGCACGCTTCGAGATCCACGCCCTCGAGATCGAGGATGACAGCGCGCTGCACGCCGGCCATGCCGGGGCACGCGAGGGCGGCGGGCATTACCGCGTATTTATTGTGTCGCCCGCTTTCGAGGGCTGCAGCAGAGTGCTGCGACAGCGTATGATCTACGACGCGCTTGGCGACATGATGAAGAAGGAGATCCATGCCCTTGCCATCCGCGCGCTTTCGGCCGCCGAGGCCACCAAACAAGCACACTGAAGGAATTTTCATGAAACATTTCCCGAGCCGCCTTGCCGTGACCCTGCTGGCCGGCTTTCTTGCCCTTCCCGCCTTCGCAGCCGACCCCGTCGCCCAGGTCAACGGGGTGACCATTCCCGCGGCCCGCGCCGAGGCGATGCTCGCAGAGCAGCGCGCGCAGGGCGTGCCCGAGAACGACCAGCTCAAGAACGCCGTGCGTGAGGAGCTCATCCGCCGCGAGGTCCTGAGCCAGGAAGCCGGCAAGAAGGGCCTCGACCAGAAGGCCGACGTGCAGGCGCAGATGGAGATGGCCCGCCAGGCGATCCTGATCCGCGCCTACCTGCAGGACTACGTGCGCGCCAACCCGATCAGCGACGCCGACCTGAAGAAGGAATACGACGCAATCAAGGGCCGCATGGGCGACAAGGAATACAAGCCGCGCCACGTGCTGGTCGAGACCGAGACGGAAGCCAAGGCGATCATCGCCCGCCTGCAGAACGGAACCCCGTTCGAAGAGGTTGCCAAGGAATCGCGCGATCCGGGCTCCAAGGAGCGCGGCGGCGAACTCGGCTGGAGCAACCCCGGCATGTTCGTGAAGCCGTTCTCGGATGCGATGGTCAAGCTGCAGAAGGGCAAGTACACGACCTCGCCGGTCAAGAGCGACTTCGGTTATCACGTGATCCAGCTCGACGACGTGCGCGACGTCCAGGCCCCGCCCTTCGACGAGGTCAAGCCGCAGTTGCAGCAGCGCCTGCAGCAGCAGAAGGTCGAGCGCCACGTGCTCGAGCTGCGTGAGAAGGCCAAGGTCGAGTAAGCGTCACCGCAAGGGCGTCCGCCGCGCTGGCCGTCCGCCCCCGTGCTTCGCCCCATTTCTGCGGGGCAAAAAAAACCGCTGCGAGGCTTGTCCCCGCAGCGGTTTTTTGATGTTCATCGGCGTCCGCCG
>JAREIX010000104.1 GCA_029286945.1 Thauera sp. | reverse complement strand
GATCACCGGCGCGGTCACGACCTCGCCCTTGCCCTTCTCGAACAGCAGGATGGCCATGCGCTTGCCGACGCTCTCGCGCGTGACGTCGCGGAAGATGCGTGCGCCTGCGGCGTCGAGCGTGAGGTGCACCGCCGGCTCGTTGGTCTGGCCATCGAAGCCGGGCTGGGCGTCGGTGAGGCGGTCGCCGGTGAGCACGACCTGCTTCTTGACCAGCAGCGGCGAGCCGCCGCGCTCGTTGTAGAGCTCGGTGCCGAAGGGCACGCTGCCGGCGAGCGCCTGCTCGATTGCGCCCGGGGTGTCGTCCACCATGCGCACTTCCAGCGTCGCGGTGCGGCCGAGGATGTCCTTGGCCTTGGCCACGTCCTGCACGCCGGGCAGCTGCACGACGATGCGTTCGGCGCCCTGCTGCTGGATCACCGGTTCGGCCACGCCGAGCTCGTTGATGCGGTTGTGCAGGGTGGTGATGTTCTGCTTGATGGCGAAGTCGCGCATCGTCTGCTGCGCCTGTGGCGTCAGCGTGGCGATCAGCTTGAAGTCGTCGGCCGCGTCGTTGCGGTCGGCGAGCTGCAGGTCGGTGGTGCTGTCCTGGATCGCGCGGCGGCCGGCCTCGCGCTGTTCGGCGTCACGGAAGCGGATCACCACGGTGTTGCCTTCGCGGGTGATGCCGGCGTGACGCACGTTCTTGTCGCGCATCAGGGTGCGCAGGTCGCCGGTGGTGGCATCCAGGCGCTTGACCAGCGCGCCCGGCATGTCGACTTCGAGCAGGAAATGCACGCCGCCGCGCAGGTCGAGGCCGAGGTACATCGGCAGCGCCTGGATCGAGGTCAGCCAGCTCGGCGAGGCCGACAGCAGGTTGAGCGCGACGACATAGGACGGGTCGGCGGGATCCGGGTTGAAGGCCTGCTCGATGACGTCCTTGGCGCGCAGCTGGGTGTCGGTGTCGGCGAAGCGCGCACGCACGCTGGTGGGGTCGGAGAAGATGCCGGTGTGCTCGATGCCGGCCGTCTTCAGGGCGCCGGCGATGCGGTCGGTCGCGGCCGCGGGGTCGAGCTTGAGCGTCCTTGGCGCTGGAGACCTGCACCGCCGGCACCTCGCCGTAGAAATTGGGCAGGGTGTAGATCAGACCCCAGAGCAGCACGAGGCCGATCAGGAGGTTCTTCCAGAGAGGATAGCGATTCATCGTCGGCGGGAATGTGGGTGGAGCGGAGCCGGCTGGGGTCCGGGGCCTGGCCTGCCGCGTGGCAGCGGCGGGCGGCGCGCGGCCGACGGGCGGGTTGTCCGCCGGTGGCCGCGTCGGGGTGTTGCCGCGCGGTGGCTTAGAGCGCCTTCAGCGTGCCCTTGGGCAGCACGGTGGCCACGGCCTGCTTCTGCACGGCGACCACGGTGTTGGGGGCGACCTCGACCTGCACGAAGCTGTCGCCGACTTCGGTGACGCGCCCGGCGATGCCGCCGCCGGTGACGACCTCGTCACCCTTGGCCAGCGCCTCGACCATGGCCTTGTGCTCCTTGGCGCGCTTCATCTGCGGGCGGATCATCAGGAACCACAGCACCACGAACATCAGGATGAGGGGCAGCAGGCCCATCAGGCCGCCGGTCGGATCGGCAGCGCCTGCGGCTTGGGCGTAGGCATTGGAAATCAGCACGTTGAAACTCCAGGTGGACAAAAAAGCGATGAAGTATAGCAGCAGCCGGCAGGCCGTCCGGGGCGGGTGAGACGGCGCGCCGGGCGAAGGGTTCAGTGCGTGCCGGTGGCGCGCTCGCGGCGGAAGCGCTGGACGTAGGTCTCGAGCTGGCCTGCGGCGATGGCGTCCCGCAGTTCGGCGGTCAGGGTCTGGTAGTAGCGCAGGTTGTGCACCGTGTTGAGCATGCTGCCGAGGATCTCGCCGGTGCGGTGCAGATGGTGCAGGTAGGCGCGGCTGAAGTTGCGGCAGGTGTAGCAGTCGCAGGACGCATCGAGCGGCCGGGTGTCGGCCTTGTGCACCGCGTTCTTGATCTTGATGTCGCCGAAGCGGGTGAACAGCCAGCCGTTGCGCGCGTTGCGGGTGGGCATCACGCAGTCGAACATGTCGATGCCGGCGGCGACGCCGGCGACGATGTCCTCGGGCGTGCCCACGCCCATCAGGTAGCGCGGCCTGTGCTGCGGCAGGCGCGGCGCGGTATGGGCGAGGATGCGCGCCATGTCCTCCTTGGGCTCGCCGACCGACAGGCCGCCGATCGCGAAGCCATGGAAGCCGATGTCTTCCAGCACGCCCTGCGACTCGTCGCGCAGGTCCTCGTACATGCCGCCCTGAACGATGCCGAACAGGGCGTTGGTGTTGCCGAGGCGGTCGAACTCGTCGCGCGAGCGCTTCGCCCAGCGCTGCGACAGGCGCATCGACTTCGCGGCCTCGTCGCGGGTGGCGGGGTAGGGCGTGCACTCGTCGAAGATCATCACGATGTCCGAGTTCAGCACGGTCTGAATCTGCATCGAGATCTCGGGCGTCAGGAACAGCCGGGCGCCGTCGATCGGGCTGGCGAACTTGACGCCCTCCTCGCTGATCTTGCGCAGCGCGCCCAGGCTGAAGACCTGGAAGCCGCCCGAATCGGTGAGGATGGGCTTGCCCCAGGCCATGAAGCGGTGCAGGCCTTCGTGCGCGGCGATGATGTCGAGCCCCGGGCGCAGCCAGAGGTGGAAGGTGTTGCCGAGGCAGATCTGCGCGCCGATGTCGGCGAGCATGGCCGGCGTCATCGCCTTGACCGTGCCGTAGGTGCCGACCGGCATGAAGACCGGGGTCTCGACCACGCCGTGGGTGAGCGTCAGGCGGCCGCGGCGGGCGCCGCCGTCGGTGGTGAGGAGTTCAAACTGCATCGTCGTTGTTGTCGTTGTCGTTGTCGTTGTCGTTGTCGGCGTCGTTGCGGCGGGTGATGAACATCGCGTCGCCGTAGCTGAAGAAGCGGTAGCGCTGTGCGACCGCGTGGGCATAGGCGCGGCGGATGCTGTCCATGCCGGCGAAGGCCGACACCAGCATCAGCAGCGTGGATTTGGGCAGGTGGAAGTTGGTGACCAGCGCATCGACGACCTGGAAGCGGAAGCCGGGCAGGATGAAGATCTCGGTCTCGGCGCTGCCGGCTTCGAGCCTGCCGTCCTGGGCGGCGGCCTCGAGCGCGCGCATGCTGGTGGTGCCGACCGCGATCACGCGCCCGCCGGCGGCGCGGGTGGCGGCGATGGCATCCACCGTCTCCTGCGGGATCACGTAGCGCTCGCGGTGCATGCGGTGCTCGCCGAGGTCGTCCACCCGCACCGGCTGGAAGGTGCCGGCGCCGACGTGCAGGGTCAGCCAGGCGCACTTCGCGCCGCGCTCGGCGATGCGGGCGAGCAGCGCCTCGTCGAAGTGCAGGCCGGCCGTGGGTGCCGCGACCGAACCCGGCTCGCGTGCATAGACGGTCTGGTAGCGCGACTCGTCGGCCTCGCCGGCCGCGCGCTGGATGTAGGGCGGCAGCGGCAGCCTGCCGTGGCGCTCGAGCAGCGCGAAGAGGTCCTCGCCGGCCGGAAAGCGCAGGTGGTAGAACTCGCCGACGCGGCCGAGCACCTCGACCTCGATGGCCTCGGCCAGGCGCAGGAGGGTGCCGGTCTTCGGCGACTTGCTGGCGCGCACCTGGGCGAGCGCCTCATGCGGCCCGATGGCGCGCTCGATCAGCACTTCCACCTGGCCGCCGCTGTCCTTCACGCCGTGCAGGCGGGCATGGATGACGCGGGTGTCGTTGAACACGAACAGATCGCCGGGCCGGACCAGATCGGCGAGCTCGGTGAATACTGCATCGGCGATCTGCGGCGCTTCCCCGGGCGTGGGGCTCAGGACCAGGAGCCGGCTGGCGCTGCGCTCGGCCAGCGGGGCCTGCGCGATCAGCTCGGCGGGGAGGGCGTAGTCGAATTCGGCAAGGGTGAGAGGCATCGGTTATGGGATTCCAGCGGGGGTTGCTGCGGACTCGATCGTCGTGGACGCGCATGCCGACGCGCTTCGGCGCGGGCCCTGCCGGGCCGGGGGCAGCTTGCCCTGTTCGTGGATAATGCGCGTCCCGTGCCGGGATGGCGGAATCGGTAGACGCAGCGGACTCAAAATCCGCCGCCGCAAGGTGTGTGGGTTCGAGTCCCACTCCCGGCACCAGCGGTTTTCTGTTTGCGATCGTGAGCGCGCCATGTGACGGGCCCGCCTGCTCCGATCCGCTTTGGCCCGCGATTCTGGATCGACCGTGGCCGAAAATCAAATCACACCAGTTTCTGCTTCGACCGGGCAGCCTCGCTGATCGCGCGCACGGCTGGATGCGTCAGCCGGCGCTCGACCGAGATTGCGTAGTAGGTCTCGGTCACGCCTTCGGCGTTGCCGAGATGCACCATCCCCGCCTGTCTGCACAATTGATCCCCGACCAGCGATGCGCTCGGGAAAATCCCGGCGCCGGCTTCGGCGAAGGCGCGCATCAGCGCGCTGTCGTCGAATTCGCCGACGATGCGCGGCCGCAGGCCGGCGGTCTCGAACCAGCGCAGCAGCGGGCCGCGCACGCTGGCCTCGGTGCCCGGCAGCAGCAGCGGCGCGCCTTCCAGGCGGCCGGGGAAGGCCCCCTCGAGGCCTGCCGCGAGCGCGGGCGAAGCATAGAAGCCGATCGTCGATTCGCCGAGCGCATGGCTGAATCCACGGACGTCCATGTTCGGCGGCAGCGGGCTGTCGGCGAGCACCACGTCCAGCTTGTGAATCGCCAGTTCGCCCAGCAGGGCGTCGAACTTGCCTTCGCGGCACACGATGCGCATCGGCTCGGGCAGGTCCATGGACGGTGCCAGCAGCAGCCAGGCGATGGCCTTGGGCACGACGTCGGCGATTCCGACCCGGAACGGTACCGCGCGCCCGGTGGCGCGGCTCTGCAGTGCCTCCTCCAGCTCGCTGCCGAGGCGGAAGATCTCTTCCGCATAGTCGAGCACCATGCGCCCGGTCTCGGTCAGGACCAGGCCGCGTCCCTGGCGCTTGAACAGACTGACGCCGAGGTCGGTCTCGAGCGTGGCGATCTGGCCGGAGAGGGTCTGCGGCGCCAGGCCGGAACGTTCGGCGCCGCGCACGATCCCACCCGCACGGGCGACCGTCCAGAAGTGATGGAGTTGCTTGTAGTTGAGCATGAGGGCCTGCGCAGGAAGGGTGATAGTTCGGAAAAACAGGATAGAAATTCTGTTGAACTGAGATTTTATCGAACAGTCTGAGGGTTAGTATCTGTCGAGGCACAGGGCCCGACGGCGGCTGTGAAATAACAGAAGGAGACTGGACATGCGTATCGACCTGCATTGCGACGGCGTGGAAGTTGCCCCCGGACTGCGTGATTACGTTGCGCGGCGGATGAAGTTCGCGATTGGCCGTTTTCGCGACCACATCCAGTGGGCGCGCGTGAAGGTTGCCGACGTGAATGGGCCGAAGGGCGGCGCCGACAAGCGCTGCGTCGTGCAACTGCGCTTGCGCAACCTGCCCGACGTCGTGTTCGCGATCACCCAGATCGAGGTCCGGGCCGCGGTCGATGAGGCCGCCGATCGCGTCGCCCGGGTCCTTGCCCAGCGTGTGCGTCGCCATCAGCGCCCGGTGCGCGCGGCCGCGGCGCCGATCGCCGCACTGCCGGCCTGATCCGGTCACGCCACCGTTGAAATAGCGGGCCCGTTCGCGCAGCGATGCGCGGTGGCCCACAAAACAAATCATCGATCCCCACTGGAGGACATCCGATCATGGAAAACCGCATCGCCACCATGACCCGCACCGAAGCCTCGGTGCTGCAGACCAACAAGGTCATCCGCAACACCTACATGCTGCTGTCGCTGACGCTGGCCTTCTCGGCGCTGACCGCCGGCCTGTCGATGGCGATGGGCGCACCGCGCCTGGGCATCATCGTCACCCTGCTGGGCTATTTCGGTCTGCTGTTTGCGACCAGCAAGTTCCGTAACAGCAGCCTCGGCGTCGTGTTCGTGTTCGCGCTGACCGGTTTCATGGGCTTCACGCTCGGCCCGATCATCTCTGCCTACCTGTCGCTGCCCAACGGCAGCTCGATCGTGATGCAGGCGATGGCCGGCACCGCAGCGATCTTCCTCGGCCTGTCGGCGTACGCGATCACGACCAAGAAGGACTTCTCCTTCATGGGCGGCTTCCTGATGGTCGGCATCCTGGTGGCCTTCCTGGCCGGCCTGGGTGCGATCTTCTTCGAGATCCCGGCGCTGTCGCTGACCGTCTCGGCCGCCTTCGTGCTGCTGATGTCGGGCCTGATCCTGTTCGAGACCAGCAACATCATCCACGGCGGCGAAACCAACTACATCATGGCCACGGTGTCGCTGTTCGTGTCGATCTTCAACCTCTTCACCAGCCTGCTACATCTGCTGGGCTTTGCCAACAACGAATAAGCGTCGCCCGCAGCGCGGGCTGCACACTTCGACGGGGCGGTCGCCGCAAGGCGCCGCCCCGTTTTTTCATTGGGTGAGAGCGCCTCTGCCGCAGTGCAGCACATGCCGCGCACGCCGGTGGCGCGGCGGCGTTACAATGGCGCACATTTTTCACGGGGAACGGCTGGATGAAAACCTCCTTTCTGGATTTCGAGACGGCGATCGCCGAGCTCGAGGAGAAGATCGACCAACTGCGTTTCGTGCAGGACGATCCGGCGGTCGACATCTCCGACGAGATCAAGCGGCTCGAGGCCAAGAGCCAGTCGCTGACCAAGGATCTCTACGCCAAGCTCACGCCGTGGCAGATCGCTCAGGTTGCGCGCCATCCGCAGCGCCCCTACACGCTCGATTACGCCAGCCTGATCTTCACCGATTTCCAGGAACTGCACGGTGACCGCAGCTACGCCGACGACAAGGCGATCGTCGGCGGACTCGCGCGCTTCAACGGCCAGGCCTGTGTGGTTATCGGCCACCAGAAGGGGCGCGACACCAAGGAGAAGATCGCGCGCAACTTCGGCATGCCGCGCCCCGAGGGCTATCGCAAGGCGATGCGGCTGATGAAGCTGGCCGAGAAGTTCGCGCTGCCGGTGTTCACCTTCGTCGACACGCCGGGCGCCTACCCGGGCATCGGCGCCGAGGAGCGCGGCCAGTCCGAGGCGATCGGGCACAGCATCTACCTGATGGCCGAGCTCAAGACCCCGATCATCAGCACCATCATCGGCGAGGGCGGCTCGGGCGGCGCGCTGGCGATCGCGGTGGCCGACCAGGTGCTGATGCTGCAGTACTCGACCTACTCGGTGATCTCGCCCGAAGGCTGCGCATCCATCCTGTGGAAGAGCGCCGAGAAGGCCGCCGACGCCGCCGAGACCATGGGCATCACCGCGGCGCGGCTCAAGTCCCTGAGCCTGATCGACCGCGTCGTGAACGAGCCGATCGGCGGCGCCCACCGTGACCATCGCGCGATGGCGGCGTCGCTCAAGCGTGCGCTCGCCGACGCGCTGCGCGAGCTCGAGGTGCTGACGCCCTCCGAGCTGGTCGCCCAGCGCTACGAGAAGCTGATGAGCTACGGGCGCTTCAAGGAAAAGGCGGCCTGACGCGGGCGCGGGCGGCTCTGCCGCGCCCGCGGCGTTGAGTGCAGCGCGCGTGCGCGCCCGGGAACGCAGGGTGCATGAGCGACGAAGCTGACGAACTGCTCGAGCGGGTCGCGGCGGCCCTGGCCGCCGCCGCCGTGCCGGCCGGTGCACGCCTGTGCTGCGCGCTGTCCGGCGGCGTCGACTCGGTGGTGCTGTTCGAGGCGCTGCGCCGCCTGCAGCCGCGCTTCGCTTACCAGTTGTCGGCGGCGCACGTCGATCACGGCCTGAGTCCGCATGCGCGCGCGTGGGCCGCGGCCTGTGTGCGGCGCTGCGCCCGTGCGGGCGTGCCGCTGCAGGTCTTGCAGGTCGAGGTCGATCGCGCTCACCCCGACGGGGTCGAGGCGGCGGCGCGGGTGCAGCGCCACGCCGCCCTCGATACGGTGGCCTGCGACTGGCTGGCCTTCGGCCATCACCAGGACGATCAGGCCGAGACCCTGCTGTTCCGCCTGCTGCGCGGTACCGGCGTGCGGGGCGCGGCGGCGATGCGGGCGGCGAGTCCGGCCGCGAACGGACGGCCCGGCCGGCTGCGGCCGCTGCTGAGCTTGCGTCGCGCCGAGATCGAGGCCTGGGCCCGCCGCATGGCGCTCGACTGGGTCGAGGACGAAAGCAACGCCGAGCTCCATTTCACCCGCAACGCGATCCGTCACCGCCTGCTGCCGGTGGCGCGCGAGCTCTTTCCTGCGGCGGTGCCCGCGCTGGCGCGCGCGGCGCAGCATTTCGCCGAAGCCGACGCGCTGCTCGGCGAGCTCGCGGCGGTCGACGCCGCGGCCTGCGGCGGCGCCGTGCTGAGCCGGCAGCGGCTGCTTGCGCTCGCTCCCCCCCGCCAGGCCAACCTGTTGCGCTGGCTGCTGCAGCAGCGCGCGGCGCCGTCGCCGTCGCGCGCGACGCTGGACGAGGCGCTGCGCCAGCTGCGCGCCAGCCCGCTGCACCATCCCTTGCGCCTGCTCTTGGGCGAGTGGGCCTGCTGTGCATATCGGGACGCGCTGTGGCTGGAACCCGCGGCGACGCGTGCGCCGGTCGCCCGGCGCTGGCATGGCGAGCCGGCGATTCCCTGGGGTGATGCGCGCGTGTGCTTCGATGTCGTGCCCGGGGCCGGGCTCAGCCGTGCCCTGCTCGATGCGGCGAGCGAGGTCCGCCTTGGACTGCGCGTGCCGGGGCTGCGCCTGCAGCTGGATGCGCGTCGGCCGCGCCGGCCCCTGCGCAAGCTGTGCCAGGAGGCCGGGATTCCGGCCTGGCTGCGCGACCGTCTGCCGGTGCTGTGGGTGGATGGCGAGGCGGCCTGGGTGGGCGGGATCGGGGTGGCGGTCGCGTGTGCCTGTCCGCCGGATGCCGCCGGTGTGCTGCCGCGCTGGGAGCTCGCGCCCCATGTGGAGGAGGGCAGCTGAGGCGGCCCTCAGGTGCGCAGCACGGTCAGCAGCTGCGCGAGCTCCACCGCCGAGCGCACGTCCATCTTTTCGAAGATGCGCGAGCGGTGGGCCTCCACGGTACGCATCGAGATCGACAGCTCGTCGGCGATGACCTTGTTGTACTTGCCCTCCAGGATCAGCTCCATCACCTCGCGCTCGCGCTGGGTCAGCGTCGCCAGTCGGCCCTCGATGGTCTCGCGGCTGGCGGCGACGCGCTGGCGGTCGTGGTCGGTGGCGAGCGCCTTCTCCACCAGATCGACCAGGTCCAGGTCGTTGAAGGGCTTCTCGATGAAATGGAAGGCGCCCTTCTTGAGCGCCGACACCGCCATCGGCACGTCGCCGTGGCCGGTGATGAAGATCACCGGCAGCTGGCAGCCGCGCGCGAGCAGGGTGTCGAAGCATTCCAGCCCGCTCATGCCCTGCATGCGGATGTCGAGCACGATGCAGCCGCGCCAGTCGGGCTGCCAGGCGTCGAGGAAGCGTTCGCCAGAAGGCCATGTGCGGCAGCTCACGCCGCGCGTCTTGAACAGCCACTCGAGCGCGTCGCGGATGGCCTCGTCGTCGTCGATGATGTGGGTGCAGGCGGGATTCATGCGGGCGGGGCGTCCAGCGGTAGCGACAGGGTGAAGATGGTACCGCCGCCCGGTCGGGTTTCGAAGCCCAGGCGGCCATGGTGGAGTTCGGCGATCGAGCGGCAGATGTTCAGGCCCATGCCCATGCCCTCGGCCTTGGTGGTGAAGAAGGGCTCGAACAGGCGTGCGGCGATGTCGGTCGGGATGCCGGCGCCGCGGTCGGCCACCGACACGGTGGCGAAGCGCCCGTGTCGGGCCGTCCGCACCTCGACGAGCCGCTGCGCGGGCGCCAGCTCGCGCATCGCATCCATCGCGTTGCGCACCAGGTTGACGACGATCTGCTCGATCATCACCGCGTCGGCGACCACGGGCGGCATCGGCTCGCCGAGCTCGACGCGCAGCTGCACCTGACGCTTGCGCGCGTCGGCCTCGATCAGTCCGATCGCGTCGCGCAGCACCGTGTTGAGGTCGAGCGGCTCGCGCTTGGGCTCGGAGCGGCGGACGAAGTCATGCACCCGGCGGATGATCTCGCCCGCCCGCCGCGCCTGGCGCGCGATGCGCTCGTGGATGTCGAGCAGCTCGCGGCGGTCGATCGGCTGATCATCGACGAGCCGGTTCATGCAGCCGGTGTTGTAGCTGGCGATGGCGGCCAGCGGCTGATTGAGCTCGTGGGCCAGCGTGGAGGCCATCTCGCCCATGGTGATCAGGCGCGAGCTCTGCTGCAGGCGCTCCTCCTGCTGCCGGGTCTGCTCGCGCGCGCGCTTCTGTTCGGTGATGTCGAGCACCGAGCCCATCCAGCCCGCCTGGCGGCCGGCGGCGTCGATCAGCGGCGCCTCGAACACCAGCACGTCGAGCACCTCGCCGTTCTTGCGCCGCAGCCGCACCTCGGTACCCTCGGTGGCGCTGCCGCTGCTCAGGATCTGGCGGTGCAGCTCGAAGGTCTGCTCGAGTCGCTCCGGGTCCCAGTAGGGCATCGGCGCCTTGAGGCCGAGCAGCTCGTCGGCGCTGAAACCGGTCATCCTGCAGAAGGCCGAGTTCACGTAGGTCAGCCGGCCGTCGAGGTCGCGTGCGCGCATGCCGGTCAGCATCGAGTCTTCCATCGCCTTGCGGAAGGCCGATTCGGCGCGCAGCGCGATCTCGGCCCGCTGGCGGCGGGCGAGCTGGCGGCGCAGCTGCCTGACGCTCCAGACGATGATGCCCGCCAGCAGCACGATCGAAGCGCCGAGCAGCACCGGGACCCAGCGCGTGTCGGACTTGTAGGCGGTGATCTGCAGGGTCAGCCCGTGGCCGGGGGGGTCGAAGGGCATGGTGTAGGCGAGGCTCGCGGACAGCGGCGCGACCTTGGACTTGGCCGCGATCTCACGACCGTCGGCGTCGAGCACCGCCACCCGGTAGCGCTCGGAGAACCACCAGGGCAGTTCGCGCACGACGAGGTCGGTCAGCGAGTACACGCCGACGACCATGCCCGCCGTCGCGTCCTCGGACCAGATCGGCACATGGACCTCGAAATGATGGGTGCCTCCGATCACCGCATGGGCGGGGCCGTAGACCGGGCGACCGATGCTGCGCGCAAGCTCGAAGGCCGCCTCGTCGACCGCCTGGGCGCCCGCATCCGCCGCCGATGACTGTGCGGCCGGGTGCGGTGGCATCGCCCCGATCATGCGGCCATCCGCCGCCAGCCACATGATCTGCACCAGGCCGCGCTCCTGGTTCAACAGGCTGGCGAGGCGGGCGTCGACCTCGGGCGACGGCGGCTGGCCGGCGAACAGCTCGCGCCCGATCTCCTGCAGGTAGACCTCGTTGCGATCGAGATGGAAGCGCAGGTTCTGCTCCATCCACAGCACGTCGTTGATCAGCGTGGTGCGCTGCTCGTCGGCGTCGTACTGGCGCGTCAGCCACACCAGGGCGGCGATGGCGACGAGGAAGAGCGCCAGGCTCAGGTAGGGCAGGTGCTGGATCCAGCGCCTGCGACCGGCGGCGGACGCAGGCGGCAGGCTGGGGGCTTCGGTCTGGCTCATGGTGTCAGGCGGCGGGCGGCCGGGTGGCCGGGGCGCTTGCGGTTGTCACGAATGCGGACTTCCACAATAGCAGCCCACTCTTGCCCAAAGGATACTGATCCCCGACACAACGCAACTTATGGCTGTGTCGACCCAGGTCCGGCGCTGTCCGGGCAACAAAACAACGCCGTGATGCCGTTCTCTCGGAGGAGATGCTTTCATGAAGATTCGTGCGCTTCTGGTTGGCCTGGTTGCCGTTGGCCTGTCTGCTGCAGCGGCTGCTGCAGAACCGATCGTGATCAAGTTCAGCCACGTCGTCGCCCAGGACACGCCCAAGGGCAAGGCGGCAGAAAAGTTCAAGGAACTCGCCGAGAAATACACCGCGGGCGCGGTCAAGGTCGAGGTGTACGCCAACAGCACGCTGTACAAGGACAAGGAAGAGATGGAAGCGCTGCAGCTCGGCGCCGTCCAGCTCCTTGCCCCCTCGCTGGCCAAGTTCGGCCCGCTCGGCGTGCGCGAGTTCGAGGTCTTCGACCTGCCCTACATCTTCGATGGCTACGAGGCACTCAACAAGGTCACCCAGGGACCGGTCGGCCAGCAGCTGCTCGCCAAGCTCGAGCCCAAGGGCATCAAGGGCCTGGCGTTCTGGGACAACGGCTTCAAGTCGTTCTCGGCCAACAGCCCGATCCGCACGCCCGAGGACCTGAAGGGCAAGAAGATGCGCATCCAGTCGTCCAAGGTGCTCGAGGAGCAGATGCGGGAGGTGAAGTCGCTGCCGCAGGTGATGGCCTTCTCCGAGGTCTATCAGGCGCTGCAGACCGGCGTCGTGGATGGCACCGAGAACCCGCACTCCAACCTCTACACCCAGAAGATGCACGAGGTGCAGAAGCACATGACGCTGACCGATCATGGCTACCTCGGCTATGCGGTGATCACCAACAAGAAGTTCTGGGACGGGCTGCCGGCCGAGGTGCGCACGCAGCTCGACAAGGCGATCAAGGAGTCCACCGTCTACGCCAACCAGATCGCCAAGGAAGAGAACGACAAGTCGCTTGAAGCGGTGCGCGCCTCGGGCAAGACCGAGATCCACACCCCGACCGCCGAGGAAAAGGCCGCCTTCAAGAAGGCCTTCGCGCCGGTGCACAAGAAGATGGAGTCGCGCATCGGCAAGGACCTGATCGAGTCGATCTACAAGGAAACCGGATTCGATCCGGCCAAGCTCTAATCCCCGTCGCTCCACCCCCACAGCGCCCGTCAGGCCACGCCGACCCGACGGGCGTTTCTTTCGGGAGAACACAATCATGAACAAGCTTCTCGACCGCCTCGAGGAGTTCATCATCGCCGCGCTGATGGCCGTGGCAACGGTGGTGATCTTCGTCTCGGTGGTGCATCGCTACCTGTCGGGCTACGAGATTCCCGGCCTGCAGGACTGGCTGCTCGACATGAACTTCGGCTGGGCCCAGGAGTTCTGCATCATCCTCTTCGTGTGGATGGCCAAGTTCGGCGCCGCCTACGGCGTGCGCACCGGCATCCACGTCGGGGTCGACATCCTGATCAACAAGCTCTCCGGCAGCACGCGCTCGGCGATGATCCAGCTCGGCCTGGTGTGCGGCGTGGTCTTCACCGGCCTGATCGGGCTCTTCGGCGCGCTCTTCGTGTGGGAGAACGGCATGGCCTACGAGACGCTGAGCCTGCTCGGCCGCGACACCGGCGACTTCTTCGAGGGCCCGACCACGCCCGACCTGGAGTGGCCCACCTGGATCGTGTACTCCGCGGTGCCGCTCGGCTCCTTCCTGATGTGCTACCGCTTCCTGCAGGTGATGGTGAGCTTCGCCCGCACCGGCGAGCTGCCCACCCACGACCATGGCCACGTCGAAGGCCTGGACGAGGAAGACGACGAGAACGTGCTGCTCGAGGGCGAGGCGTTCTCGATCGCCGAAGACGTCGAGCACGCCCGCCGCGAGTCCGAGGCCAAGCGCCCGGGTTCGGGAAAGTGAGGGAGACGAGATCATGACCAATACCATTGCAATCTTCGGCCTGCTCATCGTCCTCATGGCGATCGGCATGCCGGTCGGGGTGGCGCTCGGCCTCACCGTGCTCAGCTTCATGTTCATCTTCACCGACGTGCCGCTGGAGTCGGTGGCGCTCAAGATGTTCACCGGCATCGAGAAGTTCGAGATCATGGCGATCCCGTTCTTCATCCTCGCCGGCAATTTCCTGACCCACGGCGGGGTGGCGCGGCGGATGATCAACTTCGCCACCTCGATGGTCGGCCACATGCGCGGCGGCCTGGGCATGTCGGCGGTGCTGGCGTGCGCGCTGTTCGCGGCGGTGTCGGGGTCGAGCCCGGCGACGGTGGTGGCGATCGGCTCGATCCTCATCCCGGCGATGATCAAGCAGGGCTATCCGCTGCGCTTCGGCGCCGGCACGGTGGCCTCGGCGGGCGGCCTCGGCATCCTGATCCCGCCCTCGATCGTCATGGTGATGTACTCGGTGACGACCAACACCTCGGTGGGCGCGCTGTTCATGGCGGGCGTGATCCCCGGCCTGCTGCTGGCCTTCATGCTCGGCCTGTGCACCTGGTACGTGGCGCACAAGAACAACTACCCGACGCTGCCGCGCTCGACCTGGGGCGAACGCGTCAAGCACTTCCGCAAGGCCTTTTGGGGGCTGATGCTGATCGTGGTGGTGATGGGCGGCATCTACTCGGGCATGTTCACCCCGACCGAGGCGGCGGCGATGAGCGCGGTTTATGCGTTCTTCATCGCGGTCTTCGTGTACAAGGACCTGACCCTGAAGCAGATTCCGCGCGTGCTGCTCGATTCGGCCAACATGAGTCGGCCAACATGAGCGCGATGCTGCTGTTCATCATCGCCAGCGCGGTGCTGTTCTCCTTCATCCTGACCAGCGAGCAGATCCCGCAGCGCATGGCCGACGCGATCGTGGCCAGCGGCATGGGCCCGATCGGCTTCCTGATCGTGGTGAACCTGCTGCTGCTGGTGGCCGGCGCGCTGATGGAGCCGTCGTCGATCATCCTGATCCTCGCCCCGATCCTGTTCCCGGTGGCGGTGGCGCTCGGCATCGACCCGATCCACTTCGGCGTGATGATCGTGGTGAACATGGAGATCGGCATGATCACGCCGCCGGTGGGCCTGAACCTCTTCGTGGCGAGCGGCATCACCAAGGCCGGCCTCACCGAGATGAGCAAGGCGGTCATGCCCTGGCTGTACACGATGCTGGTGTTCCTGATGATGATCACCTACATCCCGAGCATCTCCACCTTCCTGCCCAGGGCGCTGGGCATGATGTAAGCACTCGTGCCGGGGACCGCCGCGCGCGGCCCCCGGCAAAGAGGCTGGTTCGATCCCCGCCTTGCAGCGATGCCGGCGGGGATCATGTTTTTCGTCGTGGCGCTTGCGTCGCCTTACAGTCCCGCGCCGAGCGCGCGCATCGGTGTCATCCTCCCGGAGTTATCCATGGCAATCGAACGCACCCTGTCCATCATCAAGCCCGACGCCGTCGCCAAGAACGTGATCGGCCAGATCTACGCCCGCTTCGAAGGCGCCGGCCTCAAGGTCATCGCGGCCAAGATGGCGCACCTGTCCGAGCGTGAAGCCGGCGAATTCTATGCCGTGCACAAGGAGCGTCCCTTCTTCAAGGACCTGGTCTCGTTCATGACCTCCGGCCCGGTGATGATCCAGTGCCTGGAAGGCGAGAACGCCATCTCCAAGAACCGCGAGCTGATGGGCGCCACCGACCCGAAGAAGGCCGACAAGGGCACCATCCGCGCCGACTTCGCCGAGTCGATCGACGCCAACGCGGTGCACGG
>JAREIX010000103.1 GCA_029286945.1 Thauera sp. | reverse complement strand
GCCGTCACCGGCGATGTCCGAGGTCTTGGAAGCGACTTCCTTGACCATCTGCGCGCCCATGTTCTCGAACTTGTCCTTCAGCTCGATTTCCTTGGCGACCGAGACGCCGTCCTTGGTCACGGTGGGGGCGCCGAAGGAGCGCTCGAGCACCACGTTGCGGCCCTTCGGGCCCAGGGTCACCTTGACCGCGTTGGCGAGGATGTTGATACCGGCGACCATGCGCTCGCGGGCGGAATCACCAAACTTGACTTCTTTAGCTGCCATTCTTCAGAACTCCGGAATGTGTTGCGATTAGCGTTCGTTGTGCGGGATCGGGGAGGCTCAGGCCTCGACCACACCCATGATGTCTTCCTCGCGCATCACGAGGAGCTCTTCGCCTTCGACCTTCACGGTCTGGCCGGCATACTTGCCGAACAGGACCTTGTCGCCCACCTTGACGGCCATCGGACGGACCTTGCCGTCGTCGAGGATCTTGCCGTTGCCGACGGCCAGCACCTCGCCCTGATCGGGCTTCTCGCCGGCGCTGTCGGGGATCACGATGCCGCTGGCGGTCTTGCGCTCGGCTTCCAGACGCTTGACGATCACGCGATCGTGCAGGGGACGAATCTTCATCGAGTTCTCTCCTAACTAAGGTTCGACTGTTTGGGTTGATTGACACACACGCGGGACGGGCCCGCAAAACCGGTCTGCAGTGATTGCGGACAGCATGGCAATCCGCTGTCCGAAGCATTGTTAGCACTCACCGCCAACGAGTGCTAATAATAGGGACCGCTCCTGGGGATTTCAAGTGCGCCTTCTGTTAACTTTTTTCATCGCCCTGCTCATGCTGGCCGCCCCGCCGGCCCGCGCCGCCGACGCCGAAAGATGGCACGGTGCCGCCTTCGAGGGCGACCGCGCCAGCCTCGCCCGTCTCGCCGCCGTCGGCGCCAAGGTCGTGCGCGTGTATCGCCAGTCCGACGCCTGGGTGCTGGACGCGGCGCAGCGCCTGGGCCTGAAGGTGGTGATGGGGCTGTGGGTCGAGCATCCGCGCCACGGCTTCGACTACGCCGATGCCAGCGCGGTGCAGGCGCAGGAGGCGGCCCTGCTCGACTTCGTCGCCCGCCACCGCACGCACCCGGCGCTGCTCGCCTGGGGCGTCGGCAACGAGGTCGAGACCGGTGTCGCCGACCCGCTGCCGCTGTGGCGCGAGATCGACCGCCTCGCCGGCCTGGTGAAGCGCCTCGACCCCGCGCACCCGACCCTGATGGTGGTGGCCGACACCGGCATGGACGCGTTCCGGACGCTGGCCGGCTGCTGCCCCCATGTCGACCTGCTCGGCATCAACGTCTATGCCGGCGCGGTGTTCGACCTGCCGCAGCGCCTGCGCACGGCCGGCATAACCAAGCCGGTGGTGATCGCCGAGCTGGGTCCGCTCGGCCAGTGGCAGGCCGGTCGCAAGCCCTGGGGCGTGCCGGTCGAACTCACCAGCACCGAGAAGGCGCGCTTCTTCACCGAGGCGCTGGCCTTCCTCGAGGATCAGCCGCAGATCCGCGGCGCCTTCCCCTTCCTGTGGGGCGCCAAGCAGGAGCAGACCGCGACCTGGCACGGGCTGCTGCTCGCCGACGGCAGCGCGACCGCGATGACCGACGCGCTCGCGGCGGCCTGGGGGCGGCCGCAGCCCGCGCCGGCGCCGGCGATCCGCGGCATCGGCATCGGTGCCGACACGTTCGCCCCCGGCGCCGAGATCGGCGCCGGCGTCGATGCGCTCGCGCATGACGGCGGGCCGCTCACCACCGAATGGGCGGTGTTCGCCGAAGCCACCGACCTGCGCAAGGGCGGCGACGCCGAGACCCCACCGGCGCGCGTCGACGTCCGCCTGCTGCATGCCGACGCGGCCACGGTGCGCTTCCTCGCCCCCGTCACGCCCGGCGCCTATCGCCTGTTCATCACCGTGCGCGACCGCGCAGGCAAGGCGGCGACCGCCAACCTGCCCTTCCTGGTGCGATGATCGCGAAGTCCTGATGCGCAGGCGGGGGTCTATGATGGTGCGCAAGAACCCGACCCGCGCGAGGCCCCGCCATGCCCTTTCCCGCACCGCTTCCGCCGGAACGCCTCCACACCGCCTGCGACGCCGCGGCGCTCAGCTTCCGGACCTCCGACGCGCTGCCTGAACTCGACGCCGGCGACATCCACGGCCGCGCGGTGGACGCGATCCGCCTCGGGCTCGACATCGCGGGCGAGGGCTACAACCTCTTCGTGCTCGGCGACGCCGGCAGCGGGCGCCACGAGATCGTCGACCGCCTGCTCGAGCAGGAACGTCGCGAGGGCCCGCCGCCGGCCGACTGGTGTTACGTCTGGAACTTCGACAACCCGTCACGGCCGCGCCTGCTGCGCCTGCCCTGCGGCCGCGGCCCCGCCTTCCGCGACGACATGCAGCGCTTCGTCGAGGAGCTGATGCCGGCGATCGCCGCGGTGTTCGAGAGCGACGAGTACCGCAACCGCATCGAGGCCCTGCAGGAAGAGGCCAAGCAGCGCGAGGAGACCGCCCTGCGCAAGCTCGGCGACGAGGCGCAGGCGCTCGGCATCGCGCTGCTGCGCACCCCGCACGGCTTCGCCTTCCTGCCGATGAAGAACGCCGACAGCACGCTGTCGCAGGAGGAGTTCGAGAAGCTGCCCGAGGCGCGCCAGCATGAGCTCGGCGAACACATCAAGGCGCTGCACGAGCGCATGCACCGGCTGATGAACGAGTTCCCGCGCTGGCGGCGCGAGCTGCAGAACCGCATCCGCGACGCCGGCCGCGACGCCCTCGGCGCCACGGTCACCCACATGATCGAGGAGCTCCAGCCTCGCTACGCCGACCTCCCCGAGGTGGGCGCCCACCTCGACGACGTGCTCAAGGACATCGTCGCCAGCGGCGAGTCGCTGCACGCCGCGCCGCACGCCGACGACGACGCCGACACCCTGACCTACTCCGGCAGCATCTCGGCGCAGCGCTACCTGGTGAACCTGCTGGTCGCCAACCCCGCCGACCGCACGCGGCCGCTGATCCACGAAGACCACCCGACGCTGCAGAACCTGGTCGGCCGCATCGATCATCTGGTGCATATGGGCACCCTGGTCAGCAACTTCACGCTGATCCGCGCCGGCGCCCTGCACCGCGCCAACGGCGGCTTCCTGGTGCTGGATGCGATCAAGCTGCTGTCCCAGCCCTTCGCCTGGGAAGGCGTGAAGCGCGCGCTCAAGTCCGGGCGGCTGCGCATCGAGTCGCTGTCCGAGCTGATCGGCGTCACCGGCTCGGTGCAGCTCGAGCCCGAACCGATGCCGCTCGCGCTCAAGCTGATCCTGATCGGCGAGCGCCTGATCTACTACCTGCTCGGCCAGTACGACCCCGAGTTCGCTGCGCTCTTTCGCATCAACGCCGACATGGAAAGCGAGATCGCGCGCACGCCGGACAACACCGCCGCCTACGCCCGCATGATCGCCACCCTCGCCCGCCGCGCCGGCCTGCCGCCGCTGTCCGCCCCCGCAATGGCGCGCCTGATCGAGCACGCGGCGCGGCTCGCCGGCGACGCCGAGCGCCTGAACACCCGGACCCAGCCGATCGACGACCGCCTGCGCGAAGCCGCGCATTTCGCGACCGCCGCCGGCGCCGCGCGCATCGAGCGCGAACATGTCGACGCCGCGCTCGACGCCCATCGCCGCCGCCACGAGCGTATCCGCCTGCACCATCAGCAGGAGATCCTGCGCGGCCAGTGGCTGGTCGACACCGCTGGCAGTCACGTCGGCCAGGTCAATGGCCTGGCGGTGGTGCCGCTCGGCGACGACAGCTTCGCCCACCCGGTGCGCATCACCGCCACCGTGCGCGTCGGCGAGGGCGAGGTCATCGACATCGAACGCGAGGTCAAGCTCGGCGGGCCGATCCACTCCAAGGGCGTGCTGATCCTGTCCGCCTTCATGGCCGCCCGCTTCGGCTGGACGATGCCGCTGTCGCTCAAGGCCAGCCTGGTGTTCGAGCAGTCCTATGGCGGCGTCGAGGGCGACAGCGCCTCGCTCGCCGAGCTCACCGCGCTGCTGTCGGCACTGTCCGGCGTGCCGATCCGCCAGGCGCTGGCGGTCACCGGCTCGGTGAACCAGTTCGGCGTGGTGCAGCCGGTGGGCGGCATCAACGACAAGATCGAGGGCTTCTTCGACATCTGCGCCGCGCGCGGCCTCAGCGGCGAGCAGGGCGTGCTGATCCCGCGCCCCAACGTCTGCCACCTGATGCTGCGCGAGGAGGTGGTCGATGCGGTGCGCGCCGGCCGCTTCAAGGTGTGGGCGGTGGCCGACGTCGACGAAGCGCTCGCGCTGCTGACCGGCCTGCCCGCCGGCACGCCGGACGCCGACGGGACGATGCCGGCGGACTCGGTCAACGGGCGCGCGATCGCCGGCCTGAAGAAGCTCGCCGCGCTGCGGCGCGCCTTCGGCAGCGGCGGCGCGCACGATCCATCGGACGACGACAGGACGGCGGACGGGAACGCGGACACACCGCCGCCCCTGGCTGGCGACTGAGCCGCGCCCCGTTCGCGTGACGCACGGCCCGCATGAGCCGGACAACCCGGCGCACCGGCAGGGTACAGCGCGCGGGACCAGCGGGGGCAACATTCACTGACAAGTCGCGTTCGACAGCCGCCGGCAGGCGCGCTTAAGATCGCCGCCATCCAACAATGACGGAAAACCGCACATGAAGACCCGACTCCTTGCCTCTGCCCTCGTCGTCCTGTCCCTCGCCGGTACCGCGCACGCCGGCGGTTCGACCGCCCTCGGCGGCGGCCTTGGCGGCGCCGCCGGCGCCGTGATCGGCGAAGCCGTCGGCGGCCGCGAAGGCGCCATCATCGGTGGTGCCGTGGGGGGCGGCGTCGGCGCCGCCGTCGGCTACGACAACGAGCGCGACAGCCGCCGCGAGCGTGCGCGCTACGAAGAGCGCCGCTACTACTACGAGGACGGCCGCCGCTACGAGCGCGGCAGCGACTTCTGCCCCCCCGGCCAGGCCAAGAAGGGCCGCTGCTGAGCCAGAGCCGCGCCACACCCGCCCGCGGCGCCAATGCGCGCCGCGGGCGGCGCATTCAACGCCGGCCGCTCATTCACCACGGGCCGTCGGTGCCCCCCTCGCGGTCGATTCGCCCCTCGCGGTCGATTCGCCCCTCGCGGTAGCGTCCCCACCCGCGCTAGCGTCCCCGCTCGCCGTCGGTTCCCCACTCGCCGGCGCACGCCGGGCGAAGCGGCGCAGGCAGGCGACCACCTCCTCATCCTCGACCTGGTCGAAGTGCCGGTAGAACTGGCCGACCGCACGAAAGCCCCAGGGCTTGTCGAGGCACACCAGCTCGTCGGCATAGGGCTCGACGTTCGCCAGGCTGTCGGGCGCGGCGACCGGAAGCGCGCAGATCAGCCGCTGCGGCGCCTGCGCGCGCACCGCATGGAGGGCGGCGATCATCGTCGCCCCGGTGGCGAGCCCGTCATCGACGACGATCACCACCCGCCCGCGCGGGTCGACCGGCGCCCGCTCGGGCGAATACAGCGCGCGGCGCGCGCGCAGCTGCTCCACGCGGCGCGCCTTCTCCGCCTCCAGCCACGCGGCATCGTCCTCGGCGGCGTCGGTGACGATCGACCAGCCGCTCTCGTCGACCGCGCCGATCGCGTACTCCGGATTCCAGCGCGAGCCGAGCTTGTGCACCAGCACCACGTCGAGCTCGCCGCCGAGCGCCTCGGCCAGCGCCGCGCCCATCGGCACCGCGCCGCGCGGGATCGCCAGCACCAGGGGGTTCCTGCCACGCCAGGCGTCGAGCGCCTTCGAGAGCTGGGCGGCCGCATCCAGTCGATCCTGGAAGATCATCGTCCCTCCCCCTCCCCTTCCCCTGCCCGCTGCGGGCGCAGCAGCTCGATGCGGAACGCCTGCTCGTAGGGCGGCACGTTGCACTCGATGATGTCGCCGGCGGCGATCTCGAGCCGGCGGCCGACCACGTCGGCATGCACCGGCAGGCTGCACACGCCACGATCGACCAGCATCGCCACCCGGATCTCCGCCGGCTGGCGGCGCGCCAGGTATTCGAGCACGCGCAGCAGCGAATGGCCGGTGTAGAGCACGTCATCGACCACCAGCAGGCTGCGGCCCTCGAGATCGAGCGCGGCGTGGGCGGCGTCCTCGGTGAGCCGGGTCTCGGGATGCAGCAGGCTGAGGTCATCGGCGTAGCGCTTGACCTGCAGGTCCAGGCGCAGCGGTGCCGGCAGGCCATGCCTGCGCACCAGGCGCTCGCACAGCCGGTCGGCGAGCGGTGCGCCGCGGCGCAGGATGCCGATCACCGCGACGCGCGCGCGACCGGCGAGCAGCGCGGCGGCGCGGCGCGCCATGTCGTCCATCACGCCCTCGAGGGCCGCGCCCTGGTACAGGCAGGTTCGGATGCCGGGCGGTCGCTCCATGTTCCACTCGCCTGCCCCGCGACGCGGGGCCACAAGAGTCAGCGCAACGGGTTCAGCGCATTCGGCCGCGCGGACTACACTTCGGGTGAGGCCGCCGGTCGCCATGCGGGAAAATTACTCCTGTCGTCCGCCGCCCACCAGCCCCGCGAGGACCGCTCCGGCGCGACCGTGGGGCAAACACCCGGGAGCGCAAGCCATGCCAGCCCCACCCCCTTCGCCACCGCACAGCGCGCACGGCACCGAGGCGCCGGTTCGCCTGCAGCCTGGCGACGGCCTCGTGGTCGTCGACGTGCAGCGCGACTTCCTGCCCGGCGGCGCGCTCGCGGTGCCGGACGGCGATGCGGTGGTGCCGGTGCTCGCGCGCTACATCGCGCGCTTCGTCGCGCACGGCCTGCCGATCGCCTTCACCCGCGACTGGCATCCGCCCGACCACTGCTCCTTCCGCGACCGCGGCGGGCCCTGGCCGCCGCACTGCGTGGCCGGCACGCCGGGAGCGGCGTTCGCGCCCGGGCTCGCGCTGCCCGCGGGCGCCGAGGTGGTGTCGAAGGCCACCGGCTCGGAGGCCGACGCCTACTCCGGCTTCGACCACAGCAGCCTCGCCGGCTGGCTGCGGACGCGGGGCGTGCGGCGCCTGTTCGTGGGCGGCCTGGCGACCGACTACTGCGTGGCGGCGACCGTGCGTGACGCGCGAGCCCTCGGCTTCGAGGTCCTCGTGCTCGGCGATGCGGTGCGCGCGGTGGACGTGCAGCCCGGCGACGGCGCACGCGCGCTCGCCGCCATGCAGGCCGGCGGCGCCCGCCTCATCGCGCTCGACCTGCTCGCGGACGAGCCTGCATGAATCCGGGCGACAGCGCGCTGCTGACCGACCTCTACGAACTGACGATGCTGCAGGCCTACCACGACGAAGGCCTGCAGGACACCGCGGTGTTCGAGCTCTTCGTGCGCGCGCTGCCGCCGCAACGCCGCTTCCTGCTCTGCGCCGGCCTGGAGCCGGCGCTGGCGTGGCTGGAGCAGCTCCACTTCAGCGCGGCCGAGCTCGACTGGCTGCGCGCGAGCGGGCGCTTCACGCCCGGCTTCATCGCCTGGCTGGCGGATTTCCGCTTCACCGGCGCGGTGCATGCGCTGGCCGAGGGCGCGACCTTCTTCGCCAACGAGCCGGTGCTGCGCGTGGAGGCGCCGATCGGCGAGGCCCAGCTGATCGAGAGCCGGCTGCTCAACCTGATCAACCTGTCGTCGATGATCGCCTCGAAGGCGGCGCGCTGCGTGCTCGCCGCACGCGGGCGCCTGCTGGTCGACTTCGGCCTGCGCCGCGCCCATGGCGCCGAGGCCGCGCTGCTCGCGGCGCGCGCCAGCTACCTGGCCGGCTTCGCAGGCACCGCCACCGTGCTCGCCGGCGAGCGCTTCGGCATCCCGCTGTTCGGCACCATGGCGCATTCCTACATCGAGGCCCATGCCCACGAGACCGAAGCCTTCCTGCGCTTCGCCGCCTCCCAGCCGGACAAGCTCACCCTGCTGATCGACACCTACGACACCGAGGCCGCCGCGCGCCGGGTGGTCGCGCTCGCCCCCGAGCTGCGCCGGCGTGGGGTCGGGCTGGCCGCGGTGCGCATCGACAGCGGCGACCTCGCCGCCCACGCCCGCGCGGTGCGGGCGATCCTCGATGGCGGCGGGCTGGGGGAGGTGCGCATCTTCGCCAGCGGCAACCTCGACGAACACGCGATCGCCGCCCTGCTCGCGGCGGACGCGCCGATCGACGGCTTTGGTGTCGGCACGCAGCTGAGCACCTCGGCCGATGCGCCGACCCTGGACGCGGTGTACAAGCTGCAGCGCTATGCCGGGGTGGCGCGCCGCAAGCGCTCCGAAGGCAAGGCCACCTGGCCGGACGCCAAGCAGGTGTGGCGCGAGCTGGACGCGCACGGCCGGCTGCTGCGCGACCACGTGACGCTCGCCACCGAGCCTGCGCCCGCGGTCGGGGCGCGGGCCCTGCTGCAACCGGTGATGCAGGCCGGGCGCCGGCTCGCTCCGCCGCCCGCCCTCGCGACCCTGCGCGCGGCCGCTGCCGACAGCCTCGGCCGCCTGCCGCCGGCCCTGTCTGGGCTGGCGCCGACCGGCGCCGGCGAGGCCTACCCGGTGCTGATCTCCGACGGCCTGCGGGCGCTCGCCGACCGGCTCGACCGCGCGCCGCACTGAGGGCGGCGGCGCTGCAAAGCCGCGCCGCGCGGATGACTCAGAACGCGATCGCCACCCCGAAGTGCAGGCGCAGGCTGCGTTCCTGGTGCCCCCAGGCGAGATCGATCGCCAGCGGCCCGGCCGGGCTGCGCCAGCGCGCGCCCACGCCGTAGCCCACGCGCAGGTCGAAATCCGCACGCGTGTCGGCCGCGTCGCCGGCGTCGATGAAGACCGCCGTCCCCCACTTCGGCTGGTACCAGTACACGTACTCCGCGCTGGCGGTGGCGAGATAGCGCCCGCCGACGGTGGCGTTGCCCTCCTTCACCCCCAGGCTCTGGTAGTCGTAGCCGCGCACCGACTGCGCGCCGCCGGTGCGGAACAGGAAGGCCTGCGGGATGCCCTCGCGACTGTCGGCCAGCGTCACGCCGGCCTCGCCGCGCAGGATGAAGACGTCGCTGCCGCGCACCGGCTGGTAACGCACGAAGCGCGAATACAGGCGCAGGAAGTCCCGCTCGGCGAGCGCGATCTCGGGCCCGCCGCCGACCTGGAACTCGAGCACATGGCCGTCGGTGGGGTCGAGCAGGTCGTTGACCGCGCGCTTGATCCAGGTCCAGTTGGCGGTGAGGGTGTTGCTGGAGCGCGCCTCGCCCCCGGCCGGCTCGATCTTCTCGTGCTGCAGGCGCAGCGCGAGCTGGGTCTCGATGTCGCCGCGCACCGTCGTGCGGGTGGCTCCGAGGGCCTGCGCGTCGACCTTCAGCCCCTCGAGGTCGCTGCGTTCGACGAGCGCGCCGAAGCTGTCGCGGTGGCGGCCCCGGGGCGGCAGGAAGACGTCGGCGTAGAGGGCCTGGCGGCGCTGCTCGAGGCGCAGCCCGGTGGAGAACTCCCAGCCGCGCTTGCGCAGGTTGGAATCGCGGTAGGTGAATTCGACGCGCGCCCCGGTGTTGGTGGAATAGCCCGCACCGACACCGGCATAGCGCGGCAGCGCCTCGGTCACCTGCACCCGCACCGGCACCGCGGCCGCCAGCGCCGGGTCGCGGTCGATGTCCACGATCACCGAGCCGAAGTGCGGCGTGTTCTGCAGGTCGGTCTGGAAGGCGAGCAGCGCCTCGCGGTCATAGGGCGCACCGGGTCGCAGCTGGCTGTAGCGGTGCACGAGATCGGCGGGCAGATGCTCGATGCCCTCGACCTCGAGCTCGCCGAGGAAGAAGGCCGGGCCGCTGTCGATGCGCACCTTGAGGCGCGCCTGCGCGGTCTCGGGGTCGATCTCGGCGCGGCTCTCGGCGATGCGGGCGGCGGCGTAGCGGCGCGCGCTCACCGCGTCGAGCAGCGCGGCCTTGGCGGCATCCCACGTCGCCTGGCGGAAGGGCTGACCCACCGGCAGGCCCCAGCCCGCGCGCAGCAGCTCGAGGTAGGCCTGGCCGCCTTCGCCGGAGACGGCCAGATCACCGGTGAAGGCGATGTCGACCGCGGCGATCTCGGTCCGCGGCCCGGGCTCGACCTCCAGCACCCAGCTGGCCGGATCCTCGCGGTCGAAACGGATGCGGGGCGAGAAATAGCCTTCGGTGGCGAGCAGGTCGGCGATCTCGCGGCGGGCGCGGCGCGTCATCGCCACGCGGTCGGCCTGCTGCGCGGGCAGCGCGAGGTCCTCGCGGCGCAGCAGGCGCACGTGCTGCTCGAGCACCGGGCGCACCGCCTCGGGTGCATCGAGGCGGACGCTGAGCGCGTCCTGGGCTGCCGCGGACGACAGCGCCAGCAGCAGCGCGGGCGCCGCGACCGCCTGCCAGCCTGCGGCGCGGCGTGCGCCGCTGCGTCCGCCCGGCACCGGCTCCACTTCGTTCTTCGAGCCGAGGATCACCGGCACGCGCTGGTGAAGCTGCGTCGGCTGCACGTCGAGGATGCGCTCGCGCCCGGTCGAGGCCGCGCCGCCGGCCTGCTCGACCAGCAGCGCCATCGGGTTGGCCTCGTACATCAGGCGCAGCTTGCCGCCCTTGGCGCGGCACTTCTCGTCCATCGGGTACATGAAGATGCCGCCGCGGGTGAGGGTGCGATGCACGTCGGCCACCATCGAGGCCACCCAGCGCATGTTGTAGTCCTTGCCGAGCGGACCGCCCTTGCCCTGGGTCATCTCGTCCACGTAGCGCTTGACCGGCGGCTCCCAGAAGCGCGCGTTGGAGGCGTTGATGGCGAACTCGTGGGTATCGGCCGGGATGCTCATGAAGGGCTGGGTGTAGATGAAGCTGCCCATCTCGCGATCGAGCGTGAAGCCATGCACGCCGTTGCCGACGGTGAGCACGAGCATCGTCGACGGCCCATACACCGCGTAACCGGCGGCGACCTGCTCGCGGCCGGGCTGGAGGAAGTCCTCTTCGGTCGGCTCGTCGCAGTCGGGCGGGTTGCGCAGCACCGAGAAGATGGTGCCGACCGAGATGTTCACGTCGATGTTCGACGAGCCGTCGAGCGGATCGAACAGCAGCAGGAAGCCGCCCTTGGGGTAGTCGAAGGGGATCTGGTGCACCGTCTCGACCTCTTCCGAGGCCATCGCAGCGAGGTGGCCACCCCACTCGTTGGCCTGCAGCAGGATCTCGTTGGCGATGACGTCGAGCTTCTTCTGCGCCTCGCCCTGCACGTTGTCGGTGCCGGCCTCGCCGAGCACG
>JAREIX010000102.1 GCA_029286945.1 Thauera sp. | reverse complement strand
GGTCGCCGTGGACGGCGTCCACTTCGATCAGCCGGTAAGGCACGGCCGCGGCGGCCTGCAGGGCCTGGCGCTTGTTCAGCCAGTCGAGGATGGGCATGGATGGGAGCCGTTCGAATCGATGTTGATGTCATTGTAGCCGCGACCGCTGGCCGGGCGCGCGCGCCGCGCGTCCGCTCCGGTTTGCGGGCGGCGCCCGAGGATAACGCATCGCCTCCCGGGCCGGCAGCCTTGCTGCGTGAGCGAGGACGCAGGGCTGATGACCGGGCCGGGATCACCCGCCCACCGCCCGCTTCAGCCGCGCCACCGCCCCCTCGACGGCCCCCTCGTCCAGGTTCCCGTAGCCGAGCACCAGCCCGTTGCAGCGCACCGGTGGGCGGGTGTAGGCGGACAGGGCGCGTACGCCCAGCCCCAGCTGCGCGGCGCGCGCGGCCACGCCCGTGTCGTCGAGTTCATCCGGCAGCCACATCACCAGATGGAGCCCGGCCTCGCCGCCGGAGAGAGCCAGGCCGGGTCCGAAGGCCTGCTGCAGGGCGGCGCGCAGGGCGGCCTGGCGGCTGCTGTAGCGCGCGCGCATGCGCCGCATGTGGGTGGTGTAGTGCCCGCGCTCGATGAAATCGGCCAGCGCGCGCTGCTCGATGCCCTGCCCGGCGCGGGTGGCGAGCGCGGCGGCGTGAATGAAATCCGCCGCGATCGGCCGCGGCAGGACGAGGTAGCCGAGGCGCAGACCGGGGTACAGCGTCTTGCTGAAGGTGCCCGCATGGACAACCGGCGCGTCGGCCTGCAGGCCGAACAGCGCAGGCGGCGCCGGACCGCCGCGGCGGAACTCGCTGTCGTAGTCGTCCTCGATGATCCAGGCGCCGGCCGCGCGGGCGCGCTCGATCAGGGCGAAACGGCGCGGCAGCGACATCACCCGCCCGGTGGGGTACTGGTGCGAAGGCGTGACCATGATCAGCCGCGGCCGCTGGCGCTGCCAGTCGTCCGCGCCGGCGGCCAGCCCCTCGGCATCGACCGCGACGTCGTGCACCTGCAGGCCGGCGAGGCCAAAGGCGACGCGGGCGGCGAGATAGCCCGGATTCTCGACCCACACCGTGTCGCGGTGATCCGCGAGCAGGCGCGCGCACAGGTCGAGCGCCGCCTGCGTGCCGCTGGTGATCAGGATCTGCGCGGCGTCCACCGCCAGCCCGCGCGCGCTGCCGAGGTGGGCCGCGAGCGCGGCGCGCAAGGACGGATCACCGCCGTGTGCGGCATAGCCGAGCTGGCGCCAGCCGGCATCGCGCCAGGCGCGCTCGAGGCAGGCGCGCCAGGCGCGAAAGGGAAAGGCACCGAAATCCGGCACGCCGGGGGAAAACGGCAGGGCTTCGTCATCGCCTGCCGGCTCGCGCCGCACCGCCGCCGACGCCCGCGCGGACAGCACCTGCGGCACGTGCAGCGCCGGGACGGCGCGCGGCGAGGCGCGCGCTGCGGCGGGCAGCTCGGCCACGCGGGTGCCCTGGCGATCCGCGATGAGGCAGCCTTCGGCGACGAGCTGCTCGTAGGCGAACAGCACCGTGTTGCGCGCGATGCCAAGCGTCGCCGCGAGGCCGCGGCTGGCAGGCAGCCGCGTGCCGGACGGCAGCCGGCCCGTCAGCACGGCTTCGCGCAGACGGCGGTAGAGCACCTGCTGACGCGGCACGGCCTCGGGCAGCGGCGGGGCGAGCAGCCAGTCGAGCTCCATCGTGGCTCCATCGAGACTGTTTCGTGTGGCGCTACGCAAGGTACCACTACCAGCCTAGGATGGGACCGTCGAAACGTTCGGAGCCACCGCGCCATGTCCCCCTCCCAATCCGTCTCCCCTTCCCCCTCCCCGCGCACCCGCGTGCGCCGACTGCCCGAGCGCGCGCACTACGACGCCGACACCGTGGCCGCGATCGTCGACGCGGCGCTGATCTGCACCGTCGCCTTCCAGATCGACGGCATGGTCCATGCCATTCCCACGATCCACTGGCGCGAGGGCGGGCACCTCTACATCCACGGCGCCAAGGCCTCGCGCATGCTGAAGGCGCTGACCGCCGGCGAGGCCTGCGTGACGATCGCGCTCGCCGACGGCCTGGTGCTGGCGCGCTCGGCGATGCACCACTCGATGAACTACCGCTCGGTGGTCATCTACGGCCGCTTCGAGTCGGTCACCGACCCCGCATACAAGCTCGCCAGCCTGCGCGCCTTCGTCGACGGTCTCTACCCCGGCCGCTGGGACACGCTGCGCCCGATCACCGACAAGGAACTCAACGCCACCACGCTGCTGCGCATCCGCCTCGACGAGGCCTCGGCCAAGGTGCGCGCCTGGGGCGTGAAGGACGACGAGGCGGATCTGGACTGGCCGGTGTGGGCGGGCGTGATCCCGCTGCGCACGGTCGCGGGCGAGCCGGTGGCGGAGGCCGACAGCGTGCTCGCCACGGTGCCGGCGAGCCGCTTCGACAGTTCGCCGGCATGAGGCGGCATCCGCAGGGCGGCGCGATTTCGCCATCCCGCCGCCGCTGGCTATACTCCCCCGCACTTTCACCGCAGGGGAGACCTGACCCATGAAGCTCGAAACCATCGCCGTGCACGGCGGCTACTCGCCCGATCCCACCACCAAGGCCGTCGCGGTGCCGATCTACCAGACCACCTCGTACGCCTTCGACGACACCCAGCACGGTGCGGACCTCTTCGACCTCAAGGTACAGGGCAACATCTATACCCGCATCATGAACCCGACCACCGCGGTGCTCGAGCAGCGCGTGGCCGAACTGGAAGGCGGCATCGGCGCGCTCGCCGTGGCCTCGGGCATGTCGGCGATCACCTACGCGATCCAGACCATCGCCGAAGCCGGCGACAACATCGTCTCGGCGTCGACGCTGTATGGCGGCACCTACAACCTGTTCGCCCACACCCTGCCGCAGTTCGGCATCGAGGTGCGCTTCGCCGACTACCGCGACCCGGACAGCTTCGCCGCGCTGATCGACGCGCGCACCAAGGCAATCTTCTGCGAGTCGGTCGGCAACCCGCTGGGCAACGTCACCGACATCGGCCGCCTCGCCGAGATCGCGCACAAGGCCGGCGTGCCGCTGATCGTCGACAACACCGTGCCCTCGCCCTACCTGTGCCGTCCCTTCGAGCACGGCGCCGACATCGTGGTGCACGCGCTCACCAAGTACCTCGGCGGCCACGGCAACTCGATCGGCGGCATCATCGTCGATTCGGGCAAGTTCCCGTGGGCCGAACACAAGGCGCGCTTCAAGCGCCTGAACGAGCCGGACGTGTCCTACCACGGCGTGGTCTACACCGAGGCCCTGGGCGCCGCCGCCTTCATCGGCCGTGCGCGCGTGGTGCCACTGCGCAACACCGGCGCGGCCATCTCGCCCTTCAACAGCTTCCTAATTCTGCAAGGCATCGAGACCCTGGCGCTGCGCATGGACCGCATCTGCGACAACACGGTGAAGGTCGCCGAGTACCTGAAGCAACACGCCAAGGTCGAATGGGTGAACTACGCCGGCCTGCCCGACCACGCCGACCACGGCCTGGTGCAGAAGTACATGGGTGGGCGCGCCTCGGGCATCCTGTCGTTCGGCGTGAAGGGTGGCCTCGAAGCCGGCGGCCGCTTCCAGGACGCGTTGAAGCTGATCACCCGCCTGGTGAACATCGGCGACGCCAAGTCGCTCGCCTGCCACCCGGCCTCGACCACCCACCGCCAGCTGTCGCCGGCGGAACTGGCAAAGGCCGGGGTGTCGCCCGACATGGTGCGACTGTCGATCGGCATCGAGCACATCGACGACATCATCGCGGATCTGGAGCAGGCGCTGGCGGCGGTCTAATCAGGTAGTCGAGGCGCCTGAACGGGGTGGATCACAACTTCGCTGCAGAGTCGTGATCTGTCCCCGATTGACTCACGCGCTGATCATTTTTCGATGAAGGCGTGCTCGATCACATAGTCCGCCACGTCACCAATCCGTCTGGACATCCGGAACCCCCGGTTGTCGAGCATCGCGCGACTGTCCTTGAGCATGGCCGCGCTGCCGCAGATCATTGCCCGATCCACGGCCGGATCGAGCGATGGGAGGCCGATGTCCTCGAACAGCTTGCCGCTTTCAACCAGATCTGTGAGGCGCCCCTGGTTGCGGTAGGGCTCGCGGGTCACGGTCGGATAGTAGATCAGCTGCTTGGAAATGAACTCGCCAAGGAACTCGTGATGGGGGAGCTCCTTGATGATGTAGTCATGGTATGCCAGCTCGCTTACGTAGCGCACTCCGTGAACGAGCACCACCTTCTCGAAGCGCTCGTACAGGTCGCGGGGAATAGGGGACAGACCACGATAGCCCTTACCCGCAGGAACGTGGGCGTTGCACCGCTGATAGCACTCAACTAAAGTGCAATCAACTCAATCAGCGCGAGGTTTTTCGAAATGTCTTCCATCACCGTACGAAACATCCCTGACGAGGTGCATCGCGCCATCCGCGTTCGTGCTGCGATGCATGGGCGCAGCGCCGAGGCCGAGGTGCGCAGCATTCTCGAGCAAGCGGCGAAGCCCGAAGGGCGCCTGAAACTCGGGACCTTGCTGGCTTCGATCGCCCGCGAGGCGGGCGGGCTGACCGACGAGGAGCTCGCCCTCTTCGAGAATGCGCGTGACAAGACCCCGGCCGAGCCGATGCGCTTCGAATGATCGTCGTCGACACGAACGTACTGTCGGAGTTGTGGCGGGTAGCGCCCGATCCCAACGTGCTGGCGTGGATGGACGCCCAGGTCGTGGAAACCCTCTTTCTGTCTGCCATTACCGTAGCCGAGCTGCGCTTTGGACTGGCGGCGATGCCCCAAGGCAAGCGCCGCACGATCTACCAGGAGCGCCTGGAACGCGAAGTGTTGCCGGCATTCGCCGGTCGCGTTCTAGCCTTTGATCTGGACGCCTCGAAAGCCTATGGTGAGTTGATGGCGCGGGCACGGGCTGCGGGCCTGGCGATCGGCAACGCAGACGGCTACATCGCCGCCACCGCAGCCGCGCGCGGCATGATGGTCGCCACGCGCGATTCGAGCCCTTTTAGGGCTGCCGGTCTGGCAGTCATCGACCCTTGGTCGAGTTGACGGATATCGTCGCGCTTCTTGGCGCCAACGCCGAACAACGTCAGGCCCACGACGACCGCCTCACGCAAGGCGGCAGGTTTCGTGGCCTTCTCCGCTTCTCGCGCCTGAACGAGGCCCAAGCCATCACGCAGCACCTCACTGGCGATCTGGTAGTGGCCGCTTGCGACCATCTGCTCGACGAATTCCGCCTGGCTGTCCATCAGCAGGACATTGCGCTTGGGCATGACCATCTCGATGAGCCGGGTTCTTGGCGCCCGCCTGATCATTTTTCGATGAAGGCGTGTTCGATCACATAGTCGGCCACGTCACCAATCCGTTTGGACATCCGGAACCCCCGGTTGTCGAGCATCGCGCGACTGTCCTTGAGCATGGCCGCGCTGCCGCAGATCATTGCCCGATCCACGGCCGGATCGAGCGGAGGAAGTCCGATGTCCTCGAACAGCTTGCCGGTCTCGACAAGATCGGTAAGGCGGCCCTGATTACGAAAAGGCTCCCGGGTGACGGTCGGATAGTAGATCAGCTTCTCGCGAATGAACTCGCCAAGGAACTCGTGATGGGGGAGCTCCCTGATGATGTAGTCGTGGTAGGCGAGCTCGGTGACGTAGCGCACGCCGTGCACGAGGACCACCTTCTCGAAGCGCTCGTACAAGTCCAGATCACGAATGATGCTCATGAACGCGGCCATGCCGGTTCCCGTCGAAAACAGGTACAGATGCCTACCGGGCAACAGGTCGGACAGCAGCAGGGTGCCCGTCGGCTTCCGGGACACCAGCAAGTCGTCCCCGGGTTGCAGATGCTGCAAGCGGGACGTCAGCGGACCGTTCTGCACCTTGATGCTGAAAAATTCGAGCGTTTCTTCGTAGTTGGGGCTCGCGATCGAATAGGCCCGCGTGAGCGGACGGCCATCGACCTCCAGGCCGATCATCACGAACTGACCGTTCTCGAACCGGATCGACCGGTCTCGGGTGGTGGTAAAGGAAAACAGGGTGTCGTTCCAGTGGTGAACACTGAGCACCTTTTCGGTGATGTACGCTGCCATGAGTCTCGGACCGGTGGAAGGAAGGGCTGCTTTGCAGCGAGGAAAGAATAAGGGACAAGCCCGGAGGAAGATATACGGCTCAAGCTCACGTCCCCCTGCCCGCCTGAAGCGTGGATGAACGGGCGCTGCGGGTGATGCCGACACCACGACGAGTCGCACCATCAGCCGGAGACTGGGCAGCAGGCCACGATTTTCACGAGGAACCCCGATGCTCGCAATCCTGCAACGCGTCTCCGAGGCGCGCGTGATCGTCTACGGTGAAACCATCGGCGAGATCGGCCCCGGCCTGCTCGCACTGGTGTGCGCCGAACGCGGCGACACCACGGCCGAGGCCGACAAGCTCCTCGCCAAGATGCTCAAGCTGCGCATCTTTGCCGACGCCGCCGGCAAGATGAACCGCTCGGTGCAGGACGTGGAAGGCGGGCTGCTCATCGTCAGCCAGTTCACCCTCGCCGCCGACACCTCGGGCGGCAACCGGCCGAGCTTCACCAATGCCGCCGACCCGCACACCGGCCAGGCGCTCTACGAGCACTTCGTCGCCCGCGCGCGCGCAGCCCACCCGCAGGTCGCCAGCGGCCGCTTTGCCGCCGACATGAAGGTGCAACTCATCAACGACGGCCCGGTCACAGTCCCGCTTCGCATCGCTCCGCCGGCCTGAAGCACGCCCACCGCGGCAATCCGCCTCACGTATCATCAGCCTCCCCTTCACCCAACGCGCAAGGACACGCTCCATGAAGCTCTACCTCAAACCCGGTGCCTGCTCGCTCTCGCCCCATATCGCGCTCGAGGAATCCGGCCTGCCCTACGAGACCGAGGTCGTCGACCTGAAGACCAAGATCACCGCCAGCGGCGCCGACTTCACCAAGACCAACCCCAAGGGTTACGTGCCGGCGCTGCTGCTCGACAGCGGCGAACTGCTCACCGAAGGCCCCGCGATCGTGCAGTACATCGCCGACCAGGTGCCGGCAAAGAAGCTCGCGCCGGCCAACGGCACCATCGAGCGCTATCGCCTGCAGTCCTGGCTCAACTTCATCGGCACCGAGATCCACAAGTCGTGCACGCCGTTCTTCAACCCGGCATCGGGCGAGGACTGGAAGAAGATCGCTGCCGCCAACATCGAGCGCCGCCTCGGCTATGTCAACGAGCAGCTCGAGGGCAGGCCCTACCTGATGGGCGAGGATTTCAGCGTTGCCGATGGCTATCTGTTCACCGTGCTGGGCTGGATGCCTTTCATCAAGATCGATCTGGCGAAGTGGTCCAACCTCGCCGCCTTCGTCGACCGCGTCGCGGCACGGCCGGCGGTGCGGGCGGCACTGAAGGCCGAGAAAGGGGCCTGATCCAGGCCACCGAGCCAGCACCCGATGTCGGCATCCAATGCCGGCAGCGGGTGCGAAAACCTCGGCGTTCTCTCTCTGCGCCGCCTGGCCCTCAGCCGGGCGGCGCCGTGCCCAGGCAGCGGTCCCAGAAGCCGCTCAGGGTCCCGAAGGCGCGGCGCGCGTCCTGCGCGTGATGGAAACCATGCTCCCGGCGGCGGACCGCAAGCCATCCCCTGCCATTGCCGCCCTCGTTGCCATCGCCGCTACCGCCCTTCCCGACGCGGTGCAGGCGCTCATGCACAGCCTCCTGCACAATTTCCCCCGCCAGCAGGCCGATCGAGAGCGCAGCGCCAAAGGCCACGTTGCGCAACAGCAGCGCAGGTGCCAGCAACATCACCAGCATCAGCGGCACGCTGAAGACAAGCGGAATACGGATGGGCTCATCCGGGAAACGGTGGTGAAGCTCGTGCCAGGCCTTGAACGGCCACAGCCCGTGCAGCACGAAACGGTGCAGCAGGTACTCGAGCAGCGTCCACAGCAAGAAACCACCCACCATCAAGGCAAGCGCCAACCACGGCGGCAGCCCGGTTTCAGCCAGCACGTAGCCCGCGAGCAGCACGCCCGCCCCCGACACCGCGACTGACCCCGGATAGGCAAGCGCCAGCCGGTTGCCGCCTGCCTCAGCCACGGTGCGCCCCTTCAACTGAGGCCTCGGCGCCGGCTTCAGCCTCGATCTGCCACGCGTACATGAGACTGGCCTCCGAAAAGCCCAGGCCGCTGTCCTGGTCCCGCCACCAGCCCAGCCCGCGCGCATCGACACCCTCGAAGCGCCAGCGGCGCAATTCGCCGCTGCAGAGCCGGATCGTGTAGCTACGCCCGATCTGCGGTTCCATCCGTGTTCTCCTTGGCGGCAGGCCGCGTGCGGCCCGCCGCTCGATCCGTCTTCATCATAGTCGCTGCGATCGCGAGTGGCGTCGGCGACCACACTGCACGTTTGCGCGCTGCGTGGAACCTTCCATGCCACCGCTTGACTATACAGTACCATTTTAGTACTTTTAAACCCCATCGACAGCCGACCAGGCAAACCGCCATGCTGCGCATCAGCAAACTCACCGACTACGGCACCCTGATCCTCGCCCACATGGCGGGAGTGCCGGACCGCGTGCACAGCGCCGCCGGCCTCGCCGAAGCGCTCGGGCTCGGGTTGCCCACGGTCAGCAAGGTGCTCAAGACCCTCGGCCGCCACACGCTTGTCACCAGTCAGCGCGGCGCGCACGGCGGCTATGTGCTCAGTCGGCCGCCAGCGCAGATCAGCGTTGCCGACGTCATCGATGCGCTCGAAGACCACCCTTTCGGGCTCACCGAATGCAGCGCCAGCGCCGGCGTGTGCGGCATGGAAGGCGACTGCCGTATCCGCGACAACTGGCTGCGCATCAACACCGTAGTGCGCCAGGCCCTCGAAGGGGTCACCGTTGCCGACATGGTGCATCCGCGAGGCGGATCGCCCTTCGCCCGCCTCCGTCCGCTTGGCGAGGCGGCCGCGCCCGGCACATCCACCGAACATCGCCTGCACGGCCCCGCAAGCGCCGGCAGCCGCCCAGCCGCCGCGTGCATCCCCAATGCGCGCGCAGACGACCAGGAGATCTGACATGAACGCCCCCACCCGCAGCGACGCCATCGGCGCATTCCTGGAACAGGACTACGTCGCCGGTTTCGTCACCACGCTCGAAACCGACACCGTGCCCAAGGGCCTGTCGGAAGACGTCATCCGCCTGATCTCAGCGCGCAAGGGCGAGCCCGAATGGCTGCTCGAATGGCGGCTCGAGGCCTACCGCCACTGGCTCACGATGACGCCACCGAAGTGGGCCGCGGTGCAGTTCCCCGCGATCGACTTCCAGGACATCGTCTATTACTCGGCGCCCAAGTCGAAGAAGGACGGCCCCAAGAGCTTGGACGAGGTCGATCCGGAGCTGCTGCGCACCTTCGAGAAGCTCGGCGTGCCGCTGCACGAGCGTGCGCGCCTCGCCGGCGTTGCAGTGGATGCGGTGTTCGACTCGGTGAGCGTGGCGACCACCTTCAAGAAGGAGCTCGGCGCGCACGGCGTGATCTTCTGTTCCTTCTCCGAGGCAGTGAAGGAACACCCGGAACTGGTGCGCCAGTACCTCGGCACGGTGGTGCCGCCGGGCGACAACTTCTACGCCGCGCTGAATTCCGCGGTGTTCTCCGACGGCTCCTTCGTCTTCATCCCCAAGGGGGTTAAGTGCCCGATGGAGCTCTCCACCTACTTCCGCATCAACGCCCGCGACACCGGGCAGTTCGAGCGCACGCTGATCATCGCCGAGGAAGGCGCCTCGGTGAGCTACCTCGAAGGCTGTACCGCGCCGATGCGCGACGAGAACCAGCTCCACGCCGCGGTGGTGGAGCTGATCGCGCTCGACGACGCCAAGATCAAGTACTCCACCGTGCAGAACTGGTACCCGGGCGACAAGGACGGCAAGGGCGGCATCTACAACTTCGTCACCAAGCGCGGCGACTGCCGCGGCGCGCGCTCGCACATCTCGTGGACGCAGGTCGAGACCGGCTCGGCGATCACCTGGAAGTACCCGAGCGTGATCCTGCGCGGCGACGACTCGGTGGGCGAGTTCCACTCGGTGGCGCTGTCGAACCACCGGCAGCAGGCCGACACCGGCACGAAGATGATCCACCTCGGCCGCAACACGCGCAGCACGATCCTCTCCAAGGGCATCTCGGCCGGCCACGGCAGCAACACCTACCGCGGCCTGGTGCGCATCAGCCCGAAGGCGGCGGGCGCACGCAACTTCACGCAGTGCGACTCGCTGCTGATCGGCGACAAGTGCGCGGCGCACACTTTCCCCACGATGGAGGTGCGGCATCCGTCGGCGCAGGTCGAGCACGAGGCGACCACCTCGCGCATCGGGGAAGACCAGTTGTTCTACGCGATGCAGCGTGGCCTGTCGGCCGAGGACGCGGTGTCGATGATCGTCAGCGGCTTCTGCCGCGAAGTGTTCAAGGAATTGCCGATGGAGTTCGCGGTCGAGGCACAGAACCTGCTCGGCGTGAGCCTCGAAGGCAGCATCGGCTGAAGAGGAAAG
>JAREIX010000101.1 GCA_029286945.1 Thauera sp. | reverse complement strand
TTCGAGCGGAGAGGTGGCAGAGTGGTCGAATGTACCTGACTCGAAATCAGGCGTAGGTGCGAGCCTACCGTGGGTTCGAATCCCACCCTCTCCGCCAAATAAAACTTGAAGTTGCGGGCGCAGTCGTTATAATCCCGCTCCTTCGCAGTGCAGCACGACGCGCCCGTAGCTCATCTGGATAGAGTACCTGGCTACGAACCAGGGGGTAGGAGGTTCGAATCCTTCCGGGCGCGCCATACAAGCCTTCCGATATCGGGCTCTAAATGAAATCGGCAACGCGCCCGTAGCTCATCTGGATAGAGTACCTGGCTACGAACCAGGGGGTAGGAGGTTCGAATCCTTCCGGGCGCGCCAGACATTGCGGAAAAGCCTGGTCTTCGGATCAGGCTTTTTTGTTTTCGATGCCTGCAGCCGGCGAGCCCGCTCGGTTAAGCTCACGTTCTCGAGCGCTTACAAGATACCGACGAGATCCGCGACGATGTCCGATGCCCACGCACTGCTCGGGCTGCAGCCCGGCGCCACGATGCAGCAGATCAAGCGCGCCTTCCGCAAGCTGGCCATGCAATGGCACCCCGATCGCAATCCCGACCCCGCGGCGCTGGAGCACTTCAAGCGGCTGCGCCAGGCTCACGACCGCCTGCTCGCGGCCCTGCTCGATGACGGTGATGACGGTGATGACGCCGATGCCGGCAACGCGCATGCGGCCGAGGCCGCGGACACCGGCCCTGCCGCCGCACGCGGCGCCGATCGCTGGCAGACACTCGAGATCAGCCTCGAGGAGGCCTTCCTCGGCGCCACGCGGCCCGTCTGCGTGCGTACGCCCCGGCCCTGCAGCCAGTGCGGCGGCAGCGGCATCGAGAAGCTCAGCGTCAGCCGGCTGTGCGAACCGTGCCGCGGCTCGGGCCGGATCCGCGGGACGAAGGGCCTGGTGCGCTGCGCGGACTGTGAAGGACGGGGCTACCGCAACACCCAGCGATGCAGTCAGTGCGCCGGCAGCGGCGAGGAGATCGGCGAGCGCTGGCTGCAGGTGGTGATCCCGCCCGGACTGATCGACGATGACGAACTGCGCCTGGCGGGCGAAGGCGAGGCCGATGCGGATGGCCAGCGGGCGGGCGACCTGCGCCTGCGCATCCGCCTGTCGCCCCATCCGCTCTTCCGCCGCGACGGGCGCGACCTCGTCCTTCAGCGTCCGGTCAGTGCGCTCAGGATGCTGATCGGTGGACCGCTGCGCATTCCCCATCCGGCCGGCGTGCGCACGGTGCCGCTCGAGCCGGGGGTGGCGCATGCGCGCACGATGCGCGTGGCCGGCGCGGGTTTTCCCGCCCGCGGCCAGCGTGCCGCCGGCGACCTGGTGATCGAGCTGGACCCGATGCTGCCCCAGTCACCCGACAAGCAGCTGCACGCACTGATCGAACAACTGGAGGTTGCGCTCGGAAAGAGCGCCCGGCGCCATTTCCCCGAGCTGGCGCGCTGGGAGGCGGACTGGCTCGACCGCTGACGAGGCGAGCCTGGCGCGCACCTCACGCCCCCCTGCTCCCGCCCCCTGTGGCCCTTCCTGCGCCGCCCGCAGACAGCTTCGCGGTCGAGCCCCTCGGCGCCGTCCCTGCGGCGCTCGCAGTACGACAGCCGTGGTCAGAGCGGCGCTTCGAGAAGCTCGACGCCGCCCATGTAGGGCACCAGCACCTTCGGGATGACGATCGAGCCGTCGGCCTGCTGGTGGTTCTCCAGCACCGCGACCAGGGTACGCCCGACCGCCAGCCCCGATCCGTTGAGGGTGTGCACCAGCTCGTTCTTCCCCTGCGCGTTCTTGAAGCGCGCCTGCATGCGGCGCGCCTGGAAGGACTCGCAGTTCGAGCAGCTCGAGATCTCGCGGTAGGTGTTCTGCGCCGGCAGCCACACCTCGAGGTCGTAGGTCTTCGCCGCCGAGAAGCCCATGTCACCGGTGCACAGCGTGATCACGCGGTATGGGAGCTCGAGCTTCTGCAGGATGGCCTCGGCGTGCCCCACCATCTGCTCGAGCGCCTCGTCGCTCTTTGCCGGTTCGACGATCTGCACCATCTCGACCTTGTCGAACTGGTGCTGGCGGATCATGCCGCGCACGTCGCGGCCGCCGCTGCCGGCCTCGGAGCGGAAGCAGGGGCTGTGCGCGGTCAGACGGATCGGCAGCGCGTCGAGCGCGAGTACGTCCTCGCGCACGGGCAGCTGGCCGGTGCCGTAGAGCGCCGAGCCATTGACGATGTAGGGCGTGTAGCACTCGGTGTAGCCGTGCTCGCGGGTGTGGGTGTCGAGCATGAATTGCGCCAGCGCGCGATGCAGGCGTGCGATCGGGCCACGCAGGAAGGCGAAGCGCGAGCCGGAGAGCTTGGCCCCGGTCTCGAAGTCGAGGCCGAGCGGCGCACCGAGGTCGACATGGTCGCGTACCTCGAAGTCGTAGCTGCGCGGCGAGCCCCAGCGCCGGACCTCGACGTTGCCGGTCTCGTCCGCGCCCACCGGCACACCCTCCTGCGGCAGGTTGGGCAGCGTGGCGAGGAAGCCGTTGATGCGCTCGAGCAGCACCGGCAGCGCCTGCTCGCAGGCCTTGAGCTCGTCGCCGAGCTGGGCCACCTCCGCCATCACCCCGGAGGCATCCTCACCCTTGCCCTTGAGCATGCCGATCTGCTTGGAGAGCGCGTTGCGGCGCGCCTGCAGCTCCTGGGTGCGGGTTTGCAGCTGCTTGCGCTCGTCCTCCAGGGCCTGGAAGGCGGCCGTGTCGAGCTGCATGCCGCGGGTGGCGAGACGGGCGGCGACGGTATCGATCTGGGTGCGAAGGAGCTGGATGTCGAGCATCGGTGTGTTTCCCTGGAACGTTTCGAATCAGTGGCTTGCGACTGGAACTTGAGGCGGCGTACTCACGGAGCGCTGCAAGCCAGCGCCTGAACAGGCCTTTTTGCTGCCCGCCCGCGGATGGCGCACCGCAAAAATTAACTTTTCCAATCAATAACTTGTTTGGTTGACGCAACGTAAATTGAACTTGCAAACGGCCGATGGTCAATTATTCTTAGATCAACCACGAAGCCGCGACAGACGGCACACACTTAGGAGGAGTTCGGCATGCTATCGATTCGTGACTGCCTAGACTACTGCGACCTCACCGAGGAAGAGGTTTCGCTGATCGCCGAGCACGAGGACATTCCAGATGTGGCCGCAGCACAGGTGTGTTGCGGACTTGTACAGACGCCGGAGGGCGTGATGGTGCTGACCAATTTCATGCTCGACCTGATCGAGCGTGCGAACGCTTGCGGCGATACCCGGAAGGCGGAGCGGGCAGCGTCGGTGTGCGCGCGTTTCATGAAGGACCATCCTCTCCCGCATTGAGCCTTCCGGTATTGAAGCTCTCCTCGCCCGGTGTCCTTTTGATGGCCGGGTCTTGACGCGAGGCCGCCCCGTCGTGGACGGGTAGCCTCGCGTCTTGTTCTGATCCGCCGCGCCCGTGCCGTGCGGCCTCGCGGTCCAGCATGCGCAGGTGGGAGAGCTTCTCGGCGATGCGCCCCTCCATGCCGCGTGGCGTAGGGCGATACCAGCCGGGCGGCTTCATGCCCTCAGGGAAGTAGTTCTCGCCGGCAGCATAGGCCTCGGGCTCGTCGTGCGCGTAGCGGTAGGCCTTGCCGTAGTCCAGCGCCTTCATGAGCTTGGTGGGCGCGTTGCGCAGGTGCAGCGGCACCGGTCGCGATCCGTCGCTGGCGACGAAGGCGCGTGCGGCGTTGTAGGCTTGGTAGGCGGCATTCGACTTTGCCGCGCAAGCGAGGAAGATCGTCACCTGGGCGAGCGCGAGCTCGCCCTCGGGCGAGCCGAGCCGCTCGTAGGTCGCGCAGGCGTTGAGCGCCATGTCGAGCGCACGCGGGTCGGCGAGTCCGATGTCCTCGACCGCCATGCGCACCAGCCGGCGTCCGAGATACAGCGGATCCGCCCCGCCGTCGAGCATCCGGCACAGCCAGTACAGAGAGGCATCCGGATCCGAGCCCCGCACCGACTTGTGCAGGGCGGAGATCTGATCGTAGAAGGCTTCGCCGCCCTTGTCGAAGCGGCGCAGGTTACGTGACAGCGCCTGATCGACGAAGGCTGCGCCGACCGGATTGACCTTCGCCGTCTCCGCCGCCACCTGGATCTGCTCGATCAGGTTCATCAGCCTGCGCGCGTCGCCGTCAGCGAAACCGATCAAACGCTCGCGGGCATCCGCCTCGAAGCCGAGCGCGGGGCAGGCGATCGCGTGCGCGCGTTCGAACAGCTGCGTCATCGCTGCCGCATCGAGCGACTCCAGCACGTACACCGCCGCCCGCGACAGCAGCGCGGAATTCACCTCGAAGGATGGATTCTCGGTGGTCGCGCCGATGAAGGTCACCAGGCCCTGCTCGACGAAGGGCAAGAAGGCGTCCTGCTGCGCCTTGTTGAAGCGGTGGACCTCGTCGACGAAGAGGATCGTGTGCCGCCCGCGTGCCTTGGCGGCCTGCGCCTGCTGGATCGCCTCGCGGATCTCCTTGACCCCCGAGAACACCGCCGACAGCGCGGTGAAGTCGGCATCGAAGCCGCGCGCCATCAGGCGGGCGAGCGTGGTCTTGCCCACCCCGGGCGGCCCCCACAGGATCATCGAGTGCGGCCGCCGCGACTCGAAGGCCAGCCGCAGCGGCTTGCCGGGTCCGAGCAGGTGCGCCTGGCCCGCGACCTCGTCCAGGGTCTTGGGCCGCATGCGCTCGGCGAGCGGCACCTGGGGCGGATCGAGGGCCTCGAAAAGGTCGCTCATGCGCTCGCAGGATCAGCGCGTGAGGCCGGGCACGTCACCGATGATGTCGGCACCCGCCGGGGGCGTGAAGCTGAAGCGGTCCGCCGCGAGCACCGGATTGGCGCGCAAGCGGGTGAAGCGGATCACCGTGGTCTGGCCGAAGTGATCGCGCATCTCCATGCGCCTGAGCTGGCCGTCGGCCAGCCCGATGCGCAGCGACTCGAAGCCGCTCTCGGTCCGCTTCGGACGCGCCTCGGCCCAGGCCAGGCCGTCGTGCTCGCCGCCGTCGGCGAGTTCAAAGCTGTCCTCGAGCGCCCCGCTGCCGAACAGGATGGCCGCCGGGGTGGCGCCGAGCGCATCTCCGATCTCGCGCACCGTGACCTGGTTGAGGTCCGGATCCCAGGACCAGAGCGCCTTGCCATCGCCCACCAGCACCTGCCGGTAGGGACTGTCGTACTCCCAATGGAAGCGCCCCGGGCGCGCGTAGGCGAAGCGCCCGGCGGCCTCCTGCGGACGACGCCCGGACTGCGCGGTCACCACCTGTTCGAAGTCGCCCTCGGCGCTGCGAGCGCCGGCGACGAAGGCGCGCAACTGCGTAACCCCGTCAGCGGCCCCGGCCGCGAACGCGGCTGCCGCCAGCGCCAGGCCCGCCGCCCGGCGCATCCACGACGCCGCCCTCTGCGTGCTCAAACTCATTCGCCCTCCTTGGCCGGCACGATCACCTCGCGGTTGCCATTGCTGCCCATCGGCGACACCAGGCCGGCGCGCTCCATCTGCTCGATCAGGCGCGCGGCGCGGTTGTAGCCGATGCGCAGGTGACGCTGCACCAGCGAAATCGACGGCCGTCGCGTCTTGATGACGACCTCCACCGCCTGGTCATAGAGCGCGTCCGACTCGCCCTCGCCGCCCTCCCCGCCGCCGCCGAGCGCGGCCTCCAGATCGTCCTCGGGGGCGGCCAGGATGCCTTCGATGTAATCCGGCGGGCCGACCTTCTTCAGGTGGTCCACGACCTTGTGCACCTCGTCGTCGGCGACGAAGGCGCCATGCACGCGCACCGGCAATCCGGTGCCGGGAGCCAGGTAGAGCATGTCGCCCATGCCGAGCAGGGTCTCGGCGCCCATCTGGTCGAGGATGGTGCGCGAGTCGATCTTGCTGGACACCTGGAAGGCGATCCGCGTGGGCACGTTGGCCTTGATGAGGCCGGTGATCACATCCACCGACGGGCGCTGGGTGGCGAGGATGAGGTGGATGCCGGCCGCGCGCGCCTTCTGCGCCAGGCGCGCGATCAGCTCTTCGACCTTCTTGCCGACCACCATCATCATGTCGGCGAGCTCGTCCACCACCACCACGATGTAGGGCAGCGGCTCGAGCGGTTCGGGGTTCTCCGGGCTGATCGAGAACGGGTTGGTGAGCGGCGTCTCTGCCTTGCGCGCCTCCTGCACCGCCTTGTTGAATCCGGCGAGGTTGCGCACGCCGACCGCGGCCATCAGCTTGTAGCGCTTGTCCATCTCGGTCACGCACCAGTTGAGCGCGTTGGCGGCGTGCTTCATGTCGGTGACGACCGGCGCCAGCAGGTGCGGGATGCCCTCGTAGATCGACAGCTCGAGCATCTTCGGGTCGACCATGATCAGGCGCACGCGGTCCGGCTCGCTCTTGTAGAGCAGCGACAGGATCATCGCGTTGATGCCCACCGACTTGCCCGAACCGGTGGTACCGGCGACCAGCAGGTGCGGCATCTTGGCAAGATCCGCCACCACCGGCTGGCCGCCGATGTCCTTGCCAAGCACCACGGTGAGCGGCGAATGCGCGTCCTGGTACACCTTGGAGCCGACGATCTCCGACAGGCGCACCATCTGCCGCTTCGGGTTGGGCAACTCGAGCGCCATGCACGACTTGCCGGGCACCGTCTCGACCACGCGGATCGACACCAGCGACAGCGCACGCGCGAGGTCCTTGGCCAGGTTGACCACCTGGCTGCCCTTGACGCCGGTGGCGGGCTCGATCTCGTAGCGGGTGATGACCGGACCGGGGTAGGCGGCGAGCACCTTCACCTCGACGCCGAAGTCGGCGAGCTTGGTCTCGATCACGCGCGAGGTGAACTCGAGCGACTCGGGCGACGGCGGCTCGACGCCGCCGGTCGCCGGATCGAGCAGCGAGACCGGCGGGATCGCGCCTTCGGGCGCATCGGCGAACAGTGTCTGCTGGCGTTCCTTCTCGACCCGTTCCGACTTCGCCACGGCGACCACCGCGGGCTCGATGCGCAGCGGCGGCGGCGCTTCCTTCTCGACCTTGCGCCGGCGCGTCTGCACCACCGCCTCGCGCTTTTCGGCGATCTCGCGGCCGACGCGACGGTCCTGCCAGCGCACCCAGGCCTGCTGGATGCCGACCAGCCCCTGCTCGAGCCCAAGCCCGATGCGCTCGACCACGGCGAGCCACGACACGCCGGTGAACAGCGACAACCCCGAGGCCATCAGGGCGAGCAGTAGCAGGGTGCCCCCGGTGAAGCCGAAGTAGCGCTGGACCGCCTGCCCGAGCTCCATGCCGAGCAGGCCGCCAGGCTCGAGCGGCACCGCGGCGCCGTGGGCATGGAAGCGCAGGAACTCGAGCGCGCTGCTGGTCAGCAGCACGACGAAGAAGCCGATCATCACGAAGATGAAGGAGCGGTGGTCGAGTTCGAGCCGGTTTTTGAGCCGGCGAAAGCCCCACAACAGGCTGTAGCCGAGGAAGACCACCCACCACCACGACGACACGCCGAACAGGTAGAGCAGCAGATCGGCCAGCCAGGCACCGAAGCGCCCGCCGGGGTTGGCGACGCGCGCCACGTCGGCGGCGTGGGACCAGCCGGGATCGGCCTCGTTGTAGCCGATGAGCACGAGGCCGACGTACAGCGACATCACGCCCAGGATCAGCCAGCGCGCTTCCTGCAGCAAGAGCGAGATCTTTTCCGGCAGCGGCTGGGAACGGGAGGACGAGCGAGACAGCATTGCGTTGCGACCAGACGGCCAGAGTGAAACAACGCTGGATTATACGGGATCGACCGCCCCGCCCGCGGCCGATGTTGCGCCTGCTCACAAAGCCGTAATGCGCGGCGAAGGCGCGCGAGGGCCCGCGCGCGACCGCGGTCAGACGTCGTTCAGGCGCTCACGCAGCACGATGCCGTCGGCACGTTCCTCGATCAGGCCCTGCTGGCCGAGGTCCTTCATCACGCGGCTGACCATCTCGCGCGAGGCGCCGATCATCTTGGCGATGTCCTGCTTGGAGATCTTGCGCACCACCACCGCCTCGCCACCGACGTCCTCGGACATCTCGATCAGCAGACGCGCCACGCGCCCGTAGACGTCCATCAGCGCCAGGCTCTCGATCTTGCGATCGGCATTGCGCAGGCGTTCGGCGAGGTTGCACATGATGCGCCACGACACGTCGAAGCTGTCGTGCATGATGCGACGGAAGTCCTGCTTGGAGATCAGCACCAGGTCCGAGGGCACGACCGCGATCACCGAGGCCGAGCGCGGCCGCTCGTCGAACATGCCCATCTCGCCGAACAACTCGCCCTGCCCCAGGATCGACAGGATGACCTCGCGCCCGTCCTCGTCGCTGACCACGACCTTGAGGCTTCCGGTGAGCACCAGATACACATAGTCGGGCCGGTCGCCCGCACACACCACGGATTGCCCGCGGGGAAAGCGGCGCATCATCGACACGCGGGCGATGTTTCCCAAGGCTTCGTCCGAAAGACCGTGGAAGAGCGGAAAGGTCTTCAGGGCAACGACGGATACGGCGGTGGTCTGGGTCATGCGCACTCCGACAAGCACGAAAACGATCGATGAGTCGACAAATCAAGGCACAAGTGTAAACGAATGTGACCCGAGAAATGGTGATGTCGTGAAATCGGTCACGCCCGCTTAACCAGGCGCTCCAGCGGCGTGATGGCCTGGCTCAATCGCCCCCATGGCCGCGGGCGCGACGGCCCTCCGCTATAATCCGCGCCTTGTCCCGTCACGCGCAGGAATGCTCCACATGACCACCCGACACGCCCGCCTGCTGATCCTCGGCTCCGGCCCCGCCGGCTACACCGCCGCCGTCTACGCCGCCCGTGCCAACCTCAATCCGGTCCTCGTCACCGGCCTCGCCCAGGGCGGCCAGCTGATGACCACCACCGACGTCGACAACTGGCCGGCCGATGCCGACGGCGTCCTCGGCCCGGACCTGATGGCGCGCTTCCAGAAGCATGCCGAGCGCTTCAACACCGAGATGATCTTCGACCACATCCACACCGTGAAGCTGACCGAGAGACCCTTCCGCCTGGTCGGCGACAACGGCGAATACACCTGCGACGCGCTGATCATCGCTACCGGCGCGACCGCCAAGTACCTCGGCCTGCCCTCGGAAGAGAAGTTCGCCGGCCGCGGCGTGTCGGCGTGCGCGACCTGCGACGGCTTCTTCTATCGCAACCAGGAGGTTGCGGTGGTCGGCGGTGGCAACACCGCGGTCGAGGAAGCGCTCTACCTCGCCAACATCGCGAAGAAGGTCACCCTGGTTCACCGCCGCGAGAAGTTCCGCGCCGAGAAGATCATGATCGACAAGCTGATGGAGAAGGTCGCCGCCGGCAAGATCGAGCTCGCGCTCAACACCACGCTCGACGAGGTACTCGGCGACAACAGCGGCGTGACCGGCATGCGCATCAAGGACGTAAACAGCGGCGCGACCCGCGATGTCGCGCTGCAGGGCGTGTTCATCGCCATCGGCCACAAGCCCAACACCGACATCTTCGAAGGCCAGCTCGAGATGGAAGGCGGCTACATCGTCACCCAGGGCGGGCGCAACGGCAACGCGACCCAGACCAGCGTGCCCGGCGTGTTCGCAGCCGGCGACGTGCAGGACCACATCTACCGCCAGGCGGTGACCTCGGCCGGCACCGGCTGCATGGCCGCGCTCGACGCCGAGCGCTACCTCGACGCCCTCGCCGGCTAAGCAGCCCGATGCGTCGCCGCGCCGCCGGTCGTGAGCCCAGCGCACCCTCCGCGGAGCGCGCGGAGCCGGGCGCGCGCGCCAGCAACCCGTTCGCGGGCCTGCGCGCCCAGCTGCGCGGCGCGACGCAGCCCGCGCCACCGGCGCAGGCTGCAGGAAAGCGGATCCGCCAGACCCTGCCGCAGCCAGAGTCGGATCACGGCGACGACGTCCCCGATGCAGCCGATCTCGAGCTTTTCCGCAAGGCCGCGGGCAAGGTGCAGCCAGTGCGCGGGGGCGACCGCGTCGAGATCGAGCGACCGCGCCCTGCCCCGCTACCGCGCCCGGCGGCAGACCCGGACGCCGCAGACGAACCGCCGCCCGCGCCGCGCACCGAGACCGACCCGCTGCGCCTGGCCTACCAGGGCGTGATGCCGCTGCGCGACAGCGGTCGCGTGGAGCTGGACACGCCCCTCCGCCACAGCGGCCGGCAGGCGGGCGCCGGGGCAGGCCCGCGCATCCAGCGCCCGGATGCGATCGTGCTGCCGCCCGATGCCGACCTCAGCGACCCCTCGACGCTGTTCCGCAGCGTGATCGGGGACACCCGGCCGGTCGCCGACCGTAATCGGGTGGAACTGGAGCGCGCGCCGCCACAGCCTGCGCCGCTCAAGCGCGAGGCGGACGAGCGCGCTGCACTGGACGAATCGCTCGCCGCACCGCTCACCTTCGAGGACCGCCTCGACATGGGCGAGGAAGCGGCCTTCCTGCGCCCCGGCCTGCCGCGCCGGGTGCTGACCGACCTGCGCCGCGGGCGCTGGGTGCTGCAGGGCCAGATCGACCTCCACGGCCTGACGCGCGATGAAGCCCGCGCGGCCCTCGCCCACTTCCTGCACGACGCCCTTGCGCAGGGCAAGCGCTGCATCCGGGTGATCCATGGCAAGGGCCACGGCTCCCCGGGCAAGATCTCGATCCTCAAGCAGCTGTCGCGCGGATGGCTGGCGCAGCGCGAGGAGATCCTCTGCTTCTGTCAGGCGGGGCCCCACGATGGCGGCGGCGGCGCCCTGCTGGTGCTGCTGCGCGCGCAGAACGCCGCGCTGCGTTGAACAAGGGCCACGCCCGGCCGCCGATGGCGGCCCGCGGGGCGTGGCGGGCGCTCAGATGGCGGCCTCGTTGGTCTCGCCGGTGCGGATGCGGATCACCTGCTCCACCGGGCTGACGAAGATCTTGCCGTCGCCGATCTTGCCGGTGTGTGCCGCCTTGACGATCGCCTCGACCGCCTGGTCGACCATGTCGTCGGCCAGCACCACCTCGACCTTGATCTTGGGCAGGAAGTCGACGACGTACTCGGCGCCGCGATAGAGCTCGGTGTGCCCCTTCTGGCGGCCGAAGCCCTTGACCTCGGTCACCGTCAGGCCAGTGATGCCGACCTCCGACAGACCCTCGCGGACCTCGTCCAGCTTGAACGGCTTGATGATCGCCTCGATCTTCTTCATCCACGTCTCTCCTGTTGTTCAGAACTCGTCCTGGTAACGGGATGTTATCGGATAACGCCAGTCCCTGCCGAAGCCCCGCGGCGTCACCCGGATGCCTACCGGCGCCTGGCGGCGCTTGTATTCGTTGCGCTTGAGCATCCCCACCGTGCGCCTCACCTCGGCCTCGGGGAAGCCCGCGGCGATGATCTCGCGCGGTGACTCGTCGCGCTCCATGTAGGCCTCGATGATGGCGTCGAGCATCTCGTAGGGCGGCAGGCTGTCCTGGTCCTTCTGGTCAGGCTTGAGCTCGGCCGAGGGCGGACGGTCGATGATGTTCTGCGGGATCACCGGGCCGACCGTGTTGCGCCAGTCCGACAGGCGGAAGACCAGCGTCTTGTAGAGGTCCTTGAGTACCGCGAAGCCGCCCGCCATGTCGCCGTAGAGGGTGGCGTAGCCGGTGGCCATCTCGCTCTTGTTGCCGGTGGTCAGCACGATCGCGCCGGTCTTGTTCGACAGCGCCATCAGGATCATGCCGCGGATGCGCGCCTGCAGGTTCTCCTCGGTGGTATCGGCCGGCAGACCGGCGAACTGAGGCGCGAGCAGGTCGGCGAACACCTTCATCGCCGGCTCGATCGGGATCTCGTCGTAGCGCACGCCGAGCCGGCGCACCATCTCGCGCGAATCGTCCAGGCTCATCTGCGCGGTGTAAGGCGACGGCATCATCACTGCACGCACGCGCTCCGCGCCGAGCGCATCGACCGCGATCGCAAGGGTGAGCGCCGAGTCGATCCCGCCCGACAGGCCGATGATCGCCCCGGGGAAGCGATTCTTGGCGAGGTAGTCGCGTACGCCGATCTTGAGCGCCTCGTAGGCCTCGGCCTCGAGCGCGCGCACCTCCGCCAGCGTGCCGCCGTGCCAGGTGCCATCCTCGAAGCGCAGCAGATCCACGCGCTCGACGAAGCTCTCGGCCTGGTGGCAGAGCGCGCCGTCGCGATCGAGGGCGAAGGAGGCGCCGTCGAACACCAGCTCGTCCTGGCCGCCGACCATGTTGCAGTAGAGGACCGGCAGGCCGGTCTCGCGCACGCGATCGCGCAGCACCTCGATGCGCTGTACCTGCTTGTTCATGTGGTAGGGCGAGGCATTGAGCGCGAGCAGCACCTCGGCGCCGGCCGCCCGTGCCGCCTCGGCGGGCGGGCGTTCCCAGACGTCGGCACAGATGTTCACGCCAAAGCGCACCCCCCGGCATTCGAACACGCAGGCCGCGTTGCCGGCCTCGAAGTAGCGCTCCTCGTCGAACACCTCGTAGTTCGGGAGCAGGCTCTTGTGATAGCGCGCCACCACCTCGCCATCGCGCAGCACCGACGCCGCGTTGTAGCGCTCTTCACCGTCCTCGAACGGATGCCCGAGCACCACGACGATGCCTCTCGCCGCGTCGGCGATGCGCGCGGTCAACAGGTCGGCACCGGCGGCACGCGCCTGCTCGAGCGCGGCGATGATCCGATCGGCATTGCCGGCCAGGTCGCCCACGGTGAGGTTGAGTTGCGCGACGGCGATGGAAACGGGGGAATGTGCGTGTGCGTTCATGGAGCGAGACTATACCGCTTCGGCCGCAGCGCGGAAGCGTGCGCGCGACCGCGGCACGCCCCCGGCGGCAACCCACAGTCTACGGGGGAAAGGCTGTGGATAAGTCCTGGACAGTGCTTGCAAGCCCCTGTGCCGCCAGCGTATCGTCGCACTGCACAAAAAAGCGGCACACCCGGCCCGCAACCCCTGCTGCAAGGCCACTCGACGCATGAAACGCTCCGACGGACTCCACCTGCTGCCCGCCATTGCCGACATCGCCGCCCCGGACTGGGACGGCCTGCTCGACGCCACGACGGATGCCGCCCCGCCCTGCCTGCGCCACGCCTACCTTGCGAGCCTGGAGGAGACCGCCTGCGTGGGCGGACGCACTGGCTGGACACCCGCCCACGCCACGCTGTGGCGGGAAGGCGAAGCGATCGCGGCGATGCCGCTGTACCTTAAACACCATTCCTATGGCGAGTACGTCTTCGACTGGGCCTGGGCCGAAGCCTACGCACGCCAGGGCCTCGACTACTACCCCAAGTGGGTGTCGGCCGTCCCGTTCACGCCGATCCCCGGCCCGCGCCTGCTCGGGCGGGACACCGCCGCCCGCAGCGCCCTGCTCGAGGCCGTGCTGGCCCACGTCCGCGCATCGGGGCACTCCTCGCTTCACCTGCTGTTCCCGTCCGATGAGGATGCCGCCCTGCTCCGGGCCGCGGGCATGATGATGCGGGAGGGCGTGCAGTTCCATTGGCAGAACCGTCCGCCGCACGCTGCATCGGGCACTGCTGAAGACTGCAGCGGCCCCGCCGCCAGCGCAGGCTGGGCCGATTTCGACGCTTTCCTCGCCAGCCTGAGCAGCGACAAGCGCAAGAAGATCCGTCAGGAGCGGCGACGGGCTGCGGCGCACGGGCTCGAATTGCGCTGGCTCGACGGCCATGCGGCACAGCCTGCACACTGGGAGTTCCTCTGGCGCTGCTACGCCGGCACCTACGCCCTGCACCGCTCGACGCCCTATCTCGCACCCAACTTCTTCCACCGCCTTGCACAAGGGATGCCGAGCGCGCTGCGGCTGCTGCTCGCCTCGCGCCAGGGCGAGCCGGTGGCTGCCGCCTTCTTCCTCTGCGACGGGCGCGCACTCTACGGCCGCTACTGGGGGACGCTCGAGCACCTGCCCTTCCTGCACTTCGAGCTGTGCTATTACCAAGCCATCGAATACTGCATCGAGCATCGCCTCGAGCGATTCGAGGGCGGCGCCCAAGGCGAGCACAAGCTCGCGCGCGGCCTCGGTCCGGTACGCACCACGTCCGCACACTGGATCGCGGATCCCCGCTTCCGGCGCGCAATCGACGACTACCTCACGCGCGAACGCCTGGGTATCGACGGCTACGTCGACGAACTCCAGGAGCGCTCGCCCTTCCGCCAGCCCGTCACCGGCAGCTGATCGCGGCTCAGCGCGCCGGCTGCGGCCGGATGAACGGCAAAGCGCGGAAGAACGCTGTGATGGTCTTGGCGTCGGTGATCTCGCCGGCGTGAATCGAGGCTTCGACCGCCTCCACCGGCAGGCTCAGCAGCTCGAGGAACTCACCCTCGTCCCAGGCGTGGCCGACGTGCTTGAGCCCCTGCGCGATGAAGATCTCGATGCGCTCATCCGAATAGCCGATACAGGGATGCATGACGCCGACGTGGCGCCAGTCGGCGGCCTCGTACCCGGTCTCTTCGCGCAGCTCGCGACGCGCGCAGTCGAGGATGTTCTCGCCCGGGTCGATCTTCCCGGCCGGCAGCTCGAGGAACGCGCGCCCAAGCGGGTAGCGGAACTGCCGCTCGAAGAGCAGCCTGCCGTCGTCGAGGCGCGCCACCACCACGACCGCGCCCGGGTGGCGAATGTACTCGCGCACGCTCTCCCCACCGCTGGGCAGCCGCACGCGATCGCGCCAGACCTTGAGCAGCACCCCCTCGAACACCTGCTCCGAACCGAGCGCCTGCTCGCTCAGTGGGTCCTTGCCATGAGCACTCAATACAACCCCCGATCCCGGTGAATTACGCCGCTGGCTGCTGGCCGCAGCCCCCTGCCATGCCGTAGCCGGGCCAGTTCGTGCCCCCGCCACAAAAGAAATTGGCCACCGCGATCGCGATGGCCAATTCCCAAGTCCTGCCAATATCCGAAACAGCGCCCGTCAGAGCGACCCGAGCAGCGCGTAGGCGCACACCGACATCAACATCTGCGGCGCGAGCCCGAGTGCGGCGATCGCCAGGCCGTTCGCGGACAGCATCACGCGCACCTCGGCCGGCGCATGGATCGGCGACTCATCCACCGGCTCGTCGAAGTACATCAGCTTGACCACGCGCAGGTAGTAGAACGCGCCGATCACCGACATCACCACCGCCAGCACCGCGAGCCAGAAGTAACCGGCCGCGACCACCGCCTGCAGCACGGACAGCTTGGCGAAGAAGCCAATGAAGAAGGGCACGCCCGCCATCGAGAACATCACGAACAGCATCATCAGCGCATACCACGGACTGCGCTTGTTGAGGCCCTTGAAGTCGTCGATGTTCTCCGCCTCGAAGCCGGCGCGCGACAGCAGGATGATCATGCCGAACGAGGCCAGGCTCATGATCACGTAGGACACGGCGTAGAACATCGCCGAGCTGTAGGCGTTGAGGGCGAAGTGGCGGTCGCCCTCGACCACCCCGGCGAGCAGGCCGAGCAGCATGAAGCCCATGTGCGAGATGCCCGAGTAGGCCAGCATGCGCTTGATGTTCTGCTGCGCGATGGCGGCGAGGTTGCCGAGCACGATCGACGCGCCGGCCACCAGCATCAGCATCACCTGCCACTCCTCGGCGATGTCGAACAGGGCCCAGATCAGCAGCCGCACCGCCATCGCGAACGCGGCCAGCTTGGGCGCAGTGGCGATCACCAGGGTCACCGCGGTAGGCGCGCCCTGATAGACGTCCGGCACCCACATGTGGAAGGGCACGACGCCGAGCTTGAAGCAGATGCCGGCAACCAGGAAGACGAGGCCGAACATCAGCACGGTCTGGTTGGCCGACTGGTTGTAGATCGCCTGGGCGATCGCCGAGAACTCGAGGGTTCCGGTCGCGCCATAGACCATCGACATGCCGTACAGCAGCAGACCCGAGGCGAGCGCACCGAGCACGAAGTACTTCATCGCCGCTTCGGTCGAGCGCGCCGAGTCGCGGTCGAAAGCCACCATCGTGTACAGCGCCAGCGACATCATCTCGAGGCCGATGTACATCGGCAGCATGTGGTTGGCGGTCACCATCACCATCATGCCGAGCGTCATCAGCAGCGCGAGCAGGTAGTACTCGGGCTTGTCGATCTTGCGATCGGCCAGGTAGCCGCGCCCATATAGCAGCGCGATTGCCGTCGAGAAGTAGATCATCAGCTTCAGGAAGGCGCCCATCAGGTCGCTGATGAACAGGTTGCTGAAGGTGTGCACCACCTCGCCCTGCATGGTGTAGATCGTGATGAAGGCCGCTGCCACCAGCGTGGCCTGCGTCAGGAAGTAGGACAGGCTGCGTGCGATGCTGCGCGCGAAGGTGCTCGCCAGCATGATCACCAGGGCCATCACGGCCACGAAGATCTCGGCCGCAGCGGGGTAGAAGTCGGGGACGACGAAATTCATCTTCTGACCAGTCCGTTAAGTGTCTCTAAAGCGCCTGCGCCAGGGAGCGCTCAGAGCTTGCTCACGGCAACATGCCGCAGGAGTTCGTTTACAGAGGCGTGCATCACTTCGGTGAAGGGGAAGGGATACAGGCCCATCGCCAGCACGCACAGCGCGAGGATCGCGAGGAAGGCGAACTCGCGGCCGTTGATGTCCTCCAGCTCGGCGACGTGCTTGTTGGCGACCTTGCCGAACACGACGCGCTTGTACATCCACAGCGAGTAGGCCGCGCCCAGGATCAGGGTCGTGGCGGCCACGAAGCCGATCCAGAAGTTGAACTGAACCGCGCCGAGCACGACCATGAATTCGCCGACGAAGCCGGAGGTCGCCGGCAGGCCGGAGTTGGCCATCGCGAACAGCATGAAGAACGCGGCGAACTTCGGCATGGTGTTCACCACCCCGCCGTAATCCGCGATCTGGCGCGAGTGCATGCGGTCGTAGAGCACGCCGATGCAGAGGAACATCGCACCCGACACGAAGCCGTGCGAGATCATCTGCACCAGGGCGCCCTCGACGCCGAGCGGGTTGAAGATGAAGAAGCCCAGGGTCACAAAGCCCATGTGAGAGATCGACGAGTACGCCACCAGTTTCTTCATGTCGGCCTGCACCAGGGCGACGAAGCCGATGTACACCACCGCGATCAGCGACAGCGTGATCACCAGCGGCGCGAGCTGCTGCGCCGCATCCGGCACGATCGGCAGCGAGAAGCGCAGGAAGCCGTAGGCGCCGAGCTTGAGGCCGATCGCCGCCAGCACCACCGAGCCGCCGGTGGGCGCCTCGACGTGGGCGTCGGGCAGCCAGGTGTGCACCGGCCACATCGGCACCTTGACGCCGAAGGCGATCAGGAAGGCAAGGAAGATCAGCACCTGCGGCTCGATCGGCAGCGGCAGCTGGTGCCAGTCGAGGATGCTGAAGCTGCCGCCCGACTGCATGAACAGGTAAAGCAGCGCGATCAGCATCAACAGCGAACCGAGCAGCGTGTAGAGGAAGAACTTGATCGCCGCATAGACGCGGTTGGCGCCGCCCCAGATGCCGATGACGAGGTACAGCGGGATCAGCGAGGCTTCGAAGAAGACATAGAACAGCACGCCGTCGAGCGCGGAGAAGATGCCGTTCATCAGGCCCGACATGATCAGGAACGCCGCCATGTACTGCGCGACCTTGTCCTGGATCACCTGCCAGCCGGCCATCACCACCAGGATGGTGATGAAGGCGTTGAGGATCACGAACAGCACCGACAGTCCATCGACCCCGAGGTGGTAGTTGATGTTGAAGCGCGGCACCCAGGACGTCAGCTCGACGAACTGCATCGCGCTGGTCGTGGTGTCGAAGCCGGTGTAGAGCGGAATCGTCACGACGAAGCCAGCCACGGCGACCGCGAAGGCGAGCATGCGCGCCAGCGGGGCATTGCGATCCGAGCCGGTCGCAAGCACCAGCAGGCCACCGAGGATCGGTACCCAGATCGCCAGACTGAGGAGAGGAATGTCCGTCATCGTTGCTTTCCGTTCAGTGCGCCGCGCACGGCGCGTTCGATCTTGTTATGTGTTTCCGGTCCCGCGTGTCCGTCTCAACCCCGGTTGAACCAGTAGGTGAGCAGGATGAACACGCCGATGATCATCATGAAGGCGTACTGGTACAGGTGGCCGGTCTGGAACAGGCGCGACATCTGCGCGACCCAGCCGACCAGCCGGGCCGAACCGTTGACCGCGACGCCGTCGATCAGGCCCTGGTCACCCGCCTTCCACAGCCCCTTGCCGAGCGCTCGCGCGCCACCGGCGAAGAAGATCTCGTTCAAGCGGTCGAAGAAGTACTTGTTCTCGAGCAGGCTGTGGATCGGCTTGAAGGTGCGCTGGATCGCGGCCGGGATGTCCGGACGCTTCATGTAGAAGAACCAGGCCAGCGCCACACCGCCGATTGCCAGCCAGAACGGCGCCGTCTGCAGGCCGTGGATCGCCATCGCCACCGGGCCGTGGAAATTGGCGGCGAGCTCCTTCAGGCCGACGTGGTTGTCGGCGACGAGAATCACACCCTTGAACCACTCGCCGAACAGCATCGGCTCGATGGTGAAGAAGCCGATCAGCACCGACGGGATCGCCAGCAGCACCAGCGGCAGGGTCACCACCCAGGGCGACTCGTGCGGCTTCTGCCCCGGCGCAAGGCCGTGGTGATGGTCGGCCGAGGGCTCCTCGTCGTCGTGGTCGCCGTGATGGTCATGATGCTCGTGCGCCTTGCCGAAGCGCTCCTCGCCGTGGAAGACCAGGAAGTACATGCGGAAGGAGTAGAACGCGGTCACGAACACGCCCAGCAGCACGCAGAACAGCGCGTAGCCGGCCCCCGGGATGGTCGAAGCGTGCACCGCCTCGATGATCGAATCCTTGGAGTAGAAGCCGGAGAAGAACGGGAAGCCGATCAGCGCCAGCGAACCGAGCAGCGAGGTGATCCAGGTGACCGGCATGTACTTGCGCAGGCCGCCCATGTTGCGCATGTCCTGGTCGTGGTGCATGCCGATGATCACCGAGCCCGCGCCGAGGAACAGCAGCGCCTTGAAGAAGGCGTGCGTCATCAGGTGGAACACCGCCGCCGAGTAAGCCGACACGCCAAGCGCAACGGTCATGTAGCCGAGCTGCGACAACGTCGAGTAGGCGACGACGCGCTTGATGTCGTTCTGCACGATGCCGAGGAAGCCCATGAACAGCGCGGTGGTGGCGCCGATGACCAGCACGAAGGACAGTGCGACGTCCGACAGCTCGAACAGCGGCGACATGCGCGCGACCATGAAGATGCCTGCGGTCACCATCGTCGCGGCGTGGATCAGCGCCGAGATCGGGGTCGGACCTTCCATCGAGTCGGGCAGCCAGACGTGCAGCGGCACCTGGGCCGACTTGCCCATCGCGCCGATGAACAGGCAGATGCAGATCGCGGTCAGCAGCGGCCAGCCCGTGACCGCCATCTCCGTCACCGACAGCTCCTGCGCCTTCGCGAACACTTCCTGGTAGTTGAGGCTGCCGGTGTAGGCGGCGATCAGGCCGATGCCGAGCAGGAAGCCGAAGTCACCCACGCGGTTGACCAGGAAGGCCTTCATGTTGGCGTAGATCGCCGTCGGGCGCTCGTACCAGAAACCGATCAGCAGGTAGGACACGAGGCCCACCGCCTCCCAGCCGAAGAACAGCTGCAGGAAGTTGTTCGACATCACCAGCATCAGCATGGAGAAGGTGAACAACGAGATGTAGCTGAAGAAGCGCTGATAGCCGGGATCTTCCGACATGTAGCCGATCGTGTAGATGTGCACCATCAGCGACACGAAGGTCACCACCAGCATCATCATCACGGTCAGCGAGTCGATCTGGAAGCCGACCTCGAAACTGATGCCGCCCGACTGCATCCAGGTGTAGATCGTGCCGTTGAAGGTGTTGCCGGCGGCGACGTCCTGGTAGATCACCACCGAGGCGGCGAGGGCGATCGCGACGCCGAGGATGGTGACGATGTGCGCGCCGGCGCGGCCGATCTGCTTGCCGAACAGGCCGGCCAGGATGGCCCCGGCCAGCGGCGCCAGCGGCACGAGAAGATAGAGAGTCTGCATGTCCATCGTGACGCTTCCTTAACCCTTGAGGCTGTCCAGGTCATCCACATGGATCGTGCGCATGGTGCGGAACATCACGATCAGGATCGCGAGGCCGATCGCCGATTCGGCGGCTGCCACGGTGAGGATGAAGAAAACGAAGACCTGGCCGGCGATGTCGCCCAGATAGTGCGAGAAGGCCACGAAGTTCATGTTGACCGACAGCAGCATCAGTTCGATGGCCATCAGCAGCACGATCAGGTTCTTCCGGTTGAGGAAGATCCCGACCACGCTGATCGCGAACAGGATCGCGCCCAGAATGAGGTAGTGGGAAAGCGAAAGCATCTATGACCCCCTGATCGCGCCGGCTCGACTGCCGACGCGGTGTTCTTTTCTTGTCGACGTCAGCCGTCAGTCTTCTTTCTCGGCGCGCATCTTCACCAGCTCGATGCGGCCCTCGCGCTTGACGGCGACCTGCTCGGACGGCGGGATGGACTTCAGGCCCTTGCGCTTGCGCAAGGTCAGTGTCACCGCGGCGACCATCGCCACCAGCAGCACCAGTGAGGCGAGTTCGAACGGATAGACGTAGTCGGTGTACAGCACCCGGCCCAGCTCACGCGTGTTGCTGTAGGTCTCGGCCGCCGCCGGCGGTGCCGGCATCGCCTCGAGCCCAAAATAGGAGCCACCGAGCACCATCGCCATCTCGACCAGCATCAGGATGCCGACCAGCGCACCCACAGGCAGGTAGCTCCAGAAGCCCTCGCGCAGACGGTCGAGATTGATGTCGAGCATCATCACCACGAACAGGAACAGCACCATCACCGCGCCCACGTACACCATCACCAGCGTGATGGCGAGGAATTCGGCCTGCAGCAGCAGCCAGATCCCGCCCGCGTTGAAGAAGGTCAGCACCAGGAAGAGCGCGGCATGCACAGGGTTGCGGGCGGTGATCACCCGCAACGCCGCCAGCACCATGATCACAGCGAGAAAGTAGAAGACGAATGTCTTGAATTCCATGTTCTTGACTCGTGGCGCGTGCGCGCCCTCCCCTTAGCGGTACTTGGCGTCCTGCTCGCGGTCGGCCGCGATCTGGGACTCGTATCGATCGCCCACTGCCAGCAGCATCTGCTTGGTGTAGTAGAGATCCCCACGCTGCTCGCCGTGATACTCGAGCACACGCGTCTCGACGATGGCGTCCACCGGGCATGCCTCCTCGCAGAAGCCACAGAAGATGCACTTGGTCAGGTCGATGTCGTAGCGCGTCGTCCGGCGCGAACCGTCGTCACGCTGTTCGGACTCGATCGTGATCGCCATCGCCGGACAGACCGCCTCGCACAGCTTGCACGCGATGCAGCGCTCCTCTCCGTTGGGATAGCGACGCAGCGCGTGCAGCCCGCGAAAGCGGTTGCTCTGCGGCGTCTTCTCTTCCGGGAACAGGACGGTGATCTTGCGCTGGAAGAAATGGCGGCCAGTCAGGGCCATGCCCTTGACGAGTTCCTTCAGGAACAGACTGCCGATGTAATCCTTGGCACCCATGGTCTTCTCAACTCCAGATCGACAGCGGCGACAT
>JAREIX010000335.1 GCA_029286945.1 Thauera sp. | reverse complement strand
GCTGGTGCTGCGCGCCTTCGACGGCTACACGGTCGAGCTCGGCGCCGCCGACCTGCGCCGCCTGTCGCCGATCGTCGCCACCCACCTCGACGACGCGCCACTGCCGCTCGGCGGCCTCGGCCCGCTGTGGGCCGTGTATGACGCCGACCGCATCCCCGAGCTCGCCGCCCGGCCGCTCGCCGAACGTTTCGCCCAGTGCCCGTGGGGCCTATATTCGGTGCATGTCGGCGCCGCTGGCGGGCGCTGAAGCACCCCATCGAACGCAAGGAGACGCCCATGCTGGTCAAGCGAGGCAGCGAACGCGAATGGACGCCGTCTGGTTTTCCGGGCATCGAGCGCAGCCTGTTCCGCAACAACGACACCGGCGGACGTTCCTCGGTGGTCCGCCTCGCGGCCGGCAGCCGCTTCCCGCGCCATAGCCACCAGGGCACCGAGGAAGTGCTGGTGCTCGCCGGCAGCGTGCGCATCGCGGAGCAGGATCTGCTGGCGGGGGACTACCTGTTCACCGAGGCGGGCGAGGAGCACGACGTGCTGGCGCTCACGGAGGCGATCATCTTCGTGTCATCGCAGAAGGGGACGCCGATCGTGGAGTGAGGGGGGCAGCGCGATGATCTTGCTTCATGCCTTCATCAAGAGGTCCCAGGCCACACCAGCCGACGATCTGGATGTGGCCAAGCGTCGTTTGCAACAACTGAGGAGTGGCGCATGAACACCCACATTGGTAGCCGTTTTGATGACTTCCTGGCTGAAGAGGCCATGCTCGAGGAAACCACCGCTGTGGCCATCAAGCGTGTCGTGGCCTGGCAGATCGCGCAGGAAATGAAGGCGCAGCACCTGACCAAAACCGCCCTTGCCGCGAAGATGCACACCAGCCGCGCGGCGCTCAATCGGTTGCTGGATGAGACCGACACCAGCCTCACACTGACAACGCTTACCAGTGCAGCGAAGGCGCTCGGCAAGAATCTCCGCATCGAGCTGGCCTGACCCATGACTCCTTGAACGACATCGTCTGTCCGACCGCTACACGTGCGACGGGCGCATGATGCAGGGACACACGGCGAGAAAAGTGAGGAGCAAGCGCATCAGGATCCATGCTTGACGGCGCGCTGACCCTTCAGGCTGTCCGGGCTGACGTTGTGATTGGCGGTTTCGATGGCGAAGTTCTGCGCCGCAATAGGCTAGCCGGCCAACAGACGGAGCACGATCATGCCGAACCGGCTCTTCATCGCATGTCCTCGTCGGCGCTTGCTACCAGAGAGGCGGCCGCAGGCCTCGCACCCTGCGTGGACAAGCCCGGATCACAATTCTTGTCGGTACGAACGACGGAGGCAGGAATGATGACGTGGGTGGTCGTTGAATGTGCTGATGGCGTCGGCCATCTGCAGCTCAATCGCGCGGATGCGCTGAATGCGCTGGACGTGCAGTTCTGCAGGGAGATAGACGCGTCACTTCTCGCCCTGGATGCACGCGACGACGTGCGCTCGATTCTCATCTCCTCGTCATTGAGGCACTTCTCTGCCGGAGCCGATATCCGGGAAATGCTGGGCATGAGCGCCGAACAGGCGGAGGCGACGGAATTCACCGGATGCGTTTCGGCACCAAGCCAGGTCCGGAAGCCCTTGATCGTCGCCGTGAGAGGGCTGGCGGCGGGGGGAGGCTGCGAGCTGGTGGAGATGTGCGACATCGTTGTCGCGGCAGCTTCCGCTCGATTCAGTCATCCCGAGATCACGCTCGCGGCCATGCCGGGTGCTGGCGGAACGCAGAGACTGGCGCGCGTCGTCGGCAAGCACCTCGCGATGGACCTCCTGCTCACCGGGCGCGCCTTGAGCGCAGATGAAGCGCTTGCCGCCGGCCTGGTGTCGCGCGTGGTTCCCGACGAAGCGCTTGAAACCACTGCAATGTCCATCGCCCGGCAGGTGGCGTCGTACTCGAACCCTGTTGCCTGCAGGATCAAGGCCTCGGTCAATGAGGCACAGGTCCAGCTCGAGGCGGGGCTTGCACTCGAGCGCAGCCTGTTCCACGCGTGCTTCTCCGAACAGGATTTTCGCGAAGGCCTTCGCGCTTTCATCGAAAAACGAGCGCCGCGATTCGGACATCGCTAGCACGCAAGACACGATGGTCATTTCACGCGGACTGCAGCTGGCGGCCCTCCGCTTCCGCCGGTATGCTTTCGGCCTAGTGCTAGGCAATAGCTGGATCGAATCACGCCGCTTTGTCATCGGGAGCGGCTTTTGCTTTCTCGTTTTTCCCGCGCGCGTCGTCTCTGCCCCCAAACAGCAATCTGCACAGCATGTTCGCCGGCGTCCCGATGTTGCGCGGACGAACCGTCGCCACGGAACAGCCGGAACGTGTCAATGACTTTGCGTCACCATGCTTCATGAATTTACTGTGGAAGCCAGGGTGTTCGAGTCGTCGTTTTTCTCCGTTGCGGGTGGGTTGAT
>JAREIX010000100.1 GCA_029286945.1 Thauera sp. | reverse complement strand
TGCTGCCGAGCACCAGCGGCAGGGCGAGGCGCTTCTCGTGCGCGTACAGCCCGGGCGCGATGAAGGCCCAGGCCTGGTAGAGCACCCAGGGCAGCGCGAGCACGAAGGCGACCATCATCGTGACCTTCACCGGCACGAAGAAGGGCGTCACCACGCCGGTGGCGATCATGTTGGTGCCCGCCGGCAGCGTGTCCATCATCGGCTTGGCGAGGATGTCGTAGATGTCTCCCGCCCACGGCATCAGGCACACGAAGACGATCCCGAGCGCGAGCAGCGCGCGGATGAGGCGGTCGCGCAGCTCGATGAGGTGCGCGATGAAGGTTTCCTGTTGGGCCGTCATACCTTGTTCTTGTCTGCGCTGGCTTCATGGCGGACGGCATCGAGCCCGAGCTCGAGTTGCGGCCGGACCTCAGCGCCCGCGGGCCGGTCCTGGGCCAGCAGCTGACTGCCGCTCGCGGCGCCTGCCGAAGGCGTCGCCGCGTCGGCGACGGGTGCGCCTGCAGCCACCGCCCCAGCGCCGTCGGGCAGCATCGAGCGCAGCTCGCTGCTCGTCTGGCCGACCTCCGACTCGACCTTCGCCGCGCCCGAGCGCACCGAGGATTCGAGTTCCTGCGCCTGGTGCCTGACCTGCTCCTGGAGCTTCTTCAGCTCCTCGAGCTGCATCTCGCGCTGGATGTCGGACTTCACGTCCGACACGTAGCGCTGCAGCCGACCGAGCAGGTGACCGGCGGTGCGTGCGACCTTGGGCAGGCGCTCTGGCCCGACCACGACCAGCAGCACGATGCCGATCACGATGAGTTCCGAAAAACCGAAGTCGAACATGTTTGCTCGCTCGAGACACGACGCACGATCAGCCGCGGCGCGTCAAAACGAAGGGGCGCTCCTGTCAGGGCGCCCCTCGGGTTTCGAGACGCGTCGATCAGGACCGGTTCTGGTCGACCTTCTCGCGCGCTTCGCCCTCGATCGTCTGGCCGTTGCCGGCGATCTTCTGCTGACCGGCCTCGGCGGAGGCACCCGCGTCCGCTTCCTTCATGCCGTCCTTGAAGCCCTTCACCGCGCCACCGAGATCGGAACCAATGTTGCGCAGCTTCTTGGTGCCGAACACCAAGAGGACGATGACCAGCACGATCAGCCAGTGCCAGATGCTCAAAGAACCCATACCGCTCTCCTTAGCGCTTCAACATGGGCGGCAGGGGATTCGGCCCGCCCAGAATGTGAAGGTGCAGATGATACACCTCCTGCAAGCCGACTCTTCCGGTGTTCACGATGGTGCGGAAACCGTCGGCGCAGCCCTGCTCGCGCGCAATCCTGCCCGCAGCAACCATGAGACGCCCCATCGCCGCCTCGTGTTCCTCGGCCAGATGCGCCATCGAGTCGACGTGGACCTTGGGCACCACCAGGACATGCACCGGCGCAACCGGGTTGATGTCGTGGAAGGCATAGACGTGCTCGTCCTCGTACACCTTCTTCGACGGGATCTCGCCGCGCACGATGCGGCAGAAGATGCAGTCGCTCATGCGCGCGCACCCTCGGCGCTGCGCGACTTCTTCTCGTCGATCCCGGAGACGCCCTCGCGGCGGCGGAACTCGGCGAGCACGTCGTCGACCGACAGACCGTGATGGGCGAGCAGCACCATGGAGTGGAACCACAGGTCGGTGACCTCCCACACCAGGTGCAGCATGTCCTTGTCCTTGGCCGCCATGATGGTCTCGGCGGCCTCCTCGGCGACCTTCTTGCAGATCGCGTCGGTGCCCTTCTGATACAGGCTGGAGACGTAGGAGGAATCCGGATCGGCCTTCTTGCGCGCGGCCAGGGTCTCGGCGACGCGATGCAGCACTTCGATATCGATCATCTGTAGATCTCCTGCGGGTCTTTCAGGACCGGTTCGACGGCCTCCCAGCGGCCATCGGAAAAATACTTCTGGAAGAAGCAGCTGTGGCGCCCGGTGTGGCAGGCAATGCCGCCCACCTGCTCGATCTTCAGCAGCACCACGTCGTTGTCGCAGTCGATGCGGATGTCGAGCACCTTCTGCACATGGCCGGACTCCTCGCCCTTGTGCCACAGCTTGCGGCGCGAACGCGACCAGTAGATGGCTTCGCCGCTCTCGGCGGTGCGCTGCAGGGCCTCGCGGTTCATCCAGGCGAACATCAGCACGTCGCCGGTGGAGGCCTCCTGCGCGATCACCGGCACCAGGCCGTGTTCGTCCCACTTGATCTCGTTCAACCAGCGCGTGTTGGGGCTCACAGCCTTACCTCGATGCCGCGCGCCCGCATCAGCTCCTTGGCCTCGCGCACGGTGTGCTGCCCGAAATGGAAGATGCTCGCCGCCAGCACCGCGTCGGCGCGGCCTTCGGACACACCCTCGGCCAGATGCTCGAGGGTGCCGACGCCACCGCTGGCGATCACCGGGATGCGCACCGCGTCCGACACCGCACGGGTCAGTGCGAGGTCGAAGCCGCTCTTGGTGCCGTCGCGGTCCATGCTGGTGAGCAGGATCTCGCCCGCACCGAGCGACTCGACCTTGCGCGCCCACTCGATGGCGTCCAGCCCGGTGTTGTTGCGCCCGCCATGGGTGAACACCTCCCACTTGCCGGGTGCGGTCTGCTTGGCGTCGATCGCCACCACGATGCACTGGCTGCCGACCTTGCTCGCGGCGTCATGCACCAGCTGCGGGTTATTGACCGCCGCGGTGTTCATGCTGACCTTGTCGGCGCCGGCATTGAGCAGCCGGCGCACGTCCTCGACCACGCGCACGCCGCCACCCACGGTGAGCGGGATGAAGACCTGCTCGGCCACCTGCTCGACCACGTGCAGGATGATGTCGCGATCGTCCGAGCTGGCAGTGATGTCGAGGAAGGTGATCTCGTCGGCACCCTGCTCGTCGTAGCGGCGGGCGATCTCGACCGGGTCGCCGGCGTCGCGCAGCTCGACGAAATTGACGCCCTTGACCACGCGCCCGGACTTCACGTCCAGGCAGGGGATGATGCGTTTTGCGAGCATCAGCGGCGCTCAGTGAAGAAAATCATTCGGTCACGCCGTTGAGCTCGTCCGCGCGCGCCTGGGCGGCGGCGAAGTCCAGCGTGCCTTCGTAGATCGCGCGCCCGGTGATCGCGCCCATGATGCCCTCGTCCTCGACCGCACACAGCGCGTCGATGTCGCGCAGGTCGGTGATGCCACCGCTGGCGATGACCGGGATGCGCAGCGCGCGCGCCAGCCGCACGGTGGCCTCGATGTTGACGCCCGAGAGCATGCCGTCGCGGCCGATGTCGGTGTAGATCACCGATTCGACCCCGTAGTCCTCGAACTTCTTCGCCAGATCCACGACGTCGTGGCCGGTGAGCTTGGACCAGCCATCGACCGCCACCTTGCCGTCCTTGGCGTCGAGACCGACGATGATGTGGCCGGGGAAGGCGCTGCAGGCATCATGCAGGAAGCCGGGGTTCTTGACCGCGGCAGTGCCGATGATCACGTAGCTGATGCCGTTGTCGAGGTAGTGCTCGATCGTGTCGAGGTCGCGGATGCCGCCACCGAGCTGCACCGGGATGCCATCGCCGACGACGTCGGTGATGGCACGGATCGCGGCGCCGTTCTTCGGCTTGCCGGCGAAGGCGCCGTTGAGATCGACCAGGTGCAGCCGGCGGGCGCCGGCGTCGAGCCAGTGGCGCGCCATGGCGCCCGGGTCTTCGGAAAACACCGTGGCATCGTCCATCTCGCCCTGTTTCAGGCGAACACATTGACCGTCCTTGAGGTCGATGGCGGGGATCAGCAGCATACGGGGATCAGTTCAGTGAGGCGGAGTCAGAAGACGGGCCGTCGGCGCTCAGGGCTGCCAGCGGATGAAGTTTGCAAGGAGCCGAAGGCCGGCAGCGGCGCTCTTTTCCGGGTGGAACTGGGCCGCGAAGATATTAGCCCGCGCTACCGCACTGGTAAAGCGCACGCCATAGTCGGTCTCGGCCGCGGTCAGCGCCATGTCGGCCGGCTCGACGAAGTAGCTGTGCACGAAGTAGAAGCGCTCGCCGTCGGGGATGCCGTCCCACATCGGGTGCGGCGCCGACTGCCAGACCTCGTTCCAGCCCATGTGCGGCACCTTCAGCCGGCTGCCGTCGGCCGCGACCATGCGCGCATCCGGAAAGCGCACCACTTCGCCCGGCAGGATGCCCAGCCCGGGCACGTCGCCCTCGGCGCTGTGCTGGAACAGCATCTGCTCGCCGATGCAGATACCGAGGAAGGGTTTCCCGGCCGCCGCGGCGAGCACCGCCGGCCGCAGGCCGCGCGCATCGAGCTCGCGCATGCAGTCGGGCATCGCGCCCTGGCCGGGAAAGACCACGCGCTCGGCGGCGGCGACCCGCGCCGGATCGGAGGTCACGAACACCTCGTGGCCGGGCGCCACGTGCTCGATCGCCTTCGCGACCGAGCGCAGGTTGCCCATGCCGTAATCGATGATGGCCACGGTGGTCATCGCTTTGACTCGCTATTCGACAGGATGGCGGCCGCGCACGGCAGCCGCGAAGGGGAGGAGATCAGAGCGCGCCCTTGGTCGAGGGGATCGTGCCCGCCGCGCGCTCGTCGCGCTCGGCCGCCATGCGCAGCGCGCGGGCGAAGGCCTTGAACACCGTCTCGCATTGGTGGTGGGCGTTGTCGCCGCGCAGGTTGTCGATATGCACCGTGACACCGGCGTGGTTGACGAAACCCTGGAAGAACTCGCGCGCGAGGTCCACATCGAAGTTGCCGATACGGGCGCGGGTGAAATTGATGAAGTAGTGCAGCCCGGGACGGCCGGAGAAATCGACCACCACGCGCGACAGCGCCTCGTCGAGCGGCACGTAGGCATGGCCGTAGCGGCGCAGGCCCTTCTTGTCGCCGACGGCCTTGGCGAAGGCCTGGCCGAGCGTGATGCCGACGTCCTCGACGGTGTGATGGTCGTCGATGTGGGTGTCGCCCTCGCAGTGGATGTCGAGGTCGATCAGCCCGTGGCGGACGATCTGGTCGAGCATGTGGTCGAAGAAGGGCACGCCGGTGTCGAGCTTGCCCTGGCCGGTGCCGTCGAGGTCGATGCGCACCGTGATCTTCGTTTCGAGCGTGTTGCGAGTGACTTCTGCTTGCCGCATGAGGACTTCTGGCCAAAGGGTTAGGGGTCGAGGCCATGATACCATCGCCCGGCTGAGCCGCAGCAGGTGCGGACCATGCGGGCGGGTCATCGTCGCCGGCGCGAACGGAGTTCCCCGCGCGCCCGCTGCCCGCGCCGCCGCCCTGACGCCTTCGACACCCACCCAACTGCAGACGTCCCTATGAGCCGCTTCTGGAGCACCGTCGTTCACGGCCTCACCCCCTACGTCCCGGGCGAGCAGCCCAAGCTCGACAACCTGGTCAAGCTCAACACCAACGAGCACCCGTACGGTCCGTCACCCAGAGCGCTGGAAGCGATCCGCGCCGCCACCGGCGATGGCCTGCGGCTCTACCCCGACCCCAACGCCGACGCGCTCAAGGCCGCGCTCGCCCGCCGCCATGGCGTAGAGCCGCAGCAGGTGTTCGTCGGCAATGGTTCGGACGAGGTGCTGGCGCATGCCTTCATGGCGCTGCTCAAGCACGCGCGCGCACTGTGGTTCCCCGACATCAGCTACAGCTTCTATCCGGTGTATTGCGGGCTGTACGGCATCGCCCACCGCCAGGTCCCGCTCGCCGAGGATTTCTCCATCCGGGTCGAGGACTACCTGCCGCAGCCGGGACAGACGGACGCCGAGCGCCCCGGCGCGATCATCTTCCCCAACCCCAACGCCCCCACCGGGCGGCTGCTGGCGCTGGCCGAGGTCGAGCGCATCGTCGCCGGCAATCCGGACGCGGTGGTGCTGGTGGATGAAGCCTATGTGGACTTCGGCGGCGACAGCGCGATCGCGCTCGTCGACCGCCACCCGAACCTGCTCGTCACCCACACCTTCTCCAAGAGCCGTTCGCTCGCCGGCCTGCGCGTGGGCTACGCGGTCGGCCATGCGGATCTGATCGAGGGCCTGGAGCGGGTCAAGAACAGCTTCAACTCCTATCCGCTCGACCGCCTGGCGATCGCCGGCGCGGTGGCCTCGGTGGAGGACGAGGACTTCTTCCAGGACAGCTGCCGCAAGGTGATCGCCACGCGCGAAAAGCTGGTCGCGGACATGCAGGCGCTGGGCTTCGAGGTGCTGCCCTCGGCGGCGAACTTCATCTTCGCCCGCCATCCGAACCACGACGGCGCCGCGCTCACCGCCGCGCTGCGCCAGCGCGCGATCATCGTGCGCCACTTCAAGGCGCCGCGCATCGATCAGTTCATGCGCATCACGATCGGCACCGATGCGCAGTGCGCCACCCTGGTCGCCGCCTTGCGCGAGCTCATCGCAGCCTGAGCGCGCCACGGCGCTGCGCCGACAGCAGCAGCCGATTGGCGGCCAGCACGGCGACCGAGACGACGACCACGATCACCGTCGCCAGCGCGTTGATCTCGGGCTTGAGCCCGTGGTGCAGGCGCGCGAACACCAGCACCGGCAGGGTCGTGCTGCCGGGGTCGGACAGCATCGCTGCGAGCACGAAGTCGTCCATCGACAGCGTGAACGCCAGCAGCCAGCCGGCGATCAGCGCCGGGGCGATCACCGGCACGGTGATCACGAAGAACACCTTCAGCGGCGGGCAGCCGAGATCGAGCGCCGCCTCCTCCAGCGCGCGGTCCATCTCCCTGAGCCGCGAGGCCACCAGCACGGCGACATCGCCCGCGCACAGCGTGGCATGCGCCACCCAGATCGCGAGCACGCCGCGGCCGCTGAGCAGCGGCAGCGCCGGGTGCGTGAACAGCAGCACCAGCGACAGGCCCACCACCACCTCGGGCATCACCATCGGCGCGGTCATCATGCCGGCGAAGAAGCGGCTGCCGAAATACGCGCCGAAGCGCACCAGCACCACCGCTGCCGCCGCGCCCAGCACCACCGCGGCGCTTGCCGCCAGCGCGCCGATGCGCAGCGACAGCAGTACCGCCCGGTGCAGCTCGGCATCGTGTGCGAGCGCCGCATACCAGCGCAGCGAGAAGCCGTCGAACTGGGTGGTGATCTCGCCGGCGGTGAAGGAGAACACCACCAGGCACAGGATCGGCACGTACAGGAAGGCATACACGCCGAGCAGCCAGGCGCGCCCGCCCCAGCCTCGCAGCCCATTCATGGCCCGTCCTCGCGCGCGCGGCCATGGCGGTGCAGCAGCATGATCGGCGCGATCAGCATCAGCACCATGAGCACCGCGACCGCGGCCGCCATCGGCCAGTCCTGGTTGGGGCCGAAATCGTCCCAGATGCGGCGGCCGATCGTCAGCACGCCACCGCCGCCGAGCAGGTCGGGAATCACGAACTCGCCCACCGCTGGAATGAACACCAGCATCGAGCCGGCCACGATGCCGCGCCGGGACAGCGGCAGGGTCACGCGCAGGAAGGCGATCGACGGGCGGGCGCCGAGGTCGCGCGCCGCCTCGAGCAGGCGCAGGTCGAGCTTGACCAGGTTGGCGTACAGCGGCAGCACCATGAACGGCAGGTAGCTGTACACCATTCCCACCAGCACCGCGCCGCCGTTGTAGAGCAGCGGCAGAGGTTCGGCCACCACACCCAGGGCGAGCAGCAGCTGATTGATGAGGCCGACCTCGCTGCTGTCGAGCAGTCCCATCCAGGCGTACACGCGGAGCAAAAACGAAGTCCAGAAGGGCAGCATGACCAGCATCAGCAGGGTGTTGCGCGCCGACGCGCGCGCCCGCGCGATGTGGTAGGCGAAGGGGTAGCCGATGAGCAGGCAGCACAGCGTGGCGAGGCTGGCCAGCAGCAGGGAGTTGGCGAAGGCGGCGAGATACTGGCGCTCGGCACCGGCCGCGCCGCGCGCAAGCAGCTCATCGCCCAGCCGCCGGTAGGCGGACGGGTCGGGGTGGAAGGCCGGCGCACCCGACTCGCCGGCGAAGGGCGAGACGTAGGGCGGCACGGCGAGCTCGGGCGTCGACAGGCTGACGTTGACGATCAGCGCGAAGGGCAGCACGAAGAAGGACAACATCCACAGCCAGGGCAGCAGCCCGACCCACAGGCGACCCGAGCCCGAACCGGGACCCGAAGCCGCGTCGGGGCGCGCTGCGGCCGGCGTCGCGGGCGCCTTCATCGCGACAGCAGCACGCCGTCGGGCGCCGCCCAACACACCTGCACCCGCGCCCCGCGTGCGGGCGGCGGCGCATCGCCCCAGTGCGCGCTCGGCACGCTGGCGATCATGCTGCGTCCGCCGGGCAGGCGCAGGTGGTAGATCGAATGGCCGCCGAGGTAGGCGATCTCGGCGACCTCGGCCGGCGCGCGGTTCTCGCAGCCACTGGCCGCGGCCGCCTCGTCCGCGGCGGCGAGCGGGTGTACGCGCACGCACTCGGGGCGCAGCGACAGCCAGGCCGCGCTGCCCTCGGCCGGCAGGTCGCCGCAGGCCAGCGCCAGCACGATCGGCTGCGGGAAATCGGCGCCGACCAGCCGTCCATCGCGGATCCGCCCCTCGAACAGGTTGGTCTCGCCGATGAAGCCGGCGCTGAAACAGCAGTTGGGGTGGGCATAGATGTCGTCGGGGGTGCCGACCTGGACCAGCGCGCCCTCGGACATGATGCCGATGCGGCTGGCCATCGTCATCGCCTCCTCCTGGTCGTGGGTGACCAGGATGCAGGTCACGCCCACGCGGCGGATCAGGCCGACGAGCTCGAACTGGGTCTGGCGGCGGATCTTCTTGTCGAGCGCCGCGAGCGGCTCGTCGAGGAGCAGCAGCTTGGGCTCGCGCGCCAGGCTGCGCGCGAGCGCCACGCGCTGCTGCTGGCCGCCCGACAGCTCCTGCGGCGCACGTCCGGCATAGGCCTTCATCTGCACCAGATCGAGCATCGCGTCGACGCGCGCGTCGATCTCCGCGCGCGCCAGGCGCGGGCGCAGCTGGTGCAGGCCGAAGGCGACGTTACCGGCCACCGTCAGGTGCGGAAACAGCGCGTAGGACTGGAACATCATGTTGGTCGGCCGGCGATGCGCGGGCACCCGGGCGAGGTCCTCGCCGTCGAGCACGATGCGCCCGGTGGAGGGCGTCTCCAGGCCGGCGATCATGCGCAGCAGCGTCGACTTGCCGCAGCCCGAGCTGCCGAGCAGGGCAAAGATCTCGCGCTCGGCGATCGTCAGCGACACGTCGCGCACCGCCCACACGTCGCCGAAGCGCTTGCCGACGTGCTCGATGCGCAGGTAGGCCGCCTCGCCCGCCGGCCCGAGCACCTCCGCCCCCGCTTGCGCCCCTGCGCCCATGGCCGCCCTCCCCGTGCCCGCCGTCCCTCAGCGCGCGGCCTTGAAGCGGTTCAGGCCCTGGGTCAGCTCGCGCTGGACCTCCTTGGACAGCACCGGCTTCGCGCGCAGCGTGTGCTTGACCTCGTCCGGCACGTTGATCACCGGATCGTCCTTCAGCGCCGGCGCGGTCAGCGCCAGCGCGGCCGAGTTGGCGCTGATGTAGAAGGTCTCGTTGGAGATCTGCGCCACCGTCGCCGGATCCATCATCGCGTCGATCCAGCGGTGGGCGTTGTGCGGATGGGGGGCGTCGCGCGGGATCGCCATCACGTCCACCGACATCATCGCGCCCACGCGCGGGATCAGGTAGCGCAGCTTCACCGCCGCGCCGGCCGCCTCGGCACGGCGGGCGGCGATCTTGGCGTCGCCGGAGAACATCATCGCCACGCACAGGCTGCCCTTGGCCATCTGCTCGATCGGCGCGGTGTTGAAACTGCGGATGTCCTGGCGCACCGGGCGGATGTGCTCGACCGCGGCGCGGATGTCGGCAAGGTCCATCTTCACCGGGTCGAGCCCGGCATCCAGCATCGCCGCCGGGATCACGTCGCTCGCCTCGTCCATCAGCGCGATGCCGCAGCCCTTCAGGCGCGCGGTGAAGGCGGGGTCGAACAGCAGGTCCCAGACGTTGTCGGGCAGCCTGCCGTCGAGCGCCTTCATGACCTTGTCCTCGTTGATCGCGACCCCGGTGGTGTACCACATGTAGGGCACCAGGTAGCGGTTGCCCGGGTCGGCGACCGCCACCGCCTCGAGGATGATCGGATCGAGCCGGGCGAGGTTCGGCAGGCGGGATTTGTCGAGCGGCTGGAAGATGCCGGCCTGGATCTGCTTGCCGGCGTATTCCACGCTCGGGTAGACGACGTCGTAGCCGCTGCCGCCGGTGAGCAGCTTGCCCTGCAGGGTGGCGTTGCTGTCGTAGAGGTCGTAGCGCACCTTCAGCCCGCTCGCCTGCTCGAAGGCGGGGATGGTGTCGGCGGCGATGTAGTCGTTCCAGTTGTAGACGTTGACGACCGGCTCCTCGTCCGCCGCCGCCACGCCGGCGGCCAGGACCAGCGCCGCCATCCAGCCGAATCTCAGCTTCATGTCCGCCTCCCTGCGATCGCCAAGGGAACGCCGCCTGCCCGCTCCACCCCGGCCGCGCGACCGGGGCGGGGCACACTCACACCTTCAGCCGCATCTCCGCCGAACGCGCGTGCGCCTGCAGCCCCTCGCCGTGGGCGAGGATGGACGCCACCCGGCCCAGATGCTGGGCGCCCGCCTGCGAGATGTTGACGATGCTGGTGCGCTTCTGGAAGTCGTAGGTGCCGAGCGGCGACGAGAAGCGCGCGCTGCGCATGGTCGGCAGCACGTGGTTGGGGCCGGCGCAGTAG
>JAREIX010000334.1 GCA_029286945.1 Thauera sp. | reverse complement strand
GGGCGCCCACACGCCCTCGCCCGCGCCCGGCACCTGGTCGGGCAGCATGCCCACCGCCTCGTGGCTGCGCAGGGTCTTGACCAGCTTGCGCACGCCCGAGAGGTCCGCCGGCGCGGTGCGCATCTGCCCGCGCGCGCGCCCCGCCTCCATCAGCGGCTGCAGCACTTCCTTGCGCGGCGGCCGGTAGAGCACGGTGATCGGGATGCGGGCGGCGATGCACTGCGCAGTGATCTCGAAGCAGCCCAGGTGGGGGGTGATGAAGAGGATGCCGGCGCCTTCCGCGCGCGCCGCCTCGACCAGTTCCCAGCCCTCGGTGCGCACCGCGCTCGCCACCACCTCGGCCGCCGGCCGGCCCCAGATGAAGGGCAGCTCGAGCGCCTGACGGCCGGCCTCGACGATGGCCGCGCGCAGCACGGCCTCGTCCTCGCGGCCGAGCGCGTTGAACAGGTTCTCGCGCAGGCGGCGGGCGTAGGACGGCGAGGTCTTGTAGGTCAGCCAGCCGGCCCAGCCACCGATGCGGTGCAGCCAGGACAGCGGAAGGCGCGACAGGAGGCGGAAAAAGCTCTGAGACAGCACGAACAGGATCCAGTAAGGGGGCCCGGAGAGCGCCAGACCGACTCGCGGGAGCAGGCGTGCTCGCGCATGCCAGGTGCTCGGTCCTTGCACGGTGGGAGCGGGCTTGGCTCCGAACACCCTGTGCTCGACGGCTGTGTTCGCGGGCGAACCCGCGCCCGCCGGGATGCGGACATCGAAGGCCCGGTCCGAATGCTTACACACCCGGCCGCTTCGGTCTATAATCGCCGCTTCTCCGCCGAGTTAACTCGACAACTTGCAGGGCGGAGCGATGCCCGGAGGGCGTCGCACAAAATACTGCTAAAGCGTCGGCTGCTCGACGAAATCCCCGGAGCTGGCCGCAGACGCGAGGCCACGGCTTACGGGGATTTTCGTTTTCAAGGAGCAGCACCATGGCAGAGTTTCTCTTCACCTCCGAGTCGGTCTCCGAAGGCCATCCGGACAAGGTCGCCGACCAGGTCTCCGACGGCGTGCTCGACGCCATCCTGGCCGAGGACCCGAAGGCGCGCGTCGCCTGCGAGACGCTGGTGTCCACCGGCCTCGTCGTGATCTCGGGCGAGATCACCACCACCGCCCACCCCAACTACCGCGAGATCGCGCAGGACGTCATCCGCCGCATCGGCTACGACAACTCCGAGATCGGCTTCGACTACAAGAGCTGCGCGGTGCTGGCGGCGATCAACCGCCAGTCGCCCGACATCGCCCAGGGCGTCAATGCCGCCAATGACGACCCGCTCGACCAGGGCGCCGGCGACCAGGGCCTGATGTTCGGCTACGCCACCAACGAAACCCCGAGCCTGATGCCGCTGCCGATCTACTACGCGCATCGCGTCATGCAGCGCCAGGCCGAGGTGCGCAAGGACGGCCGCCTGAAGTGGCTGCGTCCGGACGCCAAGAGCCAGCTCACCGTCAAGTATGTCGACGGCAAGCCGGTGGCGATCGACACCGTGGTCGTCTCCACCCAGCACGACCCCGACGTCACCCAGGAGCAGATCCGCGAGGCGGTGATCGAACTCATCATCAAGCCGGTGCTTCCGCCCGAGCTGATGCAGGGCAATGTGCGCTACCTGGTGAACCCCACCGGCCGCTTCGTGGTCGGCGGCCCGCACGGCGACTGCGGCCTCACCGGACGCAAGATCATCGTCGACACCTATGGCGGCGCGGCCCACCACGGCGGCGGCGCGTTCTCGGGCAAGGATCCGTCCAAGGTCGACCGCTCGGCTGCCTATGCCGGCCGCTACGTCGCCAAGAACATCGTCGCCGCCGGCCTCGCCGACAAGTGCGAGGTGCAGGTGGCCTACGCGATCGGCGTGGCGCGCCCGGTGTCGCTGATGGTCAACACCTTCGGCACCGGCCGCATCGCCGACGAGAAGATCGCCGACCTGATCGTCCGCCACTTCGACCTGCGCCCGAAGGCGATCATCCAGTCGCTCGACCTGCTGCGTCCGATCTACTCGAAGACCGCCGCCTACGGCCACTTCGGCCGCGACGAGCCGGAATTCACCTGGGAGCAGACCGACAAGGCCGCCGCGCTGCGCGCCGACGCCGGACTGTAAGCAGGCCGCCTGCGGGGCGCTGCATGCGCGACGCCCCGCAGGCGGACACCCGACCCGCGGCACGGAACCTGCTGCCGCCGGCACGCGTCCGACACACGCCTTCCCCGTACGAACATTGCGCGAAGCCTGCCCGAGCAGGCCGCCCCAGCCCCAGAGTCGCCCATGCTTGAACAAGTCCTGATGTTCGTCCTCGGCCTGGTCATCCTCGTCATCGGCGCCGACGTCCTGGTGCGCGGCGCCTCGCGTCTGGCGGTGTCCTTCGGCGTGTCGCCGCTGGTGGTGGGGCTGACGGTGGTCGCCTTCGGCACCAGCGCGCCGGAGATG
>JAREIX010000333.1 GCA_029286945.1 Thauera sp. | reverse complement strand
CATGCTCGCCGGCGCGATGCCCGAGCCGGTGGGCATGATGGGCATCGCGCTGCTCGCGCTCGCCGCCAACGTCGCCTGCCTGGTGCTGATCGCCCGCCATCGCGAGGGTGGCGTGCACATGAAGGCGAGCTACATCTTCTCGGCCAACGACGTCATCGCCAACCTCGGCGTGATCGGCGCCGGCGCGCTGGTGGCCTGGCTGGGGTCGCCGTGGCCGGACTGGGTCATCGGGCTGCTGATCGGGGCGGTGGTGCTGACGGGCGCGGTGCGCATCCTGCGGTTGAAGTGAGCGCGATCGTCGACGGGGCAGACGAAAAAATGCGGGGGAGCCCGTCTGCCCGCCGCCGATCCCCCGGGTGCAAAAGGAATCCCGCCTTCCCGGCGCCCTCGACGTTCCACGGATCAGTCCTTGCCTTCCTCGTCCAGCATGCGCTTGAGGTAATCCGGCACCCCTGACAGCACCAGCGTGTCGGTCGCGCGGTCGTAATGCACCGCGCCCGAATGCAGGCCGCTGCGCTCGAATTCCAGCTTCCAGTTCTCGCCGCTGGCGCTGAAGCGCACCAGCGGGCGGATGGCGCGGCGGTTGGGGACGAAGCCGGGGGCGATCTTCGTCTCTTCTGCGCGCAGCAGGGCGTCGAGGCGCGCCGGCTGTTCGGGGAAGACCTCGCGCGCGAGTTCCTCGAACACCACCGGCGCGCCGGCCTCGCCGAGCGTGTCGAGGTAGTCGTGGGCGCGTTCGAGCACGGCGTCGCGCGCGGCCGGGGTGAGGCGCTCGGTGTCGACGAAGCGGTCGAGCGTGGCGACCAGCTTCTTGGTCTCCTGCAGCGCCACCATCACGTCGCTGCAACCGAGCACGCGCTTGAACCATGCGCCGCCTTTGCCGCGTCCGCGCAGGAAGCCGAGGTAGCGTTCGTCGCCGCGCCGCCAGCCGGCGAGGTCGACCCGACCGGCGGCGTGCAGCGCGGAGAAGTCCACATGGGTGCAGTCGAGCGGCTCCAGGCCGCCACCGATCGCGACGCCATCGGCGCTGCCGAGGAGCGCGATCCACAGGCTGTCGCCGTCGCCCTCGCGGATGCGCGCCAGCACAAGGTGGCCGCCGTCCTCGAGTTCCTCCTCGTCGGCGATCGCCTGCACGCGCTCGGCGAGCTGGCGCGACAGCGTGGTGAAGTCGAGCGTCTCGTCGATGAGGTGCGCGCGCAGCCAGCGCGCCAGCGGGTAGCTCTCCTCGTCCTCCTCGAAGCGGCCGAAGCCCTTGGCGCTGCGGCTTTCGTATTGCGCGCACAGGCGCTCGGCCAGGCGCAGCGCGGCGGCGTCGAGTGCGCAGGGCGATTCGCGCAGCACCAGGCGCGAGGGCGCGCCGGGCTCGCGCACCAGGGCGTGGAGGATCAGGTGGGAGACGGTGTGCTCGATCGTGCGCATGGTTGGATTTCTTACGGCAAAACGGGCGCGAATTCTCGCACGCGTTGGCCGTCGCAGGCGGCGACGCGGTGTGCCGGTAGCGCCGTCGGCGATGGCTGAGGCAAGCGCAGTGTGCGACGGTGCGGCCGGCGCGTTAACATTGCGGCCTTTCCCTGTCGCAACTGTCTGGATGCCGTCCCGATGCTGCTCGATACCTGGATTTCCTACTTTGTCGCCTGCTGGATCATCAGCCTCAGCCCCGGCGCGGGCGCGGTCGCGTCCATGTCGTCCGGGCTGAACTACGGTTTTCGCCGCGGCTACTGGAACGCGCTCGGGCTGCAAGTTGCGTTGGCGCTGCAGATCGGCATCGTCGCCACCGGCCTGGGGGCGGTGCTGGCCACGTCCGAAGTCGCCTTCTCGGTCATCAAGTGGTTCGGCGTCGCCTACCTGATCTACCTCGGCTGGAAGCAGTGGATGGCGCCGCCCGCCGCGGTGGCGGTCGCGTCCGGCGACGCCGCGCACGGGCGGCCGTGGTCGCTGGTGATGCGGGGCTTCGTCGTCAATGCCAGCAACCCGAAGGCGATCGTGTTCATCCTCGCGGTGCTGCCGCAGTTCCTCGACCCGACGCGCCCGCTGCTGGCGCAGTACCTGATCCTCGCGGCCACCATGATCGCCGTCGACCTGGTCGTCATGGCCGGCTACACCGGCCTCGCCGCCCGCGTGCTGCGCCTGCTGCGCGAGCCGCATCAACAACGCCTGCTCAACCGCTGCTTCGGTGGCCTGTTCGTGGGGGCGGCGCTGCTGCTGGCGACCGTGCGGCGTGCGGCTCACACCACGCCGGGGGCGTAGGGGCCAAGGGGGAGAGGGTACGGGCCCGTGTCTCTGCGGGAGACCCGTCAATGGACCGGCATCTGCGGATAACAAGCAAAAAGGCCGACGCAGGGTCGGCCTTTTTGCTTGAATTTGTTGGTGGTGATGGTGATGGGCGGAATCGAACCGCCGACCTATGGGTTATGAATCCATCGCTCTAACCGTCTGAGCTACATCACCAACAGAGCGCGCGAATATAGCGGGTATGTTCCGTGCGCGTCAATAGCCTCTTTGCTGGCGAGTTGGCAGCGCGCGGCGGTTCCAGCGCGCGTCGGCACGGCTTCGCCGGCGCCGTAGTGGTCTCGGTGCGAACTTCGGAAGGCTTGATTTATAAGGCTTTTGCATTGACAGGAACGGAGCGATCGCGGATCATCCGACGCCTGTTCCCTACCGTTTCCGGATCTGTCCGGCTCGCCCTTGCGCCCGCATTCTCTCTCCGTACTGGTGGCCAGCGTGCTTGGCCTGGCGTCGTCGCTGGCGATCGCGGCTCTGCCGCGGCCGATTCCCGATGACGCGGTGAAGGCGAAGATGCGATTTTCGCCGGCCGGCGTGGTGCAGGTGAAGGGCGACACGCTGCGCCTGAGCCCTGGTGCGCAGATCCGTGATACGTCCAATCGCATCGTCCTGCCCTCCCACATCAGCGGCGATTACACGGTGCGCATGCTGCTCGACAAGGGCGGCCAGGTACACCGGGTGTGGATCCTCACCCCCGACGAGGCGGCGATGCCCGAGCCCAAGCGCTGATGGGCGCCGCGCTGCCTGCCCGACCCGCCGCAAGGCTCAGCCGGATTTTCCTTTCAAGATGAAGAAACTCTACATCCGCACCTTCGGGTGCCAGATGAACGAGTACGACTCCGACAAGATGGCGGACGTGCTCGGTGCCCACGAAGAGCTGGTCA
>JAREIX010000099.1 GCA_029286945.1 Thauera sp. | reverse complement strand
ACCATCGCCAACGCCGCGCGCATCGACGGCAAGTGGGCGGTGGGCCTGGACCAGACCGGCCTGGCGCAGAAGGGCGGCGCGGTGATCTCGGACATCAAGATCACCGCCACCCCGTTCGACGGCTCGAACAAGATCTCGGACGGCAGCACCGACCTCTATCTGGGCTTCGACATCCTCAACGCCACCGACAACAAGAACCTGGACAAGTGTCATCCGGAGCGCACGATCGCGATCGTGTCGACCGGCCAGGCGCCGACCGGCTACATGGTGTCGGACAAGTCGGTGCAGTTCCCCAAGCTCGACCGCCTGACCCAGGGCATCGACCGCGTCACGCGCAAGAACGACAACGTCTACCTTGACGCGCAGACGATGGCCGAAGGCCTGTTCGCAGACAGCATGGCGACCAACATGTTCATGGTCGGCGTGGCCTACCAGGCCGGTGCGCTGCCGATCAGCGCCGCCGCCTTCGAGACCGCGATCCGCCAGGCCGGCGTGGGGGTGGACATGAGCCTGCTGGCGTTCAAGTGGGGCCGCATGGCCGTGGTCGACATCGACTACGTCCTCGCCGAGATCCACAAGTACGAAGCCAAGGCGCCCAAGCTGCCCGAGCTGAGCCCCGAAGCGCGCCAGATCGTGGATTCGGTCGGTGCCAGCGGCGAAGTCCGCCGCCTGCTCGAGATCCGCGTGCCCGACCTGATCGGCTACCAGGACGCCGCCTACGCCCGCCGCTATGCGGCCAAGGTGAAGAGCGTGATGGAAGCCGAGAAGCGCGTCGCGCCGGAGAGCTCGGCGCTGGCCGAGGCTGCCGCGCGCTACTTCTACAAGCTGATGGCGTACAAGGACGAGTACGAAGTCGCCCGCCTGCACTCCGATCCGGCCTTCCTCGCCGAGCTCGACGCGCAGTTCCCGCACGGCTACACGGTCGAGTACAACCTCGCCCCGCCGCTGCTCACCAAGCGCGATCCGGAGACCGGCGAGCCGATCAAGCAGAAGTACGGCCCCTGGGTGCTGAAGGCCTTCCGCCACCTGGCGAAGATGAAGCACCTGCGCGGCGGCAAGTGGGACATCTTCGGCAAGACCGAGGAGCGCCGCATGGAGCGCCAGGCGATCGAGGACTACGACCGCCTGCTCGACGAGCTGTGCGGCAAGCTCAACCGCGACAACCTCGCGATCGCGGTCAAGCTCGCCAGCATGCCGGACGACGTGCGCGGCTACGGCCACGTCAAGGAGCGCCACGTCGCGCTCGCCAAGGCGAAGCAGGCCCAGCTGCTGGCCGACTTCGCCAACCCGCAGGCCGCCAAGGCCCGCGGCGCGGCACAGGTCGTGCAGTTCGTCTGATCGCCCGCGGCGTCGTGCAGAGCCCCGCTCCCGCGTCACCGCGGGGCGGGGCTTTGTACATCTGCGGCGACGGCGCCCGCCTCGCCCCCAGGCTGGATGAACAGCAGCAGCTGCTGATATGCTGCAGGCGTTTCTCGACCTGGCGCCCGCCAGGCGCCCCAGCCCACTGTCGTCCTCCGCGCCGGGACCCTGAATGCCTCAGGACGGATCTCGCATGCTGTTGCCCCGCTCGCCGCTGGCCAGGACCGCGGCGCTGTTCCTGTGCTACTGGCTGGCATGGAAGGCGGCGGGCCTGTTCGAGGTGCAGCCCCATGTCAGCGCGCTGTACCTGTCCGCCGGGCTGACCACCGCCGTGGGCATGATCGGCGGCTGGCGCCACCTTCCGGCCGCCTTCCTGGCCATCTGCGCAGTACGCCAGCTCGACATGCCCGGCCCCTTGCTCGAGGGCATCGACTGGGGCGGCGCGCTGCGCCAGGTGCTGGTCTATGGCGGCACGGGTCTGCTGCTGCGCCCGCGCTGGCAGGCCATGCCGGGGCGCCTGACGCTGGCCGATGCGCTGCACTTCGTGCTCATCGCCTTCGCCGCGACCAGCGTGTCGGCGGCGGCCACCCTTTTCATCCCGCCCTTCGACCGCCTGCCGGCGGACGCGCTCGGCGCGGTGTTCCTGTCCTTCTGGGGCGGGGATTTCGCCGGCCTGCTGCTCGGCTTGCCGGCGATCGTGCTCGGCTGGAACCTGCTGCTCCACCACGATGCGAAGCACGGGCAGCACAAGGACCGCCCCACCGCCCCGAGCCATGGCCTGCGTTCGGTGACCGGCCTGCTCGGGCTCGCCCTCGCGGTGTCGCTGCTGACGCTGGTACTGCCGCAGCTCACCCAGAGCGAAGCCAAGCTCGGCATCCTGGTGCTGTTCCCGGTGCTGCTCGCCGGCCTGATGCGCGGCGTGCTGTTGGGCTACCTGGTGGCCGCGCTGGTGTGCGCGATCCAGATCCTGGCGGGCAGGCTGTTCGGCCTACCGGTGGAGGGCGTGCTCGACCTGCAGCTGGTGCTGGCGATGAGCGCGGCCACCGCGCTGCTGGCCGGCGCCGCGCACGACGACAAGCATTTCGAGTGGCAGCACGCGAACTTCGACCTGCTGACCGGACTCGCCAACCGCCATCGTTTCCAGGACCAGCTCGAGCACGAGCTGATGCGTGCCGGGCGCACGCAGCAGCCGCTGGCGCTGATGTACATCGACCTCGACGGCTTCAAGGGCGTGAACGACCGCCTCGGCCACCATGCCGGCGACAGCCTGCTGCAGCAGGTGGCCGGCCGGCTGCGCGAATGCGTGCGCGAGACCGACACCGTGGCGCGGCTGGGTGGCGACGAGTTCGCGATCATCCTGCCCGACCTACGGGAGCTGGCCATCGTCGACCGCATCGGCCACAAGGTGCTGGCGCGGCTGCAACAGCCCTTCGAGCTCGACGGCCAGGTGGCCCGCATCTCGGCCAGCATCGGCGTCGCCCTCTGGCCCACGGACGGCAGGACCCCGACCGAGCTCATCCACCACGCCGACCGCGCCATGTACGAGGCCAAGCGCCTGGGGCGCAACCAGCTCGCCCACCGCGCGCTCATCGACGCGCCGCCGCCGACCCGCGCCGCCACGCCGGCGGCGGGCGCCTGACACGCGGCACGCAGCCCCGCAGCCGATGCGCTGCGGGGCTCGCGGGCTCAGGTGCTGGCCACCGCGCGGTTGGTGATGATGCGCGCGTCGACCACCGCGTAGCCGTCGGGATAGGCGATCACCGGGTTCAGGTCGAGCTCGGACAGCTGCGGATAGGCGCTGACGATGCTCGACACCTTGAGCAGCAGATCCACCAGCGCCGCCTTGTCCACCGGTGGCTCGCCGCGCACGCCGGCGAGGATCTTGCGGCCCTTGAGCTGGCCGACCATGGCCTCGGCGTCGTGGCGCGACAGCGGGATGGCGCGGAAGGCGACGTCCTCCAGGATCTCGACGAAGATGCCGCCCAGGCCGAACATCAGCACCGGCCCGAAGATCGGGTCGCGCACCACGCCGATGATGACCTCGGTGCCCTTCCTGGCCATCGGCGTCACCAGCACGCCGCGGATGTCGGCGTTGGCGTCATAGGCGCGGCAGCTGGTCATGATCTGCTCAAAGGCCGCGCGCAGCGCCGCCTCGCCCACCAGGTTGAGCTTGACCCCGCCGGCGTCCGACTTGTGCAGGATGTCCTTCGACACCACCTTCATCGCCAGCGGCTGCTCGCCGAACCTGTCGATCGCCGCGCTGAGCTCGTCGGCGTTGTGGGCGACCACCTCCTCGGCCACCGCGATGCCATGCTCGCGCAGCAGGGTCTTGGCCTCGAACTCGTAGAGGTCGCGGCCCTCGTTCTGCGCGCGCGCGAACATGGCCTGCATGGCTTCGGAGGGCGTCACGCCCGACTGCAGCGGCTGGCCGTGCTGGTGCTGCAGGTAGATGCCGCGCTCGGCGAGCGCCTGCAGCACCTTCACCGCGTGCTCGATCGACGCATACACCGGCAGCCCGGCCTCGTGCAGCCGGCGCAGCGCCGGCGGCTTGACCGGCGCGTACAGGCTGTAGATGACCAGCGGCTTGCCGCAGCGGCGGGCGAGCTCGATCATCGACTCGGCCGCGCGCATCTCGCCGCCGAGCAGGGATTCGGCGAAGCGGGTGTGGTAGCCGCCGAACATGCCGACCAGGAACACCGCGTCCACGTTGTCGTCATCGGCGACGATCTCCATGCAGCGTGCGAGCACCTCGGGGTCGGCGTCCGAGCTGCCGGCGACGTCGATCGGGTTGGCGAGCGAGGCCTGCGGGAACAGGATCGCGGCCAGGCGCTTGCGGGTGGCCTCGGACAGCTCGGCGAGCTCCAGCCCGGCGTCAGACAGCCGATCGGAAGTGATCGTGGCCTGGCCGCCGCCATCGGCGATCACCGCCACCCGCCGTCCGCGCGCCTGCTGCATCAGCGCCAGCCCCTCGGCCACCGGCAGGATCTGGTCGGAATGGCGCACCACGCTCACGCCGACCTGCTTCAACAGGTCGACGGTCATCTCGTAGCTGCCGGCGAGCGCGCCGGTGTGCGAGCTGGCGGCCTTCTTGCCGAGCTCGGTGGCGCCGGACTTGTACACCACCACCGGCTTCACCGGCGTGATCTCGCGCGCCGCCTGCAGGAAGCGCTGGCCATCGCGGAAGCCCTCGACGTACAGCGTGGCGACGCGCGTGTGCTCGTCCTCGCCGAGGTAGCGCAGGTAGTCGTTGAAGCCGATGTCGGTCTGGTTGCCGGGGCCGACGTAGGTCGAGAAGCCGACGTGGCTGTTGTGCTCGGCCTCCAGCACCAGCGCCAGCAGCATGTTGCCCGACTGCGAGATGAAGCCGATGTCGCCCGCCTTCACGTTGCGCAGGTCGAGCAGGTTCACCTTCTTGTGCAGGTTGAACATGCCCGAGGTGTTGGGGCCGATGATGCGCACGCCGCCGGCGCGCGCCGCGTCCAGCACCTGCTGCTCGAGCTTCGCGCCCTCGGGGCCGGTCTCGCGGAAACCGCTGGCGAGGATCACCGCGCCCTTGACGCCCTTGCGCCCGCACTCGGCCATCAGGCCGGGCAGTGTCGCGGCCGGGGTGCAGATCAGCGCCAGGTCCACCGGGCCGGGGATGTCGTCGAGCGAGGCGTAGGTGGGCACGCCGAGGATCTCGGGCACCTTGGGGTTGAGCGGGTAGATCCTGCCGCGGTAGTTGCCCTTGATGAGGCCGACCATGGCCTTGTAGCCACGCTTGGTGGGGTCGGCCGAGGCGCCGATGATGGCGATCGAGTCGGGGGCGAGGAAGTCGTGCAGCGGGCTCTTGTGCTGGGTGGTCTCGGTCATCGTGTCATTCCCCCTTGAAGACGGGTGCGCGTTTCTCGGCGAAGGCGTCCACGCCTTCCTGCCAGTCCTTCGTCGTGCCGACGAACATCATGCCCTCGAGCTCGGCGGTGAGGCAGGCGTCCAGCGTGCGCTCGGCGGAGAGGTTGAGCTGCTCCTTGGCGAGCTGCATCGAGAACGGCGCCTTGCTCGCCACCTTCAGCGCGAATGCGCGCGCCGCATCGAGGAAGCCCTCGTCGGGGAAGACGCGGTTGGCCAGCCCGATGCGCACCGCCTCCGCGCCGCCGATGCGCTCGCCCAGGAAGACCAGCTCGCGCGCCTTGGCCAGCCCCACCAGGCGCGGCAGCAGCCAGGTCACGCCGCCGCCGAGGAAGTTGCCGATCGAGATCTCGGGCAGGCCGATCTGCGCGCTCTCGGCCATCAGCATGAAGTCGGAGGCGATCGCGATCTCGGCGCCGGCGCCGAGCGCGTAGCCATTAACCGCGGCGATCACCGGCGTCTTCATGTGCAACAGGCGGTGGCAGACGTCCTGCTCGCCCTTGAGGTACTGGCGGCGGTCGAAGGCGGTGCGCCCGACCTTGTGCGCCTTGAGGTCGGCGCCGACGCAGAAGGCACGGCCCTCGCCGGTGATCAGCACGACGCGCGCGTCGCGCTCGGCCTCGGCGCGGGTGAGCGCGTCGTTGAGCTCGTCGTAGAGCTGCTGGGTGACGGCGTTGAGGCGCTGCGGGCGGTTGAGACGGATCTCGGCGATGCCGTCGGTGAGGTCGTAGAGGAGGGTTTCGTAGCTCATGGAGACTCCCGGTCGGGGTTGGGGGGAGAAGTCGGTGACGATGCGTGCTCGGGCTTGTGCATCAGCACCACGTCCTTGGCCGGCAGCTCGCAGCGCCAGCCGAAGCGCTGCGCGATGCGGCGGAAGGTGGCCGCGCGGTAGAACACCACATGGGTCGGGTCGCGGCGGTAATGCCAGCCGGCGAAGCGCGCGTCATCGGTCTGGAAACAGGTCATCACGCCCAGCCAGCCGCCGGGGCGCAGCAGGCGGTCCAGGCGGGCGAACTCGGCGGCGGGGTCGTGGAAGTGCTCGACGACCTCGGTGCAGGTGATGAAGTCGTAGCGGCGCGCGAGCACCGCCGCGTCGGGCGCGAAAAAGGGGTCGTAGAGCGCCACCGCATGCCCTGCCGCGCGCAGCATCGCCGCCAGCGCCGGGCCGGGGCCGCAGCCGTAGTCCAGCCCCGCGGCCGCCGGCGGCAGGCGCTGCAGCAGCGGCGCGGCCAGGCGCGCGAGAAAGCGCTGGTAGCCCGGATCGTCGGGGTCGTTGCGATGGAGCAGGTATTCCGCGCGCTCGTCTGCCACCGTCGGCCGCTGTGCGGGCGGCACGAAGGTGGCTTCGCAGGCATCGCAGCGCCAGTAATCGCGCCCATCGACATGCATGAAGGGCTGCGGCGCGGCCTGAAGGCAGACCGGGCAGGCGGGTACCGGCCCGGGAGCGTGCAGACTCATGCGCACCATTCTACGCAGCCCGGCCGGCGCTGCCCACGACGAAACATCCCGCATTGCCTGCGGCCGGGATGTGCGCAGCGGCCGGCGGGCGCTTCACCCCTGCCCCGGATTCGCCGACAATGCGCGCCGGACACGCAGCCGATCCTTCGCATCGGCCGTCCGCGGCGCGCCAGGCGCCCGCCCCCGCTGCCGGCCCGCGCCGGCCACCTTAAGCCCCGGCGGCATCCCGCACCGGGGCGGCTCAATTCGATCGGGAGACCCCACGTGAATCGCCGCAACTTCCTCCGCACCGGCACGCTCGCCGCCGGCCTCGCGCTGCCCGCGCTCGCACGCGCCACCTCCACCGCGGCCGCGGCCGCGCCCGCCGCCGGCGCAAGCACGTTCGCACCCACGCCGGAGGCCGGCTGGCGCCGCTTCGAGCTGACCACGCGCATCGAGCCTCTCGCCGGCGCCGGTGCCACCCGCGTCTGGGTGCCGCTGCCGGCGATGAACGAGGCCGACTGGCAGCGCCCGATGGGCAGCCTGTGGCAGGGCAACGCCGACTACATGAGCCTGGTGCGCGACGCCTCGGGCGCAGAGATGCTCTACGCCGAATGGGCGCCGGGCAGCGCCGCGCACCAGCTCGAGGTGGTGAGCCGCTTCGCCACCCGCGACCGCGCCATCGACTTCGCGCACCCGCATGCCGAGCCCCTGCGCCTGCCGCCCGCCCAGCACGCGCACTACACCCGCCCCACCGCCCTGCTGCCCACCGACGGCATCGTCGGCGACACCGCGCGCGACATCGTGCGCGGCGCCAGCACCGACGAGGACAAGGCGCGCGCGATCTACGACTGGATCGTAGACAACACCTTCCGCGATCCCAAGGTGCGCGGCTGCGGCACCGGCGACATCCGCACCATGCTCGAGACCGGCGACCTCGCCGGCAAGTGCGCCGACCTCAACGCGCTCTTCGTCGGCCTGGCGCGCGCCGCCGGCCTGCCGGCGCGCGACGTGTATGGGCTGCGCGTCGCCGATTCGCGCTTCGGCTACAAGAGCCTGGGCAAGAGCGGCAACGTGTCGAAGGGCCAGCATTGCCGCGCCGAGGTCTTCCTCGAGCGCTTCGGCTGGGTGCCGGTCGACCCGGCGGACGTGCGCAAGGTGGTGCTCGAGGAGCCGCCCGGCCAGCTGTCGATGGTCGATCCCAAGGTGACCGCCGTGCGCAAGCGCCTGTTCGGCGCCTGGGAGATGAACTGGCTCGCCTACAACGACGCCCACGACCTGAAGCTGGCCCACAGCGCCGGAGAAGAGATCCCCTTCCTGATGTACCCGCAGGGCGAGACGAACGGCGAGCGCTTCGACAGCCTGGACCCCGACGCCTTCCGCTACACGCTGACGGCCACCGAGCTCGGCTGAACCCGCCGCCGTCCGCATGCGGCGGCTGCCATCGGCGCGCGGTGGACATCCGCCGCCCCGATGGCCAAGAATCGGGACCCCTCCCCTTTTTCCCGCCCCGAGCAGGAGACGACAAGATGAGCTACCCCGACACCCAGTTGCTGATCGACGGCCAGTGGCGCGACGCCCTCGACGGCCGCACGCTGCCCGTTCTCAACCCCGCCACCGACGCCGAGATCGGCCGCGTCGCCCACGCCAGCATCGCCGACCTCGATCTCGCGCTCGCCGCCGCGCAGAAGGGTTTCGAGACCTGGCGCAAGACGTCCGCCATCGAACGCGCGAAGATCATGCGCCGCGCCGCCGCGCTGATGCGCGAACGCGCCGCCGACATCGCCCCGCTGCTGACCCAGGAGCAGGGCAAGCCGCTGGCCGAGGCGAAGGTCGAGACGCTGGCCGCGGCCGACATCATCGAATGGTTCGCCGACGAAGGCCTGCGCGTCTATGGCCGTATCGTGCCGGCGCGCAACCTCGCTGCCACGCAGATGGTGCTCAAGGACCCGGTAGGCCCGGTCGCCGCGTTCACCCCGTGGAACTTCCCGATCAACCAGGTGGTGCGCAAGGCCGCAGCGGCGCTGGCTACCGGGTGCTCGATCCTGATCAAGGCCGCGGAAGAGACGCCGGCCGCCCCGGCCGCGCTGGTGCGCGCCTTCGTCGACGCCGGCGTGCCGGCGGGCGTGATCGGCCTCGTCTATGGCACACCGGCCGAGATCTCGAGCTACCTGATCGCCCATCCGGTGATCCGCAAGATCACCTTCACCGGCTCCACTCCGGTGGGCAAGCAGCTCGCCGCGCTCGCCGGCCAGCACATGAAGCGGGTGACGATGGAACTCGGCGGCCACGCCCCGGTGGTGGTGTGCGAGGACGCCGACGTCGAGCTCGCGGTGAAGGCCTCTGCCGCCGCCAAGTTCCGCAATGCCGGCCAGGTCTGCATCTCGCCCACCCGCTTCCTGGTGCATGAGAGCGTGCGCACCGAGTTCGCCGCCGCGCTGGCGCGCCACGCCGCCGGGCTCAAGGTGGGCGACGGCCTCGCCGGCGGCACGCAGATGGGCCCGCTCGCCAACCCGCGCCGGATCGCGGCCATGACCGAGCTCATGCAGGACGCCGTGGCGCGCGGCGCCACCGTCGCCACCGGCGGCGAGCGCATCGGCAGCGCGGGCAACTTCTTCGCCCCCACCGTGCTCACCGACGTGCCGCTCGACGCCCGTGTGTTCAACGACGAACCCTTCGGCCCGGTCGCCGCCATCCGCGGCTTCAACACCATGGACGAGGCGATCGCCGAGGCCAACCGCCTGTCCTTCGGGCTGGCGGGCTACGCGTTCACGCGCTCGCTGAAGCACGCCCACCTGCTCGCCCACGAGCTGCAGGTCGGCATGCTGTACATCAACCAGCCGGCGACGCCGAGCGCCGAGATGCCCTTCGGCGGCGTCAAGGATTCGGGCTACGGCACCGAGGGCGGCCCGGAGGCCCTGGATGCCTACCTCAACACGCGCGCGGTGACGGTGCTCAACGTGTGAGCCCGCGGCCACGCTGAAAGACGAAGCGGGCGGATGCGCATCTCACGCATCCGCCCGCTTCGCTTCAGGCCGACGCCGGGCGGCGGCGGTTCAGGCGCGGCTCAGAAGTGCCATTCCATCTGGAAGGTCGGGGCGTTGGTGTCGATGCCCGGCTTCTCGACGCCATTGGCGAAGGCGTGGTTGCCGAACTTGTTGCGCCAGTACTCGTAGCCCACGCCCATCAGGAAGGTGTTCTTCTTGCCGCCGGCCATCTGGCCCACGTCGACCATCAGCGAGGTGCGCATCAGCGTCTCGGTGTGGGTCTTCACGCCGGCGTAATCCTTGCCCTTCTCGCCGTTGACGTTGATGAAGCCCTGGAACTTCAGCGGCAGCGGACCGGCGCTGAACGGGATGCCCCAGGCCGCGCTGAGGATCCATTGCGGATCGAAGCTGACCTCGGTCTTCGGGCAGGGATCGAAGCCGCCCGGCGTCGCCGGGTCGAGGCCGCAGCGGTTCCATTCCTTGCCGAGCAGCAGGCTCACGTCGAGGAAGCCGGGCACGTCGAACTTCAGCGTCGGGCCGACGACCAGCAGGCGCTTGCGCGGGGCGAACGCGGTGTTCTTGGTGTTGAGGTCGAAGCCGGCGGTGACCGCGACTTCCTTGACCGGACCGAAGGCCAGGCTCTTGTCGAACACCTTGCCCAGGTGCAGCTGGTGGCGATAGGTCAGGTAGAACTCGGTCGCCCCGCTGCCGCCGCCGCTGGCGGGATCGGCCTTGTCGGACTGGAAGACGTCCAGGTTCAGGAAGTTCTGGCCCACCGCATGACCGCTGGCGTGGGTGAATTGCAGCACGTGCTTCTCGACCTCGCGGGTGTTGGTCGGCTCGCGGAAATCGGTGCCGTAGCGGTAGCCGACGAAGGTGTCGCTCCAGGTCGCGGCCTGGCTCACGGCCGGTGCGGCCAGCAGCGCGCCGGCCATGGCGAGCGTCTTGATGCGGGTGCTGAGTCTTGTCATTTTTTGTCTCCGGAGTGTCCCAGGGTGTGTAGAAGGCACAGGCGCCATTCCGCTCGGCAACGTATCCGCATCTCCGCGAGACGGGCTCGCGCAGCCCTTATAGTCCGCATCAAGGATCCGGATATTCCGCGCACGCTCGGCCGGGCCGCACGCCCCCAGCGCACTTCCCTCACCCAATCCGCGTTTTGGCGTGTATGGTGAATGGACGGACCAATCCGGCTGCACCCCGGTACCGGATCAGGGCATGCAGCCTCGCGCCGAGGAGCACACGATGACCGACACGCTCACCGCCCAGGGCCCCCTTCCCAGCGAAGCGGAGCTGCTGTCCGCGCCGCCCGAGGAGTACATGTCGGCGCGCCAGCTGGCCTTCTTCCGCGCCCGGCTGAGCGCCGAGCGCGACGCGCTGCTCGACTCCGCCCACCGCACCACGCTGCACCTGCAGGAGTTCGAGAGCACCCCCGACCCGTCGGACCGCGCCTCGCTGGAGGAGGACCACACCCTCGAGCTGCGCGTGCGCGACCGCGAACGCAAGATGCTGCACAAGATCGACGAGGCCCTGGCGCGCATCGACAACGGCAGCTTCGGCTGGTGCGAGTCGAGCGGCGAGCCCATCGGCATCCCCCGCCTGCTGGCGCGACCGACGGCCACGCTGAGCGTGGAGGCGCAGGAGATTCACGAGGCACGGCGCAGGATGCGCGGCGGGTGAGCGCTCAGGGCCGTGCCAGGCGCGCGAACTGGGCGACCGCCGCGGTCCGCGTCTCCACGCCGAGCTTCTCGTAGATGTGCTCCAGGTGCTTGTTCACCGTGCGCGGGCTCATGCCGAGGATCTCCGCCACGTCGCGGTTGGTCTTGCCGCGCGCGACCCACGCCAGCACATCGAGCTCGCGCTGCGTCAGCGGGTTGGGCAGCAGCGCCGGGGCCGGCGCGGCCTCCTCCTCGCGGGCGCGCACGGCCGCATTCATCTCGCGCGCCACGCGCAGGTGGGCCTGCAGGCGCGCAACGAGCTCATCGGGCACGACCGGCTTGACCAGGTAGTCGACCCCGCCTGCGGACAGGCCTTCGATCAAGCGCGCGGTTTCCGCCAGACCGGTCATGAAGATCACCGGCACGGTGCGCATGCCCGGCGCCTGCTTGAGCCGGCGGCAGGTCTCGAAGCCGTCCATCCCCGGCATGCAGGCGTCGAGCAGCACCGCGTCCGGAATCACGCGCTCCACCCGCTGCAGCGCCGTGGCGCCGTCGGTGGCAACCAGCACGGTATAGCCGGCCTCATCGAGCGCCTCGGCGATCATCCTCACCGTGTCGGGCGCGTCGTCGATCAGCAGCACCACTGCGCGCTCAGCGGGTGGCGGCATCGGGACAGTCATCGGCAACTCCATCCAGCTGTTGAATCAGGGTGTCGAAGCGCAGCGCCATCGTCGTCTCGCGCAGCCCGGCCAGCACCGCCTGCAGTTCGGGGCGGGACGCCTCGAGCTCGTCGAGCCGGCGGATCAGGCCCTGCAGGTGGCCGATGTCGGCGAAGTCACGCAACTCGGCGCGGATGCGCCCGGACAGTGCGGACAGCTCGAACCCGCCCGGGCGGGCCGGCGCATCGAACGCCCCGGGGGCGGGCGACGCATCCGCATAGCTCCACACCAGCCCGAGCCAGCGGTCGAGCCGGGCGAAGAGCTCCGTCTCCAGCACCGGCTTGACGATGAAGTCGTCGCAGCCGGCCGCCTTGCGGCGATCGGGCAGGTTCTCGTAGGCGTTGGCCGAGACCATGCCAGCCGTCGACCTGCGGCATCGACACATCCAGGAAGACGATGTCGGGCGCGAAGACTTCGAGCTGGCGCAGGGCCTCGTCGGGGTCCTCGCAGGTGTGCACCAGAAAACCGCGCGGGCGCAGCATGTCCGCGATCAGCCGGCTCTGCCCGGGCTGGTCGTCCACCACCAGCAGCCGCTGGCGGCGGCCTGCGTAGCCACGGATGTCGCGCTCGGGGCGCGCGGCCAGCCTCGGATGGGCCACCCGCGGCAGGTAGAGCTTGACGCGGAACACGCTGCCACGCCCCGGCGTGCTGCTGACGGTGAGCTGGCCGCCGGCCAGCTCGACCAGCAGGCGGGTGATCGTCAGGCCCAGCCCGGTGCCGGGCGCGCTGGCCGGCGCCGCCCCGGTGCCGCGCTCGAAGGGCAGGAAGATGCGCTCCATGTCCTGCGGCGGTATGCCGCAGCCGGTGTCGCGGATCTCGAACACCGCGATCTCGCTCTGGTAGCTGATCTTCAGCACCACCTCGCCGCGCTCGGTGTAGCGCACCGCGTTGGCGAGCAGGTTGATCAGGACCTGGCGCAGGCGGCTGGTATCGCCCTGCACCACCTCGGGCAGCCGGCCGCTCAGCTCGGTGCGGAAGTCGAGCCCCTTCTTCATCGCCTCGAGGCGGAACATCTTCTCGATGTGGGCGATGAACTCCCCGAAGCGGATCTCCTCGCGGTTGAACTGCAGGCGGCCGGCCTCGATGCTGGCGATGTCGAGCAGGCCGTCGATCAGCCCGAGCAGGTGCTCGCCGCTGCGCTGGATGGTGGAGATCGCGTCGCGCCGCCGGCGCGGCAGGTCGGCGTCGCGCAGCATGATCTGGCAGTAGCCGAGGATGGTGTTGAGCGGGGTGCGCAGCTCGTGGCTGATGCCGCGCACGTAACGGCTCTTGGCCGCGTTGGCGGTCTCGGCGTCCTCCTTGGCCTGCTGCAGCTTGGCGTCGGTGTCGCGGTGGGCGTCGATCTCGCGCAGCAGCAGCTGGTTCTGGCGCTCGGATTCCTCCTGCGCCACCCGCCGGCTCTCGTTGGCCAGCACCAGCCACCACACCCCCACCGCCGCCAGCAGCACCAGCACCGCGAAGATGCGCAGGAAGGCCAGCCCGAGGTCGGTCGCCCCCGCCTGCTCGGCCAGCAGCTCCTGCTGGTACACCAGCCCCACGACCGAGGCGATCACCAGGCTGCTGACGAAGAACACCATCACGAACTGGCTCACGCGGCGCGCCACCCGCGCCGACATCGACGACGGCATCCAGCCCGCCAGCAAGGGGGCGAAGCGTGAGAGCAGGCCGGCGTCGGGCTTGCAGCGGTCGCGGCAGCGCGCCTCCAACGTGCAGCACAGCGAGCAGATGGCGCCGCCGTAGGCCGGGCATTGCGCCATGTCCTCGGCCTCGAAGTCGTTTTCGCACACCACGCAGCGCAGCAGTTCGGCCGGGCGCCACTGCGTCTCGCGCGGCCGCGCGAGGTAGAAGCGGCCGCGCGTGCCCCAGGCGATCAGCGGCGCGAGCGCAAAGGCGGTCAGCAGCGAAATGAAGGGCGCGAAGGCCTGCGCCACCGGCCCGAGGTGGCCGCCGAAGGCGACAATGCCCAGCGCCGATCCCGCCAGCATCGCCCCCACCCCCACCGGATTGACGTCGTACAGGTAGGCGCGCCTGAACTCGATGTGGCGCGGTGAGAGCCCGAGCGGCTTGTTCACCACCAGATCGGCCACCACCGCGCCGATCCACGCCACCGCCACGTTGGCATACACGCTGAGCACATGCTCGAGCGCCTCGAACACGCCGAGCAGCATCAGCATCAGCGCGATCAGCACGTTGAAGATCAGCCACACCACCCGTCCCGGATGGCTATGGGTGAGACGCGAGAAGAAGTTCGACCACGCCAGCGAGCCGGCGTAGGCGTTGGTGACGTTGATCTTGACCTGGCAGATGACCACGAAGATGCAGGCCAATGCGATCGCCGCGCGCGGATCGTCGACCACGTGCTGGAAGCCGGCCAGGTACATCTGCGTGGGCTGCAGTGCCTTCTCCGGCGGCACCATCGCCTGCAGCGCGAGGAAGGCGAGGAAGGCGCCGCCGATCATCTTGAGCGCGCCGGGAATGATCCAGCCCGGCCCCGCCGCCACCACCGAGGCCCACCAGCGCCCACGGTTCGTTTTCCCTGCCGGCGGCAGGAAGCGCAGGAAGTCCACCTGCTCGCCGATCTGCGCGATCAGCGCAAAGGCCACGGTGCACCCCGCCCCCACCGCCAGCCAGTCGAACTCGTTGCCGTGGCGGCCGCCGAACGCGGTGAAGGCGGCGTACAGCTCGGGCTCGCGCAGCAGCACGACGAGGAAGGGCGTCAGCAGCAGCACCACGAACGCCGGCTGGGTCCACGCCTGCAGGCGGCTGATCCAGGTGATGCCGTGGGTCACCAGCGGGATCACCGCCAGCGAACTGAGCAGGTAGCCCCACTGCAGCGGCAGCCCGAACCAGAGCTCGAGCGCAAGCGCCATGATCGCCGCCTCGATGGCGAAGAAGATGAAGGTGAAGGAGGCGTAGATCAGCGAGGTGATGGTCGAGCCGATGTAGCCGAAGCCGGCGCCGCGGGTCAGCAGGTCCATGTCCACCGCCTCGCGCGCGGCGTAGTAGCTGATCGGCAGGCCGGTGAGGAAGATCACCAGCGCCACCAGGCCGATCGCCCACACCGCGTTGGTGAAGCCCCAGTTCAGCGCGATGGTGCCGCCGATCGCCTCCATCGCCAGGAAGGACACCGCGCCGAGCGCGGTGTGGGCGATGCGCGAGAAGGACCACTTGCGGAAGCTGCGCGGCGCGTAGCGCAGCGCGTAGTCCTCCAGCGTCTCGTCGGCGACCCAGCTGTTGTACTCGCGGCGGATGTGGATGATGCGCTGGGTGGCGGGGGCGGTCACGGCAAGGGGCGCTGAAGGACGGTCAGGATCGATCCTGGCGCTTCAGCAAGAAGCGTTCCCACCCAGTGCGGTGCACGCATGGCCTGCAGCGGCCCCGGCCGCGCGCCCACTCGGGCCCCACTCCCGTCCCACTCGGGCCCCACTCGCGGCGCCGCGCGCACCACATCGGGGCGCCCCGGCAAGCGCATGCACCAGCTGCGGAGGCCGCCCTGCGCAGGCCACGGCGTCTTTTGTGCGTCGCACAACAAGATAGCCACACCCCCTGTGCATCCCCATACGTCGTTTGACGTATTCGCCGTTGCGCCCCCGATGGATAGCTTGTGCACCGCAACGAGACGACCCCGCAATCAGCCCGACCGGCCCGCCGCCTCGCCCGATCCGTGTTGCAGCCCACTCATCAAGGAGCGATCCATGTCCGCCAAGCACCTGCCTCCCGAGCATCTGCCTTCGTCCTCGCGCCGCACGTTCATGCTCGGTGCCGCCGCCCTCCCGCTCGCGCTGGCCATGTCCCGCATGGGCCACGCCGCCGCGCTGCCCACCGCCCAGGTCAACACCACCGGCCTGGCGGTGACCGACACCGAAGTCATCGTCGGTCAGCTGCACTCGGCCACCGGCACCATGGCCATCTCCGAGACCGGCTCGATCCAGGCCGAACAGCTCGCGATCGACCAGATCAACGCCATGGGCGGCATCCTCGGCCGCAAGATCAAGGTGATCAAGGAAGACGGCGCCTCCGACTGGCCGACCTTCGCCGAGAAGTCGCGCAAGCTGCTGGTCAACGACAAGGTCGCCACCGTCTTCGGCTGCTGGACCTCGGCCTCGCGCAAGGCCGTGCTGCCGATCTTCGAGAAGGAGAACGGCCTGCTCTACTACCCCACCTTCTACGAAGGCCTGGAGCAGTCGAAGAACGTCATCTACACCGGCCAGGAAGCCACCCAGCAGATCCTCTACGGCCTCGACTGGGCCAAGAAGGAAAAGGGTGCGCAGAAGATCTTCCTGGTGGGTTCGGACTACATCTGGCCGCGCACCTCGATGAAGATCGCGCGCAAGCACATCGAGAACTTCCAGGGCGGCAAGGTCGTCGGCGAGGAGTACTACCCGCTCGGCAACACCAACTTCAACTCGCTGATCAACAAGATCAAGATCGCCAAGCCCGACTGCATCTTCGCGGCGGTGGTCGGCGGCTCGAACGTGGCCTTCTACAAGCAGCTGAAGGCCGCCGGCATCACCGGCGCCAAGCAGTTCCTGCTCACCCTGTCGGTGACCGAGGACGAGATGCTGGGCATCGGCGGCGAAAACTTCGAGGGCTTCTACTCCTCGATGAAGTACTTCCAGACCCTCGACAACGCCAACAACAAGGCCTTCGTCGAGGCCTTCAAGAAGGCCTACGGACCGAAGTCGGTGATCGGCGACGTCACCCAGGCGGCCTACCTCGGGCCGTGGCTGTGGAAGGCGGCGGTCGAGAAGGCGGGCAGCTTCGACGTGGCCAAGGTGGCCGCCGCCTCGCCCGGCATCGAGCTGCCGACCGCGCCCGAGGGCTACGTGAAGGTTCACGAGAACCACCATCTGTACAGCAAGGCCCGCATCGCCCAGGGCCAGGCCGACGGCACCTTCAAGGTGGTGGCGGAGTCGCCCGACCTCATCGTTCCCGACCCCTTCCCCAAGGGCTACCAGTAAGCCACGCGGCCGCCGCGGCGCGCGCCGCGGCGGTTTCCGGCCGTACACGACGGCCGAGTCCCGCCCACCCCCCGGAGGTCCGTCATGACGTTCGACGAAATCTACAACATCGCCCTGATGCA
>JAREIX010000332.1 GCA_029286945.1 Thauera sp. | reverse complement strand
GATGACGATGTGCGGCGCGCTGAAGCGCTCGCCGTTCACCTCGATCGTGCGCGCATCGACGAAGCGCGCGAAGCCGCGCACGACATCGACGCCGGCCTTGTCCAGCATGTTGGCGTAGATGCCGTTGAGGCGCGCGATATGGGCGTCGCGGCGCGCCTTGAGCGCGTTCCAGTCGAAGCGCGTGTCGCCGATGCTGAATCCGTAGCCGGGCGCGTCGCGCATCGCCTGCGCGATCCCTGCCGCATACCACATGACCTTCTTCGGCACGCAGCCGACGTTGACGCAGGTGCCCCCCAGGCGGTCCGCCTCCACCACCAGCGCGCGGGCGCCGTATTCAGCGGCCCGTCGCGCCGTGGCGACGCCGCCGCTGCCGCCACCGATGGCGATGTAGTCGTAGGTCTTCATTGCTCGCTCCCGTTCGATATGGCCTGTGAACCCGACCCCGCGCGCGGGCAGGGGTTCGGCAAGGCATGCATTCTCGCCCGGCGGGCGGCGGATGGGGAGCGTGGGCGCTTGATGTTGCGGGGCGCGGCCTCCGCGCGAACGAACATCCCGCCGCGCCGGCGCCCCGCGACCGTGCGCCCTACAGCACCTGTTCGATCGCCTTCAGCACCTCGGGCGCGTCCGGCTTCACGCGGCTGGGGAAGGCGGCGACCACGCGGCCGCTGCGGTCGATCACGTACTTGTGGAAGTTCCAGCGCGGTGCCGAGGACTGGCGCGCGATCTCGCGGAACAGCGGGTGGGCCCGCTCGCCGGTGACGGCGATCGGGGCGAACATGTCGAAGGTCACGCCGAAGTTCTCGAAGCACACCGCGGCGGTCTTGGCCTCGTCGTTGGCCTCCTGGCGGAAGTCGTCGGACGGGAAGCCCGCCACCTTCAGGCCGCGATCCTTGTACTTCCGATGCACGGCCTCGAGCTCACGGAACTGGTCGGTGAAGCCGCAGTGGCTGGCGGTGTTGACCACCAGCACCGGCTGGCCGCCGAAGCGCTCGCCGAGCTTGACCACCTCGTCCGAGTGCAGGCGGCGCAATTCGTGGTTGAACAGGGCGGCGCCCGCGGCCCCCGGGTCGGCGAGGGCAGGGGCGCACACGGCCGCGAGCGCGGCCGGCAGCAGAAGGTTACGCAAGGACTGGCGAAGCATGGTCGGGTCTCCGGTCTGGGGTGCCCGATAGACCACGGTCGGCGCGACCGGTTCGCGCCCCTCAGGCGAGGCGGAAGCTGCGCACCGCCTGCGACAGCTCGCGCGCGGTGCGATCGAGGGTGTCGACCTCGCCGGCGACCACGCTCGCCGAGCGCTCGGTCTCGTCGGCGAGGCTCGCCACCGACTCGACCGCGGCGGCAATCTGGCGCGCGGCCGTGCTCTGCTCGACCAGACTGGCCGCGATCGAGCCGAACACCTGCTCGACGCGGCAGGCGTCCTCGGTGATGCGCGCGATCGAGGCGCCGGCCTCGGCCGCGAGCTCGGTGCCCTTGCCGACGCGGGCGACCGCCGACTCGATGTTCGCCAGCGCCTGGGTCTTGCTCGTCTGGATGTCGTCGATCATGCCGGCGATCTCGAGGTGCGCTCGGCGAGCTTGCGCACCTCGTCGGCGACGACGGCGAAGCCGCGGCCCTGTTCGCCAGCGCGCGCGGCCTCGATGGCCGCATTGAGGGCGAGCAGGTTGGTCTGGCCGGCGATGTCCTTGATCAGGCCGACGACCTCGGCGACGCGGTCGGACTGGGTGCCGAGCTCGTCGACGCTGTCGGCCGAATGCTTGATGGTGCCGGCGATGCCGGTGATCTCGTCGATCGCCGCCTGCACGATGCGCGCGCCGGTGCGCGCCGATGCGCCCGAGTCCGCCGCCAGCGTGCGCGCCTGCTCGGCGTCGGCCGCCAGGCGAGCCATCTCCCCGGTGAGGCCGTCGACCGCGCTCGAAATGTCGCTGGTCGCGGCGCGCTGCTGGCGCATGCGTTCGGCGGCGACCTCCGAATGGTGGTCGAGCGCCTGGGCGCTGCTGGCGATCGACTGTGCCTCGCGGCTGAAGCCCTGGAGGGTCGCCGAGAGCTTGCCCTGCATGTCGATCACCGAGCGCAGCAGGCCCGCATCCTCGCTGCGGTCGTCGAGTGTGCGCAGGTCGCCCTCGCCGATGCGTGCGGCGAGCTGGCCGACCCGTGCCGACACCTGCGCCTCCTGCTCGAGGCGCTGCGCCATGTACATCAGCATGCCGGCCTGCACCACCACGTAGGCGGCATGCACCAGCACGCGCGCCATCGAGGCGCCGTCGGCGAACACCTGCGCGCCCCAGTTGAGCGCCTGCAGGTAGTTGAAGGCGAGATGGTGTGCCGCAATGAGCAGCGCGGCGAGCAGGATCGGGCGCCAGTCGCGGTAGTAGAGCAGGAAGGCGAGCAGCACGAAGATGCCGAAGTGGGCCTCGATCGCGCCGCCGGACTGCTGGATCGTGAGCGCGGAGAAGACCATGAAGGCGGCGGCGATGGCCAGCCGCGACAGCAGCGTGCCCGCACCGAGGGTGGCCAGTGCGCCCGAAACGATCAGCGCCGGCAGGCCGACGGCGAGGGCGATCGCCCAGGTGTCGGTGTAGGCCGCGATGCCCAGGCTGAGGATGAAATGCACGCCGAGGAAGGCGAGCATCAGGCGGTCGGCTGCGGCGCGGAAGGCGTGCAGCGCGTCGGGGGGATCGAGGGGGTCGAGAGGCCTGGACATGTCGGGTTCCTGATTTCGGCGGATTCTGACTGGAGTGTGTTCAGCGCACGATGCAGGCATCGGCGGGCGGGGCGTCGAGGGCATGCCAGCCGAGCACCGCGGCGCTGTAGGCGATCCAGAGCACGAACGCGAACCAGCCGAGGTGGCGGCGAGAAGCAAGACCCCGCGCCTCCTGCGAGGGGCGGGGCCGGCGGTGGGAGGCGTCCTGCGTTCGGGTGCTCAACATGGGGCGGTGAACGGCAGGGCGTCGCGATACTTTAGCCCTCGCCGCAAGGCGAGGGCCGGGGATCACATGCGGTTGAGGTCCTCGATGGCGTCGACCACCAGGCCGGTGCCCACCGCGATCAGCAGGATGTCGGCGGCGACGCGCACGTAGCGGTGCCCTTCGGGCGGTATGCCGAGGCGCAGCACGATCTCGCCCGGCGCGTCGTAATAGACCACGTCGCGCGGCAGCGGATAGCCGATCCGCCACTGCTTGGCCAGGCCCGGCGGCATGCAGCCGTTGTGCTTCCTGGCCAGCCCGGGCGGGCAGCTGCCGCTGCGGTAGCGCTCGCCGTAGTAGCTGCGCACGACTTCGCGCTGGCGCTCGCTGAAGTAGGCGCCGGCGCGCGGCGCACCGTTGCGGTAATCGTGCTCACGGTCGCGGTCGTGGCTGCGGTCGCGATCCCGGTCGCCTTCCCGCTCGTCATTGCGCGCCCGGTCCCGGTCGCGGTCGTCGCCGCGGTCGAGCTCGCTGCGGCGCTCGCGCGCGTCGATGCGCTGCGCGTTGTCGCGGTGGTCGTCGCGACGGTCGGCCTTGGCGCCCGGGCCGCGATCGACCTGCGCGCGCTCGGGCTTGCCGCCGCCCGCGTGCGCGGGTTTCTCGGCCAGCACCGGCGTCGCGAGCAGCGAACCGGCGAAGGCCATCGCCAGGATGCTCATGGCTTGCGTACGAAGCATGCTCATTTCGTTCCTCCCTTGGTGTGTGGCGCCGAACCCGATCGACCGCGCTGGCGCCACTCCGGACAGATCCGCCGCGGACCTTGCTTTCACAGCAGCGGCACGGCGTCCTTCTCGCCGCGCTCGTACACCACGTTCGCACGGCCGACGAGCAGCGGGTCGAGCGGGCCGATGCGGGCGATGTCCTTGTTGGCATAGGGCAGCTTGTGCAGCACGTAGCGCATGGCGTTGAGGCGCGCGCGCTTCTTGCAGTCGGACTTGACCACGGTCCACGGGGCGTCGGCGGTGTCGGTGTAGAAGAACATCGCCTCCTTGGCCTTGGTGTAGTCGTCCCACTTGTCGAGCGAGGCGAGGTCGATCGGCGACAGCTTCCACTGC
>JAREIX010000098.1 GCA_029286945.1 Thauera sp. | reverse complement strand
GTCGGCCAAGGTCGGCAGCATCGGCGACAACCGGCTCGGCGGCTGGTACGCCTACCGTGCCTCGAAGGCGGCGCTGAACCAGCTCGTGCGCACCGCGTCGATCGAGCTGCGCCGCAGCCGGCCGCAGGCGATCTGCGTGGCGCTGCATCCGGGCACGGTCGACACCGGGCTGTCGGCGCCCTTCGCCAAGTCCGGCCTGCAGGTGCAGCCGCCGGCGCTCGCCGCCGCGCGCCTGCTCGCCGTGCTCGCCGGCCTCGGGCCGCAGGACTCGGGCGAATTCTTCGATTACCGCGGCGAACGCCTGCCGTGGTAGGCACGCGGCGGCGCCGCGGACCCGACAACAGGAGAGAACGATGAACCTTACGAAAGCGATCGTGAGCGGACACAGCCGCGGCCTCGGCGCGGCGATCGCGAGCGAACTGCTCGAGCGCGGCATCCCGGTGCTCGGGCTGGCGCGCCACGGCAACGCGGCGCTGGCCGCCGAGCATGGCGACAAGCTCGCCGAGGTGACGCTCGATCTGGCCGACAGCGCGGCGCTGGCGGCGTGGCTCGGGGGCGGCGCGCTCGACGCCTGGGTGGCCGATGCCGGGCGCGTGCTGCTGGTGAACAACGCCGGCACCCTGCAGCCGATGGGCCCGCTGCCGCTGCAGGAGGCTGCGGCGGTGGCGCGCGCGGTGGCAGTGAATGTGGCCGCGCCGTTGATGCTCGCGGCCGCGTTCGCGCAGGCCGGCCAGGTGCCCGACCGCCGCGTGCTGCATGTCTCCAGTGGCGCGGCGCGCAAGCCCTATGCGGGCTGGAGCGTCTATTGCGCCACCAAGGCCGCGCTCGACCACCACGCGCGCGCGGTGCGCGAGGACGCCACCCCGGGGTTGCGCATCTGCGCGCTGGCGCCGGGCGTGATCGACACCGCGATGCAGGGCGAGATCCGCGCCACCTCGTCCGAGCGCTTCCCGCTGCGCGACCGCTTCGCCGAGATGCAGGCGCAAGGCGGCCTGACCGACCCGGCCGAGTGCGCGATGCACCTGGTCGACTTCCTGCTCGACGCGGACTTCGGCCGCGAGCCGGTGGCCGACCTGCGCGAGCTGATGCAGTGAGGGCTGCGGGGCCTGCGGCGCGCAGCCGCTTCGCCCGCCTCAAGCGGCGCGGCCTGCGCCTGGTCGTCTGGCTGCGCCGCCACCCCGGGCTGGTGGCGAGCTTCGGCTTCGTGTCGGGCCTGCTCAGTTTCGCGCTGGTGGAACGCCACGAAGGCGTCGCGCGTGCGATGGCGGTGGCGATGCTCGCCGGCTGGCTGCTGCTGGTGCTCGAGCGTGTGCTCGACCGCGCGCTGCGCCACCGCTTCGGCTTCGGCCTGCCGCCGGCGGTGGTGCGCTACCTGACGCAGTTCACCCACCAGGAGAGCCTGTTCTTCGCGCTGCCCTTCTTTGCTGCGAGTACATCGTGGAACAGCGGCCAGGCCGCGTTCACCGTCGCGCTCGGGGCGATGGCGCTGGTGGCGATCATCGACCCGCTCTATTTCGGCCGTCTGGCGAAGCGGCGCTGGCTCTTTCTCGGCTACCACACGCTCGCCCTCTTTGCCCTGCTGCTGGTGGTGCTGCCGCTGATCCTGCAGGTGCCGGCGATGCAGAGCTACCAGCTCGCGCTCGGCGTGGCGGTGGTGCTGTCCTTTCCGACCCTGGCCGGTTCGATCACGGTGCCACGCTGGTGGCGCGGCGTGCTGGTGCTGGTGCTGCTCGCCGGCCTCGGCGCAGCGGGCTGGCTGGCGCGCCTGTGGGTGCCGCCGGCCACGCTGCGGCTGACCCAGGTCGCGGTCACCACCGGCCTCGATGTGGAGCGGCGAGCGCCGCAGCAGAGCCTGCGCAGCCTGAGCGCCGATCGCCTGAAGGCCGACGGCCTCTATGCCTACACCGCGATCAACGCCCCGCTCGGCCTGCGCGAGCGCATCCGTCACATCTGGCTGCACGAGGGCAGGGAGGTCGACCGCATCGAACTCGAGGTCGCCGGCGGCCGTGCCGAGGGCTACCGCGCCTGGACCCACAAGCGCAACTTCCCCGCGGCGCCGCAGGGGCGCTGGCAGGTGCGCGTGCTGACCGCCGACGACCGCATGATCGGCACCCTGCGCTTCACCGTCGAAGCGGCCCCGCCCGCGCGCGCCGACGAGGCCCCGGCGCGCTGACGCGGGGCGGCTTCAGCAGATCCGTTCCCACAGGCTCTGCTCGTCCTCGAACTGGTCGAGCTCCAGGCCCTTGAAGTCGCTGCGCGAGACGATGCCGACGACCTTTCCGTCGTCCACCACCGGCAAGTGGCGATAGCCGCCGTCGCACATCATGTGCAGGGCGTCGATCGCCTTGCGCTCGGGGGCGATGGTGTCGGGGCCGGCGGTCATCACGTCGCCCAGATGCACCCGGGCCGGGTCGCCGCCGCTGGCGATGACCTGCACCGCGTCGCGGCCGGTGAAGATGCCCTTGAGGTGGGCGCGCGCATCGGTCACCAGCACTGCGCCGACGCTGCGCTCGCACATGCCGCGGCAGGCGGTCTGCACGGTGTCGGTGGGGCGCAGCATCAGCGGGTTCTGATCCTTGATGATGAAGGAGATGTTGCGGTTGGTCATGGTGTCAGCCTCCTGGTGTGTTCCTGTGTGTGCGCTTCGTCACACTCTAGGCCGGAATCCGCTTGACGGTATTGACCTGCATTAAAGGCGGCTTCCGTCTGCACCGATCCCCGCGCCGGCGCCCGTGCGTTCCGTCATGCGCGCAGCGGCAAAGCCGTGCAGGGACGGGCGCGACGGGTGTAGCCTTCGTGCATGAGCACGAAATCCGCTAGAACCGGAGACGGCGCCGACGAGGCGCCCAGGGCGCTGCCGGCCCCGGACGAGGCTTCCGCCTTTCCGCTGAGCCTGCGCCGGGTGGCGGTGGACACCTACCGCGAGAACGTCGCCTACCTGCATCGCGACTGCGAGATCTACCGCGCCGAGGGCTTCCAGGCCCTGGCTAAGGTCGAGGTGCGCGCCAACGGTCGGCGCATCCTCGCCACGCTCAACGTGGTGGATGACCCGCGCATCGTGCGCTGCAACGAGATCGGGCTGTCGATCGACGCCTTCGCCCAGCTCGGCGTGGACAACGGCCACCCGGCGATGGTGGCGCAGGCCGAGCCGCCGTCCTCGATCCCGGCCCTGCACCGCAAGATCGCCGGCGAGCGCCTCGACCGTGACGACTTCCGCGCCATCGTGCGCGACATCGCCGCGCATCGTTACTCCAAGATCGAGCTCACCGCCTTCGTCGTCGCCACCAACCAGGGCGAGCTCGACCGCGAGGAGGTGTACTTCCTCACCGAGGCCATGGCGGCGGTGGGCCACCGCATCGACTGGCGCGAGCGCCCGGTGGTGGACAAGCACTGCATCGGCGGCATCCCCGGCAACCGCACCTCGATGCTGGTGGTGCCGATCGTGGCCGCCCACGGCATGCTGTGTCCCAAGACCTCGTCGCGCGCGATCACCTCGCCCGCCGGCACCGCCGACACCATGGAGGTGCTGGCCAATGTCGAGCTGCCGATGGCGCGGCTCGCCGAGATCGTGCGCGAGCATCGCGGCTGCCTGGCCTGGGGCGGCACCGCCAACCTGTCCCCCGCCGACGATGTGCTGATCTCGGTGGAACGGCCGCTGTCGATCGACTCGCCGGGGCAGATGGTGGCCTCCATCCTGTCGAAGAAGGTCGCCGCCGGCTCCACCCACCTGCTGCTCGACATCCCGGTGGGGCCGAGCGCCAAGGTGCGCTCGATGCCCGAGGCGCAGCGCCTGCGCAAGCTGTTCGAGTTCGTCGCCGGGCGGATGAACCTGACCATCGACGTGGTGATCACCGACGGCCGCCAGCCGATCGGCAGCGGCATCGGCCCGGTGCTCGAGGCGCGCGACGTGATGCGGGTGCTCGAGAACGACCCGCGCGCGCCCAACGACCTGCGCCAGAAGGCGCTGCGTCTGGCCGGGCGGATGCTCGAGTTCGATCCCGACGTGCGCGGCGGCGACGGCTTCGCGATCGCGCGCGACATCCTCGATTCCGGCCGCGCGCTGGCCAGGATGGACGCCATCATCCGCGCCCAGGGCGGCAGGCCCTTCGACCACAACGCGCCGCGGCTCGCGCGCCTGGCCTTCGAGGTGGTGGCCGATGCCGACGGCCTGGTGAGTGGTATCGACAACCACCAGCTCGCCCGCATCGCCCGCCTGGCCGGGGCGCCGAAGGTGCAGGGCTCCGGTGTGGATCTGCTGAAGAAGCTCGGCGAGCCGGTCACCAAGGGCGAGCCGCTCTACCGCGTCCATGCCGACTACCCGTCCGACATGGAGTTCGCCCGCCAGGCCAGCGCCCGCGCCAGCGGCTACACGATCGGCGGCGCGGACGCGCTGCCGCACCTGTTCGTGGAGTTCTGAGGCACGGCCCCGCGCTGAGGCGCGACCCCGCGCGGCTCAGGTCGCGACGGTGCGCAGCGTCGCCGACTCGACGACCACCTCGGCCGCGACGCCGCTGGCCACCTCGATCGGCTGCGCCGGCCATGCGGCCAGCGCGGGCGCCGCGATGCTCAGGGCAAAGCGGTCGCCCGTGCGCTGGCTGAAGGCGAGCGCCTGCGCGCCGAGGCTGAAGGCGGGTTCGCCCGCCGCGGCCGTGGCCGTGCCCGGCGTGCTCTCCAGCCAGCTGGCATGGAGGGAAAGATCGACGGCGCGGCCTTCGGTGTCGTCGGCCTGGCGGTGGATCCGCCAGCCCTCGCCGCCGGACTCGGCGAGCCATAGCCCGCGCCCCGCAGTGACCGAGAGCTCCACGCGCAGGACTTGCGCCTGCAGATCGAGCGCCGGCCAGCGCAGCGCGAGCCGCTGCGGCTGGCTGGCGCTGGTGGCGGGCTGGGCGGTGTCGAAGTCGAAGGACTGCTCGATCAGCGGCGGCGTGCCGCGGCGGGCGGCAGCGGGCAGCACGCGCAGCACGCCGCTGAGGCGCTCGGACAGCGGATGCCAGTCGAGGCTGAGACCGGCGAGCGTGGCCGGGACGTCGAGGCGAAGCTCGCCGCTGACGCGCTGGTCGGCCTCGAGCAGCAGCCCGCAGCGCCCGGTCGGCCCGCTGGCGCCGGGTGGGGCGCCGGCCGGCGGCGTCGCGTCGGCGCGCACCCGACCGGCCAGCACGAGCTCCAGCTTCGCACCGGGCTGTGCGGGCGGGGGCAGGGCGAGCACCTGGCGCGCGTGCTGCCGGCCGTCGAAATGCAGCCGCAGCGCTTCGGCGAGCAGGGCGTGTTCGGCGAGCAGGCTGAGCGCGCCGCCGCTCAACCTGACCGCGCAGGGGGCGTCCGATTCGATGTCCAGGCGCAGCCGCGGCAGCACCGCCGGCACCGGCGCGCGCTGGCAGAACGCCAGCACCTGCTCGAGCGCAGCGCCCCATTCGTCGGCGAGCGTGCCTGCGGGCAGGGTGACGGGTGCGGCCTGCTCGCCCGGCACCAGCGCCTGCCACAGCAGGCGGTCGCTGCCGTCGGCCTCGCCGCCTTCGAGCATCAGCCGCAGGCGCGGGCTGGCGGGACGGGCGGCGATGCGCACGCGCGGCACCAGCGCGGAGCCCCGGCGCACCCGGGCGACGTTCTCTTCGATCTCGAGCTGGGTGCCCGCCTTGTCCTCGGCGATCGCGGTGACCTGGACACCGCCGGCGCGCGATCCGCGCTGCGCGGGCAGGGCGCGCACGTTGGCGGTCATGTTGATCTGTCCGGCGAGCAGGATCGCGGTCGTGAACTTCACCACCAGTGGCGAGCCCACCCAGGGCGGGTCGAGCGTGGCGCCGGTCCTGCCGCCCTGCGCGGCCTCGGCGCTCACCGCCTCGCCATCGGCACGGTGCAGGCCGAAGTCGAACGCCACCCCGGGCACCGGATCGTCGATGCGCACGATCGGCGCTGGCCACACCAGCTCGAGCCGGGTCTGCGCGGATCCGCTGTCCTCGGCCCGCGTGAACCAGCGCGCGTCGTCGGTGTCGAGCGCGAACGTGGCGGGGCGGAACTCTACCTGCAGGGTCGAGCCGGCGAGGCTGAGCGCGCTGGCGCTGCGGCAGGCCTCGGGCAGGGGCAGCCACAGCGAGCTGCGGAACACGGCGACGCCATCGGTCAGCACCGGAAAGCGCAACTCGAGGTCCAGCGCCGCGCCTACTGGCTCGGAGAGGCTCAGCTGCTTCTTGCGGTAGAGGCCGAAGGGGGTGGGCGCCGGCATCTCAGCCTCGCGTCAGGCGCAGGTTGTTCACGCTCACCACGTTCTGCAGGCTGCTGTCGACGCGGTCGATGCGGGTGTCGAGCGCCAGCCGGTTCTGGTCGAAGCGGGCGAGGTCGGTGTTGAAGCGCGACAGCTCGCTGGAGAACTGGCCGTAGCGCAGGTCGAACTGGTTGAGCTGGCTATCGAGCAGGGTGTAGCGGCTGTCGAAGTCGGCGTAGCGGGTGTCGAAGCTCGCATAGCGCGTATCGAAGCTCGAGTAGCGCGTATCGAAGCTCGAATACCGGGTGTCGAACGAGGCATAGCGGGTGTCGAAGCTGTCGACGCGGGTGTCGATCGCCTGGCGGTCCTGGTTCACCGCCAGCGCCAGCGCCTGCACCTGCCGCAGCTGGGTATCGACCGTGGTGGCGCGCGCCTCGACCTCGCGCGCGAGCACGCCGATGCGCTCGAACTCGACCAGATTTAGGTCGGCGACGGTGTCGATGCGGGAGCCGAGGTCCTCGCGGGTCGCGGCGTTCAGGGTGTAGCTGCCGAGCGTGCGCGGGCCGATGCCAGCCGCCGCCACGCCGAGCTGGGTGACCACCGCGTCGCGTGCCGCCGCCGGCAGGGTGTCGGCCGCGCTGCCGATGAAGCGGTCCACCGCCGCCTCCACCTGGCGCTTGCCGACCCATTCCGCGGTGCGTCCGGCGCGGCCGGCGAGGTGGGTCTGGGCGAGGTTGAGCAGATCGTCGAGCACGACGCCGTCGCCGCCCTGCGCGCGCGCGGCGAGGTCCTGCTCGAGCGGCGCCTCGCCCTCGAGCACGTCGGCGAGGAAGCTCACCCAGGGCTCGACCCAGTCGATCCAGGTCGCGGTGCGCACCGCGCGCGCGAGGCTCGTGCCGCGGTCCTCGGCGTCGAGCACGTCGGCCTGGATGAGGCCGCTGTCCACCGGCCAGGCGAGCTTCCAGCGCGCGCGGCTGATGGTGTCGATGGCGGCGCCGTGGGCGTCGCGCACGTAGAGGTCGACCGCGCTGCGCAGGCTGTAGCTGCGGTCGCGCAGATAGGTGTCGGCCATCGCGCGCAGCCCGGCCTCGAGCGCGAACGGATGCGCGGCGGTGGCGTCGAGCGCGCCGAGCGCGGTCTCGAGCGCGGCCTGCTGGTTCTCGGTGAGCGGCTCGGAGGGCGGGGTCAGCAGCTCGAGTTCGGCGCTGCCGTCGCCGCCGGTGAGCACGGTCACCGCCTGACCCTCGATGCGCTGGAAGCCGTACAGGTAGACGAGCCGGCCGATGCTGGTCTGCACCGTCACCGCCACCCCTGCGCGCGGCGTGCCGCCGTGGTCATTGACCTGCAGGCGCAGCGTGCGCGGCTCGCCCAGCCAGGCGTCCTGCGGGTGCAGGGCGAGCGTGAGCACCAGGCCGGTCTCGGTCGGGGTGGAGAAGGGCTCGCCGCCGTAGAACAGCTCGACCCAGCGCACCGGATCGAGGCCGAGCGCGGCGACGCAGATCTCGGTGAAGCGCTCCGGGCCGATCAGCCGCACCGCGCGCACCTGGACGATGTCGGTGAAAGTGCCGCCGAGCGCTGCGCGCGCGTCGAGCAGGCGCTGGCCGAGGCGCACGCCGATGTCGGGCTCGCGCGGGAACTCGATGTCGCGCGCGAGCTGCTCCGCGCTGGTCGCCGCGTTCAGGAAGGCCAGCACCCGCGCCGCCTGGACGGCGGACAGGTCGCTGGGCTGAAGGTAGACGATCGGCATGGCGGCGGGCGCTGGGTCAGGGCCAGGGGCAGTGTCAGGGGCGGGGCTGGCGGCTCAGCGGTTGATGCGGGTGGCGAGCCCGCTGAGCGAGGTGTTGATCGCCTGCAGCCGCGAACCGAGGTCCGCCACCTGCACGACGTCGATCTTGTTGATGCCGTCGCCGAGCGCACGCAGCCCGGCGCTGACCTCCTTGCCGGTCTTCTCGGCCGCCAGCACCCGGCTCTCGAGCACCGCGACCGCCTGCTTGGCACCGGCGGCGTCCTGCGCGATGTTCTGCGCCGCCTTGGCGGTCTGCCCGACCTGCTGCGTCACCGTGGACTGCTGGCCGTAGCCGGCGGCGACGCCGCTGTCGAGCGCACCGGTGGCGAACTGCATCTGCATCGCCCCCATCATCATCGCCTTGGCGTTCTGCCGCGCCGGGTCGGTGCCGGGGTTGATCACCGTGGCTGCCTTGTCGAGCGCCTTCATCTCGCGGATGCGGCCGAGCACGCCGCGCTGGCCGGCGCGCTTGTCGAGCTCGCTGACCATGCGGTGCACCAGATCGGGCACATGGAGGTTCTCGTTGAGGATGCGGCTCCAGTCGAGCTCGGCCTGCTCGAAGACATCGACGTGGTCGCGCGACCAGTTCGGGATCCACTCGCGGAAATTGACCTGCACGGTGGCGACGCCGCGCGTGGGGTCGGGCGAGGTGGCGACCGAGTCCGGCTTGGCGAAGGCCATCACGGTGGCGCGGTAGTGCTCCCATTCGCCCGGCGGGCGCAGGATGCCGCCGATCACGCGGCCGCCGGTGTATTGCTCGATGTAGCGGTCGGCATAGCCGCGCACGGTGGCGTTGGCGTCGTACATCGTGCTCACCGAGCGGAAGGCCATCTGCACCTCCGGGTCCTGCGGCGAGGCCGCCTCCTGCAGCACGCGCATCACCGTCTTGCCGCTGGTGCCCGCCTGCGCCTGCAGCACGCCCGCGAAGCTGCCCTCGACGCTCGGCGTCAGCCCCTTGGCGAAGTGCGAGCGCAGCTGCAGGCGCACCTGGCCGGCGTTGTTGAACTGCACGGCGAGCGCGTTCTCCTCGGCGTTCTCGCGCACCACGAAGCCGGGCGCGGCGCGCAGCCGCCCCCAGGTGGCGACGACGTCGAGCCAGGGCTTGGGGTCGGGCAGCGGGCGGCCGTCCAGGGTGGTGGCGGTGAACACCAGTTCGGCGGCCTGGCCGACGAGGTAGTTCTCCTGCACGGTGCTGACCTTGAGCAGGTAGTTCTGGCGCAGCGGTGCGGTCTCGGCGTCGAGCTGCTGCACGCGCGCCGGGAGGGCCTCGAGCGGGTCGATGCGGGCGTCGAGCGCCGAGATCGCCGCTTCGGTGCTGGCCTCGAGCGTGTCGACCGCGGTCTGCAGCACGGCGAGGTCGGTGCTCAGCGCATCGAGGCTGTTGCCGTAGGCGTCGAGCACGCTCACCAGCGCGTTCCAGTCCTCGGCGCGGATCAGGTGGCCGGCCGCCTTGCCGGCGAGGGTCGCGGCGAGTTCGCGGGCGTCTTGAAGCGTCATGATGTGCTCTCCTTCACGATTCTGCCTTCCACCATCAGTTGCAGCGGCACGCCGGCGGGGCGGGCGCGCTCGATCAGGTTCCAGACGCGCTCGGCGAGCGCGGGGTCGGCGGCGGCGCCGGGGTCGGGCTGGCACAGGCGGATGCGAATGCCGGCGGCCGGCGGCAGGCGGCGCAGCGCCCATAGCCGCGCCGACGGCGGGTAGCTGAATGCGGCGTGGCCGAACTGACCTTCGCCGTCGGGGTCGCTGGCGAATACCGGGTCGGTGCGGAAATGGCCGGGTACCGCTGCGCGCCGGGCCGGCGCCGGGAACAGCTGGCCCTCCTTCGACCACCAGTCGCCGCCGGCGGCGGGCGGGGTGGGCGTCGGGTCGGCGAGCTGCAGGTAGCGCCAGCGCTCGTCGCTGCGGCCGCTGGGCGGCGGCAGCCAGGGCGCGACACCGTCGACGATGCGCAGCTCGTCGGGCTTGATGCGCAGGCGCAGGGCGTCGGCGGCGACGTCCGCGCTGGCGGTGAACCGCTGGCTGGCGGCGTCCCAGCTGCCGAGCTCGGCGCGCACGGTGGGCGCGAACAGCACGGCGCCGAGCGCGAGCTCGCTGCCGAGGCGGTCGGCGAGGCCGCCGTCGCCGAAGCGGCGCTCGCGGCTTCGCCAGCGCAGCCAGCGTGACTGGGCGCGGTCGTACTGCCAGTGGCCGCGCGGCTCAGCGCTGAAATCCGTCGGGTAGGCGGTGTCGGCGCGGCCCTCGGCGATCCAGGCGCCGGCGTCGAAGTCGTGGCGGGCGAGGTCGCGGCCGTCGAAGCGGAACAGGCCGTTGTCGGCGCCGATCCACAGCAGGCCGCGCTCATCGACGGTGAGCGCATGCACCGCGCCGATCAGCTCGGGGAAGGCCTCCAGCCGGGTGCCTTCGCCGTCGGCCACGTGCCAGCGCGCCAGCCCGGCCGGGCCGCCCAGCCACAGGCTGCCGTCGGCGGTGGCAGCGAGCGCGGCGAGCGGCGGCAGCGGGCTCGTCATGCTTGCGTCGGGCGTCGCCTCCGGCTGCCAGTCGGGCAGGTGCTCGGAGACGGCCGCGCCCTGGTAGCGCCAGTAGCGGCCCGCGCGCCACTCGAAGAGGGCATTGGCGGTGGCGATCAGATCGCGGCGCACCGCACCGCTGGCCGGATCGTGCTCGCAGAGGCAGGCATGGAGGTCGAGCCCGGCGTGGCGGCGCGCGGCGAGGCTGCCGTCGGCGGCGATCACGCTGAGGCCGTCGGCGCCGGCCGCGATCACGCCGCCGGCGTGCGCGGCGAGCGCGCGCACCGCGCCGCTGAAACCGGTCACCGCCTGCCAGCGCAGGCCGCCCGAG
>JAREIX010000097.1 GCA_029286945.1 Thauera sp. | reverse complement strand
CCTCAACGCCTTCGAGATCGAGAACCTGATGGACATGGAGATCGAGACCCACCACCAGGAGGCGCACCAGGCGCCGCACGTGGTCTCCAAGGTCGCCGACGCGGTGCCGGCCTTCGGCATCGTGGTCGCGGTGATGGGGGTGGTGAACGTGATGGGCTCGGTCGGCCAGCCGCCGGCGGTGCTCGGCAAGATGATCGGCGGTGCGCTGGTCGGCACCTTCCTCGGCATCCTGGTCTCCTATGGCTTCGTCGCGCCGATCGCCAGCCAGCTCGAACAGAAGGTCGAGGAGAGCGGCAAGATCTACCAGGTCATCAAGGTGGTGCTGCTGGCGAGCATGAACGGCTACGCGCCGCAGGTCGCGGTGGAGTTCGGCCGCAAGGTGCTGTACTCGACCGACCGCCCGGGCTTCTCGGAGCTCGAGCAGGAAATCAAGAACCGCAAGGGCTGAGCCGCATGACCGTCTCCAGCCTCGACCCACGCTGCGTCGCGCCTGAGCGCCGCACCGGCCTGCCCGGGAGCGCGCGATGAGCGACGACACCCAGCAGCCGATCGTCGTCAAGCGCATCAAGAAGGGCGGCGGCGGCCATCACGGCGGTGCATGGAAGATCGCCTACGCCGACTTCGTGACCGCGATGATGGCCTTCTTCCTTCTGATGTGGCTGCTCGGCTCCACCGCGCAGGGCGACCTCGAGGGCATCGCGGACTACTTCCAGAACCCGCTCAAGCTGTCGATGCAGGGCGGCGAGGGGACCGGCGACAGCTCCAGCATCATCAAGGGCGGCGGCGAGGACCTGTCGCGCAAGGTGGGCCAGGTCAAGCGCGGTGACACGCCGAGCACGCGCGCGATCAACCTCGATGCGGCGCCCGCGCACAGGAAGGGCGAGGACCAGGCCGCGCTCGAGGCGGCCGAGCGCCGCGAGCGCATCAAGCTGATCGACCTCAAGGGCAAGCTCGAGGCGATCATCGAGGCTAACCCGACCCTGCGCCAGTTCAAGAACCAGATCCTGCTCGACATCATCAACGAGGGCCTGCGCATCCAGCTCATCGACGAGCAGAACCGGCCGATGTTCACCTCGTCGAGCGCCGAGCTGCGCCCCTACACCCGCGAGCTGCTGCGCGAGATTGCGCGCGCGCTCAACGACGTCGACAACCGCATCAGCATGTCGGGGCACACCGACTCCGCCCAGTACGCTGGCGGCGAGCGCGGCTTCTCGAACTGGGAGCTGTCGTCCAACCGCGCCAACGCGGCGCGGCGCGAGCTCGTCGCCGGCGGGCTCGAGGCCGGCAAGATGGTGCGCGTGGTCGGCCTGGCCGACACGAGCCACCTCAATCCCGACGACCCGCTCGATCCGTCCAACCGGCGCATCAGCATCATCGTCCTCAACAAGGCGGCCGAGAGCGCGATCCGCGGGCAGGGCGCACCGCTGCCCGAACAGGGGGACGCGCCCGCTGGCGTCGGCGTGCTGCCGGCGGCCGGGCGGTCGCCTCCGCCGCTGGCCGCGCCGAACATGCGCTGAATCCCGACCCTCAAGTCGGGCCGACTGCCGCCGATAACCCAATGGAACGCGCATGGCCCTGCCAGCGCACGCAACCGACCGCAAGGCGGAAACACATGTCCGAACTGCTCAAGAACATCGACGCCCGCACCCGGCTCGCGGGCACGAACAAGCTGGAGATCCTGCTGTTCACGCTCGGCGTGGACGCGCGCACCGGCCGCCGGGAGACCTTCGGCATCAACGTGTTCAAGGTGCGCGAGGTCATGCGCACGCCGGCGATCACCGCGGCGCCCGACATGCCGGACGCCGTCCAGGGCATGGTCAGCCTGCGCGGCGCGCTGGTGCCGGTGGTGGATCTGGGCACCTATGTCGGTGTCGGCGCCGACGCGCGCCGCGAGATCATGATCGTCACCGAGTACAACGGCCACACCCAGGGCTTCCTGGTCGAGGGCGTCGACACCATCCTGCGCCTGGACTGGGCGCAGATGCGCGTGCCGCCGGAGATGCTCACCGCGCGCCTGGGCGGCCTGGTCACCGCGGTCACCGAGCTGGCCGACGGCCGCCTGGTGATGATGCTCGACGTCGAGCGGGTGCTGTCCGAGACCTCACGCTACGACGACGAGTTCCTGTTCCGCGACATCGAGCCGATCCCCGGCGGCGACGCCCACGTGGTGTATTTCGCCGACGACTCCTCGGTGGCGCGCAAGCAGATCAAGCAGACCCTGGACGCGATGAACGTGCGCCACGTCGGCGCGGTCAATGGCCGCCAGGCCTGGGACGAGCTGCGCCGCATCGCCACCCACGCCGAGGCCTGCGGGCGCAAGGTCAGCGACTTCGTCAGCCTGGTGCTGACGGATGTCGAGATGCCCGAGATGGACGGCTACATGCTGACGCGCCAGATCAAGGCCGACCGCCGCTTCGCCGGGGTGCCGGTGATCATGCATTCCTCGCTCTCGGGGATGTCGAACCAGCAGCTCGGGATCTCGGTCGGGGTTGACGAATACGTGCCCAAGTTCGAGCCGCAGCGCCTGTCGCAGACGCTGTCGCGCCTGCTGCGCGGGGACGAAGGCGCCAGCGGGCGCTGAGGAAGGATCATGCAAAGCAGTCACCAGGAAGAAAGCGCGTTGTTCGATGCGGTCGACGGGCGGGCCACGCTGGCCGGCTCCAACCGCATGGAGATCCTGCTGTTCTCGCTCGGCACCAGCGAGCACTTCGGCATCAACGTGTTCAAGGTGCGCGAGGTGTCGAAGACACCCTTCATCACCCGCACGCCCAACATGCCGGCCGGCGTCGAGGGGCTGATCTCGCTGCGCGGCAACGTCATCCCGGTGCTGTCGCTCGGCAGCATCCTCGGCCTCACGCCGCCCGGCGCGCCGCTCGGCGGTGCGATGATGGTCACCGAATACAGCAAGCGCACCCTCGGCTTCCTGGTGTCCGCGGTGGATCGCATCGTGCGCGTCGAGTGGGACCGGGTGCGTGCGCCGGAGAACGTCTCCTCGGGCACGCAGAGCTTCATCACCGCCATCACCGAGCTGCCCGACGGGCGGCTGGTGTCGATCCTCGACGTCGAGACCGTGCTCGCCAACACCTTCGGCGACACCGTGGTCGGCAACATCGCGCCGATCGGCAACGGCCACGAGGTGAACGTGTTCTTCGTCGATGACTCGGCGGTGGCCCGGCGCAAGATCAGCGAGGTGCTCGATCGTCTCGGCGTGCGCCACAAGAACGCTCAGAACGGCCTCGAGGCCTGGAACCGGCTGGAGAGCCTGGCCAGCCATGCCGAGCAGACCGGCCGCCTGCTGGCCGACGAGATCGACATGATCATGGTCGATGCCGAGATGCCGGAGATGGACGGCTACGTGCTGACGCGCAACATCAAGGCCGACCCGCGCTTCAGCGGCATCCCGGTCGTCATGCACTCGTCGCTGTCGTCGGAGGCCAACCGGGCGATGGGCAGGCGCGTCGGCGTCGATGCCTACGTGGCAAAATTCGATGCCGAAGTCCTCGCCGACACCATCCGCCCGCTGTTGCAGCGCGGTCGTCGCGCACCCTGAGCGTTCGAGGCAGCGAAAAACGGAGAACAAGCATGGCCGACCCCAAAACCCGATTCCTCGTCGTCGATGACTTCTCGACCATGCGGCGCATCGTGCGCAACCTGCTCAAGGAGCTCGGCTTCAGCAACGTAGACGAAGCCGAGGATGGCGCGGTGGCGCTGCAGAAGCTCAACAGCGCGCCTTACGACTTCGTCGTCACCGACTGGAACATGCCCAACATGGACGGCCTCGCGCTGCTGCAGGCCATCCGTCGCAGCCCCCAGCTCAAGCACCTGCCGGTGCTGATGATCACGGCCGAGGCGAAGAAGGAGAACATCATCGCCGCCGCCCAGGCCGGAGCCAGCGGCTACGTGGTGAAGCCCTTCACCGCCGCGACCCTGGCCGAGAAGCTGGAAAAGATCTTCGACAAGATGGGCCGCACGCCGTCCTGAGCGGCCGCGGAACATGGAGCAGGAACATGAGCAAGAGGTCGAAATTCGACGAATCCGGCGACTCCGACGAGTTGCAGGCGCTGTTCGACAGCATCGCCGCGGAGCCGCCCGGCGGCCCTGACGGCCGCGCCGCCGCGGCACCGGTGGCGCCCGTGATGGCGATCGACGACAGCGGTGACACCGATGAGCTGCAGGCGCTGTTCGACGCCGTGGCCGCGCAGTCGAGCACGGCGCAGCCGGCATCCGCGATCGGCGCGGCGACTGCAGCCGCGGCCGAGCCCGACGCGGTGTTCACCCGCCTCGGTCAGCTCACCCGCCAGGTGCACGACAGCCTGCGCGAGCTCGGCCTCGAGGGTGCGCTGAAGGAGGCGGCCGAGGCCATTCCCGATGCGCGCCAGCGGCTCGGCTACATCGCCCAGACCACCGAGCAGGCGGCGAGCCGGGTGCTCAACGCCACCGACCTCGCGCGTCCGATCCAGGACGAGCTGACGAGCGGCGCCGACGCCCTGGCTGCGCGCTGGGATGCGCTCTATGCCGGCCGGCTGTCGCCCGATGCCTTCCGCGAGCTGAGTGCGGACACGCGCAGCTTCCTCGGCGCGGTGGCCGACGGCACGCGCCAGACCAGCGCGCAGCTGCACGAGATCATGATGGCGCAGGACTTCCAGGACCTCACCGGTCAGGTGATCAAGCGCGTCGTCGATCTGGCGCAGATGCTCGAGACCCAGCTGCTGCAGGTGCTGCTCGAGGCGGCGCCGCCGCAGGTGCGCAACGAACGCCATTCCGGCCTGCTCAACGGGCCGGTCACCAACCCCGATGGCCGCACCGACGTGCTGACCAACCAGGCGCAGGTCGATGATCTGCTCGAGAGCCTCGGGTTTTGACATGCGCCCGCCGGTGGACGGGGCTCCGGGCTCGTCCGCCGCGTCGCTGCCGCGGGCAGGCGCGGGCAATCTGGAGCAATCAGCGTCATGAGTGATTTTGCGGGCATGGAAGACCTGCTGCAGGACTTCCTCGTCGAAGCGGGGGACCTGCTGTCCGGGGTCGACAACAAGCTGGTCGACCTCGAGCGAGCGCCGGATGATCGCGGTCTGCTCAATGAAATCTTCCGCGGCTTCCACACCATCAAGGGCGGGGCAGGCTTTCTCAGCGCCACCGAGCTGGTGACCCTGTGTCATCTCACCGAGAGCCTGTTCGACAAGCTGCGCAATGGCGAGCTCGACGTCACGCCCGAACGCATGGACGTGATCCTGGCGGCGACCGGCGCGGTGCGCGAGATGTTTGGCGAACTCGAGCGCAGCGCGCAGCCGGCGCCCGCCGATCCCGGGCTGCTCGACAGCCTGCGCGCGGCCGTCAGTGGCGGAGGCGGCCGGCCCGCGGCGCCTGCCCCGGCCCCGACGGCACCTGCAGCTGCGGCGGCGGTGAGCGTGCCGCGCCAGGGCGAGCCCGACTGGGATGCGCTCTACGCCGTCGTGACCGGCGGCACGCTGGTGGGCGAGCCTGCGCCGCGCACTGCGCCGGCTGCCGGCGTCCCGGCCCCGACGGTTCCCGCTGCCCCCGTTGCCGCAGCGCCGGCCGCTGCGCCGGTGCAGCCAATCTCGAGCGACCCGATCGTGCGCGCCGCGTTCGGCCGCCGCGAGTCCGACCTGCCCGGCGCCCACGCGCCGAGCGGCCGCCGCGAGAGCGAGCGCCAGCGTGACAACTCGATCCGCGTCGACACCGCGCGCCTGGACCAGGTGCTCAATCTCTCGGGCGAGATCGGCCTCACCAAGAACCGCCTCAACGCGCTGCGCAGCGACATCCTGAGCGGGCGCAACGACGCCGAGACCCTGCACGCGCTCGACATCGCGGTCAGCCAGCTCGACCTGCTCGTCTCCGACCTCCAGAACGCGGTCATGAAGACGCGCATGCAGCCGATCGGCCGCCTGTTCCAGAAGTACCCGCGCATCGCCCGCGATCTGGCGCGCAGCCTGGGCAAGGACGTCGAGCTGCAGCTGGTGGGCGAGGACACCGAGATCGACAAGACGATGATCGAGGACCTGTCCGACCCGATCATCCACCTCATCCGCAACGCGGTGGACCACGGCGTCGAGGATGCCGCCGGTCGCGCCGCGGCGGGCAAGCCGGCAAAGTCGGTGCTGCGCCTGGAGGCGCGCCAGGAGGGCGACCACATCGTCATCCTGGTGGCCGACGACGGCCGCGGCATGGACGCCGAACGCCTGCGCGCCAAGGCGCTCGAGAAGGGCCTCATCAGCGATGAGGAGGCGAGCACGATGGACGACCGCCAGAGCTACAACCTGGTGTTCCTGCCCGGCTTCTCGTTGGCGGCGAAGGTGTCGGACGTGTCCGGACGCGGCGTCGGCATGGACGTGGTGCGCACCAACATCCAGAAGCTCAACGGCACGATCGAGATCCGCTCGCAGCTCGGCAAGGGCACGACCTTCGTCATCAACCTGCCGCTGACGCTGGCGATCCTGCCGGTGCTTCTGGTGCGCCTGGGCGACCAGCCCTTCGCCGTGCCGCTGTCGATGGTGCGCGAGATCCTGCCGATCGACCCGGCCAGCATCCAGGACGTCGGTGGCAGGGCGACCATGGTGGTGCGCGGCGAGGTGCTGCCGATCGCGCCGCTGGCGACGCTGCTCGGCTGGCCGCGCGAGCGCGTGCCGCAGTACGGCGTGCTGATGCAGGCGGCGGAGTGGTCCTTCATCCTCGCGATCGACAGTTTCGCCGGACGCGAGGACGCGGTGATCAAGTCGCTCGAGGACTTCCGCCCCAAGGGCGTGGCGGGCGTCACCACGCTCTCCAACGGGCAGATCGTGCTGATCCTCGACATGAAGGAGCTGCTCGACGGCGCCGGCGAGCGCCGCGGCGTGTCGCGCACGGCGCTGCTCGCGGCGGAGTGAGCGCCCGCGCGCGCCGAACCGGCTCGGCGCGGGCGCGGCCTCAGGCGGTGAGTTCGAGCAGTCCGGCGAAGGCCTGTTCGAACTGCGCGAGCCCTTCGCGCTGCAGACGCTCGCCGACCTCGACCATGTCGATCCCCGCCGCGGCCAGCGCGACGAAGTGCTGCGCCGCCTGTTCGACATCCTCCTCCAGCGTCGCCGCCACCTGGCCGTGGTCGCGCAGCGCATCCAGCGTGGCATCCTGCAAGGTGTTTACGGTCTCGGCGCCGATCAGCGGCTCGACGTAGAGCAGGTCGCTGTAGGCCGGATTCTTGGTGCCGGTGCTCGCCCACAGCATGTACTGTGGGCGCGCGCCGGCCGCCGCCAGGGCCTCGAAGGCGGCGCCATGGAAGCGCTCCTGGTAGGCCGCGTAGGCCAGCCGGGCCATCGCCACCGCGGTGCGTCCGCGCAGCGCGAGCAGGTCGCCGCCGCGTTCCTCGAGCAGCCTGTCGACCAGGGTGTCCACCCGCGACAGGAACAGGCTCGCCACCGACATCACCGGCGCCACCTCGCCGCCGGCCGCCCGCAGGCGGTGCAGCCCGCGCAGGTAGGCCTCGGCCACCGCCTCGCAGTGGGCGAGCGAGAACATCAGGGTCACGTTCACGCTGACGCCGGCGCCAATCAGGCGTTCGATCGCGTCCAGACCGGCGGTCGTGGCGGGGACCTTGATCAGCAGGTTGGCGCGATCGACCGCCGCCTTTAGCCGCAGGCCGGCGGCGAACGTGCCGTCGGCATCGTGGGCGAGGGCGGGCGAGACCTCCAGGCTCACGTAGCCGGCGTTGCCGCCGCTGTCGCGGTGCAGCGGTGCGAGCAGGTCGCAGGCGCGCTGCACATCGGGGATGACCAGCGCCTCGTAGCGCGCTTCCGCGCTCATGTCGCGCTGCTTGAGCGCGGCGAGGTCGTCCTCGTAGTAGCGCCCGCCCGAGATCGCCTTGTGGAAGATCGCCGGGTTGGTAGTCACGCCAGCGACGCCGTCGTCGGCGATGAAGCGCGCGAGGTGGCCGTCGTTGAGCAGGGTGCGGGAGAGGTTGTCGAGCCAGATCTGCTGGCCGTGCTGGCGTACCTGGAGCAGCGGGTTCATCGTCTTACCTGGAGTGTCGTTGAAACGGGGCCCTGGCAGGGGGGCTGTGCGGGCTGCGGGAAGCCAGGATTCTGCCTTGAAAGTGTTGCGATGTGCCGATTCATGTTGAGTGGCAGTCAAACCAGCTCTGATCGAAGGCTCGTGGCTGGGGACGCGCACGGGGTGTTCCTTCCGGGGCTGCACCGCTGCGCGGTGCTTTGCGGAGGGCACGCAAATGAGCGCCTTCGCTGCGCTCGGCTCGGACAGTCCTCGCCCCTTCAGGAACACCCCGCACGCATCCGGGAATCGAGGGTTCAGCTCAACGCAAAGGCAAAACCCATGAGTAGAGACGGTGTTGGTGCTTTTGAGCTGCAACCACGGAAGCCGGGGATGTGTGGGGTATTCGTGAAGAGGCGAGGACTGTCCGAGCCCGAAGGGCGAGTTCCGCAGCCTCGGAAGGAATACCCCGCGCGTCCCCGGCGGATTCAAGTCACTGTCCCTGTGCGTCCAAGTCCCTCAAATCCGTGACTCAAGCTGCCAGCCCAGCCCCTCGAGCACCCTTGCGAAATCCTCCGCCACCGACGCCACGATCTCCAGCGGCGCCTCTGTCACGGGATGCGCCAGCGCCAGCCGGGTGCAGGCCAGCAGCAGGCGGTGGCTGCCGAAGAGTTCCTGGAACAGGCGGTTGTGGCGCCCCTTGCCGTAGGTGGCGTCGCCGATGATCGGGTGGGCGATGTGCTTCAGGTGGCGGCGCAATTGGTGGCGACGGCCGGTTTCGGGGAAGAGTTCGACGAGCGCGTAGCGGCTGGTGGGGTAGCGGTCGACCGCGTGAGGCAGCTCGACCGTGGCCAGGCGGCGGAAGCGGGTGCGCGCGGCTTGGGCGGCGGGCTCGACCGCAGCTTCCGCACCGTCCGTCTGGGGCGTTTCCAACTCGGCGGCCGTGAATTGCCCGTCCTCGCCCTCCTCAACATCCTCCGGCAGCGTATCACGTGCCCCTGCGCCCTTGCCGCGGCGCACTTCCACCGGGTCCAGTCGGCGCACCAGTGCGTGGTCGATCACGCCACTTTCGGCAGGATGGCCGCGCACGATCGCCAGATAGCGCTTGTCCACCGCCTGCGACTCGAAGCGCTGCGCCAGCGTGCGCGCGACCTCGCGCTCGAGCGCGAACAGCAGCACGCCCGAGGTGCCCCGATCGAGGCGGTGGGCGGGATATACGCGCTGGCCGAGCTGGTCGCGCAGCAGCTGCACCGCGAAGCGTTCCTCGTGCGCGGCGATCGGGCTGCGGTGCACGAGCAGGCCGGAAGGCTTGTGGATCGCGACCAGCCAGTCGTCGCGGTAGAGGATGTCGAGCATGGGGCGTGTGTGTGGCGAGGGCGGGCGAGGCGGGTGTCGAAGACCCGGCACCAACTTAGCGGACGAAGCGGGTGTCGGGAAGGGAAGCGTCGGTAAGAACGAAAGCGACCATGCAGGGCAGGCTGCCGCAGCGCACCCTCATCGACGTCGATGAGCTCAGGACCTGGCTTGCGGAAGTGGCGCAGCTTTGGCTGGCCGAGGTAGCCAATGGCCTGCTGATCTTCTAAACTTGTATATCCCGTATATACATTGAAGAGGGGGTTGTCATGCTGACGCGTATGTTCAAGAGCGGTAATTCGCTCGCGGTGCGCATCCCCAGGGAGCTTGCCTTTCTGGGTCCTGCTGATGAGGTCGAAATCGAGCGCGTTGGCAACACCCTGGTGTTGCGCCCGGTGGAGCGTGAAACCCTGGCGGACGTGCCGGCGATCTTTGCCTCCTTCAGCCCCGATTTCATGGCGAGCGGCCGCGAGTTTCACGAACAGAAAGAGCGCGATTGGGGCGGAGTGTTCGGCAGTGACCTCGCGGATGGGGACGAGTCGCCAAAATCGACCGGCGGAGCCTGAGCGCGATGGCCTACATGCTCGACACCAATATCTGCATCTACCTCATTCAGCGTCACCCGCCGCAGGTGTTGCAGCGCCTGGCAGCCTTGAAGCAGGGCGACGCGCTTATGTCGGTCGTCACCTACGCCGAGCTGCGGGCCGGCCTGGAGATGCAGCAGCGTAACCGTGACCATGACGAAAAGGTGCTCGCGCTGCTGGTGCAACGCATCCCGGTGCTGCCCCTCACCGAAGCGGCCGCCGAGCAGTTCGGCATCTTGCGCGCCGCCATTCGCGACCGCCGCCGCGACGCGCTTGACCGCCTCATCGCCGCCCACGCGGTCGCCGCCGGCACAGTGCTGGTCACCAACAACGAAGACGACTTCCGCGACTACCCCGGCCTGCGACTGGAGAACTGGGTCGCTGCCTGACTGCGCTCATCGCATGCGACACCGAGGTTCTGCATGACCTCCGCCCCCCTTGCTCTGGCCGAGCGGCTGTACGGTTTTCAGTTGGATGGTCGATGGGACACCTTTCATGAGGTGCTCCCGGACTACGCAGGAGCGCTGGGCGAGCGGGCGCTCGACTTCCTGTGGCAGAAGGTCGCTGAGGAGGAAACCGCCGATAGCGGCGTTCGCCGCAGTCCACGGGACAAACCCCGCAGGGGCGACATCGTCCCCATCTTTCTGCGCGAGGGCGATGCCGGGGCCATGTGGGATCCGTTCATCAGCTAAGCGACATACAGCAGCGTCGCATGCAGTAGCAAGAGAAACGGGCGTCTAGGACGCCCGCTTGTTCTACGAATTTGCTGCCAACGCTTCTGGAAAAGTCACGAACGTATTGTCCAGAAACAACCGGCGCTGGAAATCAGGCGAAGTTCTTCGCCGCGAAGTCCCAGTTGGCCAGCTTGTCGAGGAAGGTGGCGACGAAGTCCGGACGACGGTTGCGGTAGTCGATGTAGTAG
>JAREIX010000331.1 GCA_029286945.1 Thauera sp. | reverse complement strand
CGCCTTGCCGTAGCCGACCACCGACTGCTTGACCTGCAGCGCGGTGTATTCGGCCACCGGCAGGTCGCAGGACACCGCGCCGCAGATCACCGCGCCGCGCGCCTGGCCGAGCAGCAGCGTCGACTGCGGGTTGACGTTGACGAACACCTTCTCCACCGCCACCTGATCGGGCCGGTAGGTGTCGACGATCTCGCGCACGCCGTCGAGCAGGGTCTTGAGGCGGCCGGGGAGTTCGTCGTCCTTCGTCCTGATGCAGCCGCTGGCGACGTAGCGCAGCTCGCTGCCGAGCTGGTCGATGAGGCCGAAGCCGGTGATGCGCAGCCCGGGGTCGAGGCCGAGGATGCGGGTGGCGACCGTGCGGCTGGCGGCAGCGGTCAAACCTTCACCGCGGTGCCGCTGACGCACACCATCAGCATGCCGTTGTCGGCGCCGAGGACCTCGTAATCGACGTCGATGCCGATCACCGCGTTGGCGCCGAGCTTGTGCGCGGCCTCTTCCATCTCCTCCATCGCGATGCGGCGCGCGTCGGCGAGCGTGCGCTCGTAGCTGCCGGCGCGGCCGCCGACCACGTTGCGGATCGAGGCGAACATGTCCTTGAACAGGTTGGCGCCGATGATGGCTTCGCCGTTGACGACGCCGAGGTACTGGCGGATCGGCTGGCCGTCGAGGGTCGGGGTGGTGGTCATCAGCATGGCATGCTCCTGCGGGCGGTGGCTGGAGGCCCGATTCTAGCCCTTGCGCGCCAGCCACACACCCGACACGGCGAGCGCCATGCCGGCGATCGCGGGCGCGGACAGCGTCTCGCCGAACATCGCCCAGGCGATCAGCGCGGTGGTCGGCGGGGTGAGGTAGAACAGGCTCGCCACATTGACCGCGCTGCCGCTGCGGATCAGCAGGTTGAGCAGGCTGATCGCGCCGATCGACAGCACCAGCACCAGCCACAGCAGGGCGAAGACGAAGTCGCCGGTCCACTGGACGGCCAGGGTCTCGGTCTGGCTGGCGACGAGCGCGGTGAGCGCGAGGCTGGGCAGGAACTGCAGCACCGAGCCGGTGCGCAGATCGAAGCGCGGGCAGAAGCGCTTCTGGTACAGGGTGCCGACCGTGATGCCGAGCAGTGCCGCGACCGCGGGCGTGAGCATGTGCACCAACGCCTCGGTCGTGACCCCGTCCACGTTCGCCTTGCTGCCGACCACCAGCGCCACGCCACCGAAGCCGAGCGCGAGCCCGCTCCATTGCCGCGCCGACACGCGCTCGCCGAGCAGCACGCCGGCGAGCGCGGCGGTGAGCAGCGGCTGCATGCCGACGACCAGCGCCGAGATGCCCGCCGGCAGGCCGCGATGGATCGACATGAACACGCCGCCCAGGTACAGCGCCTGCACCAGCACGCCGGTGACGCCGATGTGGACGGCCTCGCGCGGGCTCGCCGGCCAGGGCGCGCGCATCGCCAGCGCGAGCAGGGTCATCAGTCCGATGACCAGCAGGTAGCGGGTGACGAGGAAGGTGAGCGGCTCGGCGTAGGGCAGGCCGAACTTGGCGCCGATGAAGCCGGTGCTCCACAGCAGCACGAACAGCAGCGGCATCAGGCGGGTGAGCAGGGACGGGGCGGGCATCATGGCGATCCGGAAGGTGGGCAGGTGGCGGCGGGACAGGGCTGCGGCGGGGCGCGGCGCGCCGGCGAAGCCTGCACGCCCAGGCGCGGGATCCGCGCCGAAGGCCGCCCCGACAAGAAAAAAAGCGGCGCCGGGCGCCGCTTTCCTGGGGCAGTTCGCGAGAGCGGGCGCTTACTCGGCGAGCTCGGCCGAGGTATAGACCTCCTGCACGTCGTCCAGGCCCTCGAGCGCGTCGAGCAGCTTCTGCATGCGCAACGCATCGTCGCCGGCGAGCTCGATCACGTTCTCGGGCTTCATCGTGACTTCGCCGAACTCGGCGTTGAAGCCGGCCCTCTCGAGCGCTTCCTTCACCGCGGTGAATTCCCACGGCCCGGTGATGACCTCGATCGAGCCGTCCTCGTTGGTGAGCACGTCCTCCGCGCCGGCCTCGAGCGCGGCTTCCATCAGCGCGTCCTCGCTGGTACCGGGGGCGAACAGCAGCTGGCCGCAGTGCTTGAACTGGAATGCGACGCAGCCGTCGGTGCCCATGTTGCCGCCGTACTTGGAGAAGGCGTGGCGCACGTCGGCCACGGTGCGCGTCTTGTTGTCGGTGAGGCAGTCGACCATGATCGCCGAGCCGCCGATGCCGTAGCCCTCGTAGCGGATTTCCTCGTAGCTGACGCCCTCGAGTTCGCCGGTGCCCTTCTTGATCGCGTTCTCGATCTTGTCCTTGGGCATGTTGACCGTCTTGGCCTTGTCCACCGCCAGGCGCAGGCGCGGGTTGAAGCCCGGGTCACCGCCGCCCATCTTGGCGGCGACGGTGATCTCCTTCGCCAGCTTGGAGAACGCCGCACCGCGCTTTTCGTCCTGACGACCCTTGCGGTGCTGGATGTTGGCC
>JAREIX010000096.1 GCA_029286945.1 Thauera sp. | reverse complement strand
GTGGTTGGTGGGCTCGTCGAGCAGCAGCAGGTCGGAACGGCACATCAGCGCCTGCGCCAGGTTCAGGCGCATGCGCCAGCCGCCGGAGAAGTCCGCCACCGGGCGCTCGATGTCCGCCTGCAGGAAGCCGAGGCCGTCGAGCAGCGCCGCCGCGCGGGCGCGCGCCGAATAGCCGCCGATCTCGTGCAGGCGGGCATGGAGCTCACCGATATGGGCGCCATCGTGGGCGGCCTCGGCGGCCGCGAGCTCGGCCTCGATGCGGCGCAACTCGGCGTCGCCGTCGAGCACGTAGTCGATCGCCGGCTGCGCCAACCCGGGCGTCTCCTGCGCGACGTGGGCGATCACCCAGCCCGGCGGCATGTCGAGGTCGCCCTGGTCGGGGTGGAGCTGGTCGCGCAGCAGGGCGAACAGGCTGGACTTGCCGCTGCCGTTGGCGCCGGTGAGGCCGAGCTTCCAGCCGGGATGGATCTGCAGCGTGGCGGCCTCGATGAGGACCTTGGCGCCGCGTGCGAGGCGCAGATTGCGAAGACTGATCACGAACGGATACACGGCCACGGAGCCGCGGGCGGTTGCAAAGGCGCTATTCTACGCGCCAGCCCGACTGAAGCCGGAACCCGGCTTCCGCCCCCGCATCCGGAAACCACCACGCATGATCCGTTCAAGCTCCCCGTCGTCCGCCACCGCACGCCGCGCCGCCGCCTGCGGCCTGCTCGCCACCCTGCTCGCCTGCGCGGCCCTGCCCGCCCATGCGCAGGCGCCGGCGCAGGACGAGGCCGCGCGCGCCGCCGAGCGCGCGCGCGCCGACGCGCTCGAGGCCGAGGGCAAGGCCCTGCGCGCCGAGGCCGAAGCCACCTACGCGGCCACCGTGCCCGGCTGCTACGAGCGCTTCCTGGTCAACCGCTGCATCGACCAGGCCAAGAAGCAGCGCCTGGACACCATTCAGCGCGCGCGCGCGCTGGAGGCCGAATCGCGCCGCCTCACCCTCGCCGAGCGCCAGCGCGCCGCCGCCGAGGCCGGCGCGCGCAGCACCGCGGCGCCGACGCCGTCCGCCCCCGGCGCGCTGCCGGCCACGCCCGCCACCGCCGTGCCCGCAGCACAGCCCGACGTGCGCATCACCCCCGCGCCCGAGGCCGAGCGCATCCGCTCCGAGCGCGAGGCCGCCAGCCGCGCCGCCGAGGCGGACGCCGCGCGTGCGCGCGCCGCAGCCGATGCCGAACGTGCCGCCGAACGCCGCCAGGCGGAGGCGGACGCCGCGCGCCGCGCGCAGCAGGCGGCCGAAGACCGCGCCCGCTACGACGAACGCATCCGCAAGTACGAGGAAGAGCAGGCGAAGAAGAAGCCCTGAGGCGGGGCCGGCCGCGCCCCGAGGGCACGGCCGATGCCGATGCGGGCGCAGCTTGCGCGCCCGTGGCCGACAGGCCGCGCTCAGGCCCCGACGCGCGCCTGGCGCGCCCAGTCGAGCGCGTCCTCCAGGCGGTCGTTGCCCCAGAACAGCTCCTCACCCACGCGGAAGCTCGGCGCGCCGAACAGGCCGAGCTCGGCCGCGCGCTCGGTCTGGCAGCGCAGCGCGAGCTTGTTGGGCTCGGCCTGCGCGCGTGCCATGGTCTCGGCCACCGGCAGGCCGAGGGTGGCGAGCACGTCCTCGATCACCGCCGGCTCGGCGATCTCGCGGTCCTCGGCGAAGTTGGCGGTCATCACCGCGCGCGCGAACGGCGCCACCCAGCCCTCGTCGACGCCGACCAGCGCCACCCGCGCGGCGAGCAGGCCGTTGCGCGGGAAGCGGCTCGGGCGATGGAAGGGCAGGCCCTCGCGGGCGCACAGGCGCTCAAGGTCGCGCCACATGTAGCGCCCCTTGGGCGGGTAGATGTTGAACGGGGAATCGTTCCAGCCCAGCGCCAGGAACACCGGCCCGAGCAGGAAGGGCTTCCAGGCGATGTCCACCCCGGCCGCTTCCGCCGCCTTCTCGATGCGCATCACCGCCAGATAGGAATAGGTGCTGGCGAACTCGAACCAGAATTCGACGACGGGACGGGACATGGCGGCCTCTGCGCGTGGGGTTGATGCCCCAATATAGCCCAGGCGCCCGCGCCGGGCCTGCGCGGATCAGCCCGGCCGTGCCGCGTCGCGCGCGCGCCGGCGGATCGACACGCCGACCTGGTCGGTGCCCTCCAGGATGCCGGGCTTGCTGACGCTGACCGCGGCGCCGCTGAGGGCGAAGTCGTTGATCAGGGTGTCGGCGACGTCCTGCGCGAAGGCCTCGAGCAAGAGCCGGCGGTTGAACAGGGCGAGGCGGTGCACCGCAGCGACCACCATCGCGTAATCGACCGCGTCGGCCAGCTCGTCGGTGTGGCAGCAGCGCGAGCCGCCGAGCTCGAGCTCGAGGTCGATCAGCAGCGGCTGGCGCTGCTGGCGCTCGTACTCGTACACGCCGATCAGGGCATCGACCCGCAGACCGCGGACGAAGATGCGGTCGTCGCCGACCGGACGCGAACTCCGGCCCTCCTGGACCTTGTCGGCGATACGCTCCAGAAACTCGATCGATCCGCTGCTCATGCGGGACTCCGGGGCCACGGCCACGCGTGGCGAAGGTGGGGACGAGGGTATGAACGATGCCGCGGCCGGGGACGCTGTTCCGTCCCCGGCCGCCGACACTCAACGGGCGACGAAGACGCCGTACTCCTCGCTGGCGTCGAGCAGCCAGCGGAACAGGTAGTCGGCGAAGCTGCGGCGGATGATCAGCTCCCACTGCGTGTCGCCGGTGCGGCGGATCACCGCGGTGCTCTTGGCCAGCGTGGTGCTGATGCCCTTGCCCACGGGGAAGTTGCGCGGATGGAAGTCGTAGCCTGCCGACTTCTTCAGCACCTCGAGGGCATTGGGGCCGCTCAGCTCGAGCAGGGTCTGCGCACCGCTGACCTGCATCACCGCGTAGTGCCCGCTCAGCGCCGCGCGCAGGCGCTGCTCGGTGGCGAGGTCCTCGCCCGCGGGGACCACGATCAGCCACTCGTCCGGCGACATCCACTGCACGCTGACGCCGCGACCGTCGTCGCGCGACACCGGGCCCATCTTCAGCGGCAGCGACACACCGAGGGCGGACTCGACGCCGGCGCGGAAGCCCGCGTCATCGGCCTTGCCGCGCAGGATCAGGTGACCGAGCAGCGCACGCTCGCGGATGCACACCCCCGCGCCCTGCGCGGAGGCCAGTGTGGCGACGGTGACCCGGCTGAAGGCGAGCGGCGACTCGGCCCGGACCGCCACCGTCGGGTGGGCGTTGAAAGTTGCGATCTCAGACATGATGACGGGCTCCTTCGGAATCGTAGAACACGGGGCTGACCACTTCGGCGGCGTGGATCTTGCCGTCCGCCATCGGCAGATAGACGGTCTGGCCGATGCGCTGGCTGCCGCCCTTGACGAGGGCGAGCGCGAAGCCGTGGCCCAGGTTGGGACTGAAATAGCTCGAGGTGACGTGGCCGACCATCGGCATCGGGACCTTGATCTCCTTGTCGAGCACGATCTGCGCGCCCTCCTGCAGCACCACCTGCGGATCGAGCGGCTTCAGGCCGACGAGCTGCTTGCGGTCGCTGCGCTTGGTGTCGGGTCGCGTCAGCGCGCGGCGGCCGATCCACGAGTAGGGCTTCTTGTAGCCCACGCACCACTGCATGCCGAGGTCTTCCGGCGTCACCGAACCGTCGGTCTCCTGACCGATGATGATGAAGCCCTTCTCCGCGCGCAGCACGTGCATGGTCTCGGTGCCGTACGGGGTCAGGTCGTACTTGGCGCCCTTCTCGAACAGCGCCTTCCACACGTGCATCGCGTAGTTGGCCTGGACGTTGATTTCGTACGACAGCTCGCCGGTGAAGGAGATGCGGAAGATCCGCGCCGGCACGCCGGCGACCTTGGCCTCGCGCCAGTCCATGTAGCCGAAGGCCTCGGCCGACATGTCGATGTCGACCAGTTCAGTCAGCAGCTTGCGCGCGTTGGGGCCGGTCACCGTCATCGCCGCCCAGTGGTCGGTGGTGGAGTTGAAGTACACCTCCAGCTCCGGCCACTCGGTCTGGTGCCACATCTCCATCCAGTCCAGCACGCCCGCGGCGCCGCCGGTGGTGGTGGTCATGTGGAAGTGGTTCTCGGCCAGGCAGGCGGTCACGCCGTCGTCCATCACCATGCCGTCGTCCTTGCACATGAGGCCGTAGCGGCACTTGCCCGGCTCGAGCTTGGTCCAGGCGTTGGTGTAGAGGCGGTTGAGGAACTCGCGCGCGTCCTTGCCCTGGATCTCGATCTTGCCCAGCGTCGAGGCGTCGAGGATGCCCACGCCTTCGCGCACCGCACGGGACTCGCGCTGCACGGCGTCGTGCATCGACTCGTTGCCGCGCGGGAAGTACCACGGCCGCATCCACTGGCCGACCACCTCGAACGCGGCCCCGCGCTCGACGTGCCAGCCGTGCAGCGCGGTGTAGCGGCGCGGATCGAAGAACTCGTTGCAGTGGCGGCCGGCGATCGCGCCGAAGGTGATCGGCGTGTAGTTCGGGCGGAACACCGTGGTGCCGACGTCCGGGATCGACTGCTGGGTGACGCGGGCGGCGATCGCCATGCCGTTGATGTTGCCGAGCTTGCCCTGGTCGGTGCCGAAGCCCAGACCGGTGTAGCGCTTGACGTGCTCGATGGCCTCGAAGCCCTCGCGGGTGGCGAGTTCGATGCCGGCCGCGGTGACGTCGTTCTGCTGATCGACGAACTGCTTGGGCGCGCGCATCGCCGCCTTGGTGTGCGGCACCTGGTACAGCGCCACCGGCTTGCCCTCGCGCACCGGCGCCACCGTCGGCAGCGTGAAGGTGCCGGCGGTCAGGCCGGTCTCGGCGGCGGCGCGCACGCCGCACTCGAAGCCGTCGGCGATCGCGTCGCGCAGCGACCAGCGGCCATTGACGCCACCGGCCGGGATCTGGCCGGGCACGCCGCCGGAGACGAAGCCGAGCAGGTCGTCGCGCCACACCGGACGACGGCCGGTGTGGGCCGCCAGGTGCACCACCGGGCTGTAGCCGCCGGAGCTGGCGATGGTGTCGCAGGCGAGCTCCTGGGTGCTGCCCTTGACGCGGAAGCCGGCGATGTCGATCGCGGCCACCACCGCGGCGGTGACGCGCTTCTTGCCCTGCGCCTCGATGACCGCGCTGCCGGTGATGATGCGGATGTTGCGCGAACGCGCGGCGGCGACGAGGTCGCCGTCCGGCTTGTCGCGGGCGTCGACGATCGCCACCACCTCGCGCCCGGCGTCATGCCAGTCGAGCGCGGCGCGGTAGGCGTGGTCGTTCGAGGTGCTCAGCACCAGGCGCTGGCCGGGGACGACGCCGTAGCGGCGGATGTAGGTCGACACCGCGCCGGCAACCAGGTTGCCCGGCACGTCGTTGCGGGCATACACCAGCGGACGCTCGTGGGTACCGGTGGCGAGCACGACGCGACCGGCGCGCACCTTGTGCATGCGGGCACGCGACTGACGACGGCCGTTGGCGAGCGGCGCGAGGTCGGCCAGGTGCTCGGTGCGGCGCTCGTGCAGGGTCACGAAGTTGTGGTCGTGGTAGCCGTTGGCGGTGGTGCGCGGCAGCAGCAGCACGTCGGGCAGCGCCGACAGCTCGGCGACGACCGCGGCGGCCCACTCGGCGGCGGGCTTGCCGTCGATCAGCTCGCGGCTGTCGAGCAGCGAACCGCCCATCTCCTCCTGCTCGTCGCACAGGATCACGCGCGCCCCGCTGCGGGCGGCGGCGAGCGCGGCGGCCAGGCCGCTCGGGCCGGCACCGACGACCATCACGTCGCAGTGGTGATGCATGTGGTCGTAGATGTCGGGGTCGGTCTCGCGCGGGCTGCGGCCGAGGCCGGCGGCCTTGCGGATGTACTGCTCGTACTTCGGCCACGCCGAGGCCGGCGACATGAAGGTCTTGTAGTAGAAGCCCGGGGGCATGAACTTGCCGCCGAGCGAACCGATGACGCCCATCAGGTCGCGGTCGACGTTGGGCCAGCCGTTGGTGCTCTTGGCGACCAGGCCGTCGTACAGCGCCTGTTGGGTGGCGCGCACGTTGGGCACCTGGCCGGCTTCGGTGGCGCCGAGCTGGACGATGGCGTTGGGCTCGTCGGCGCCGGCGGTCACCACGCCACGCGGACGGGCGTACTTGAAGCTGCGGTTGAGCACGTCGACGCCGTTGGCGATCAGCGCCGAGGCCAGGGTGTCGCCGGCGTAGCCCTGGAAGCTCACGCCGTTGAAGGTGAAGCGCAGCGGGCGCGTGCGGTCGATGCGGCCGCCGGTGGCGAGACGGTTACGTTGGCTCATTTTGCCGCTCCCTGGTTGGAGGCCTGTGCGGAGGCCTGGGCCTGGCGCGATTCGGCGGTCACCGTCGGCTGCTGGCCAGGCTTGTAGGTTTCGAGGATTTCGTAGCTGACGGTGTCGCGAGTGACGTTGAAGAACTTGCGGCAGCCGGCGCTGTGGAACCACTGTTCGTGGTGCAGACCGCGCGGGTTCTTGCGGAAGAACAGGTAGTTGCCCCAGTCCTCGTCACTGGTGTTCTCGGGGTCGGCCGGGCGCGCGATGTGCGCCTCGCCCTTGGGCCGGAACTCCTCTTCCTCGCGATATTCGTCGCAGTGCGGGCAGTAGATGTGCAGCATGATGTCCTGCTCCTGTCAGTGCGCGACGCCCGCGGCGCCGTGCTCGTCGATCAGCTTTCCGGAGATGAAGCGGTCGATGGTGAAGGGGGCGGCGAGCGGGTGGGCCTTGCCCTCGGCCAGCGTGGCCGCGAACACGTGGCCCGAGCCCGGGGTGGCCTTGAAGCCGCCGGTACCCCAGCCGCAGTTGAAGAACAGGCCGCCGACCGGCGTCGCCGAGATGATCGGGCAGGCGTCGGGCGTGGTATCCACGATGCCGCCCCACTGCCGGTTCATGCGCACGCGCGAGAAGATCGGGAACAGCTCGACGATCGCCTGCAGGGTGTGCTCGATGGTCGGGTAGCTGCCACGCTGGCCGTAGCCGTTGTAGCCGTCGATGCCGGCGCCGATCACCAGGTCGCCCTTGTCGGACTGGCTGACGTAGCCGTGCACGTGGTTCGACATCACCACGGTGTCGAGGATGGGCTTCATCGGCTCGGACACCAGGGCCTGCAGCGGGTGGGACTCCACCGGCAGCTTGAAGCCGGCCATCTTCGCCAGCACGCCGGAGTTGCCGGCAGCCACGCAGCCCACTGTCTTGGCGCCGATGAAGCCGCGGTTGGTCTCGACGCCGAGCACCTTGCCGCCGCTGATGCGGAAGCCGGTCACCTCGGTCTGCTGCAGCAGGTCGACGCCGAGCGCATCGGCGCCGCGGGCGAAGCCCCAGGCCACCGCGTCGTGACGGGCGACACCGGCGCGCGGCTGCCAGGACGCACCCATCACCGGGTAGCGGCGGTTGGCCGAGCAGTCCATGTGCGGCACGATCTCCTGGATCTGCTTGACGTCGAGCACCTCGCCGTCGATGCCGTTGAGGCGGTTGGCATTGACGCGGCGGTGGATGTCGCGCATGTCCTGCAGGGTGTGGCCGAGGTTCATCACGCCGCGCTGCGAGAACATGACGTTGTAGTTGAGGTCCTGGGACAGGCCCTCCCACAGCTTCATGGCGTGCTCGTAGAGCCAGGCGGCCTCGTCCCACAGGTAGTTCGAGCGCACGATGGTGGTGTTGCGGGCGGTGTTGCCGCCGCCCAGCCAGCCCTTCTCCACCACCGCCACGTTGGTGATGCCGTGCACCTTGGCCAGGTAGTACGCAGTGGCCAGGCCGTGGCCGCCGCCGCCGACGATGATGACGTCGTACTGGGCCTTGGGCACCGGGTTGCGCCACATGCGCTGCCAGTTCTCGTGGTGGCTGAGGCCGTGCTTGAGGAGCCCGAAGCCGGAATAGTGTTGCATGACGATCTCCTTGTGCTGTGCGGCGCTGCGCTCAGCACTCGACAACATTCACGGCTAGCCCGCCGCGGGATGTTTCCTTGTACTTGTCCTTCATGTCGCGGCCGGTGTCGCGCATGGTCTTGATCACCTTGTCGAGCGACACGAAGTGCTTGCCGTCGCCGCGCAGGGCCATGCGCGCGGCGTTGATCGCCTTGATCGCACCCATCGCGTTGCGCTCGATGCAGGGCACCTGGACCAAGCCGCCGACCGGGTCGCAGGTCAGCCCGAGGTTGTGCTCCATGCCGATCTCGGCAGCGTTCTCGACCTGCTCGGGCGTGCCGCCGAGCACCTCGGCAAGCGCGCCGGCAGCCATCGAGCAGGCCACGCCGACCTCGCCCTGGCAGCCGACCTCGGCGCCGGAGATCGAGGCGTTCTCCTTGAACAGGATGCCGATCGCGGCCGCCGTCAGCAGGAAGCGCACCACGCCGTCCTCGTTGGCGCCGGGCACGAAGCGGTAGTAGTAGTGCAGCACCGCGGGGATGATCCCGGCCGCGCCGTTGGTGGGCGCGGTGACGATGCGGCCGCCGGCGGCGTTTTCCTCGTTCACCGCGAGCGCGTACAGGTTGACCCAGTCCATCGTGGTCAGCGGGTCGCGCAGCGCGGCCTCGGGGGCGCTCGACAGGCTGCGGTAGAGCTCGGCGGCGCGGCGGCGCACCTTCATGCCGCCGGGCAGCACGCCCTCGACCTCGCAGCCGCGGCGCACGCAGGCCTGCATCACCTTCCAGATGTGCAGCAGGCCGTTGCGGGTCTCGGCCTCGCTGCGCCAGGCCTTCTCGTTCTCCAGCATCAGGCGGCTGATCGACAGCTCGTTCACCGCGCACTGCGTCAGCAGCTGGTCGCCGTTGCGGAAGGGATAGGGCAGCTCGGTGCTGTCCTGCACGATGCGGTCGGCACCGGCCGCCTCCTCATTGACGACGAAGCCGCCGCCGACCGAGTAGTACACCCGGTTCGCCAGCTCGACCTCGCCCTCGCCGTAGGCGATCAGGCGCATGCCGTTGGGGTGGTAGGGCAGGCTCTGGCGGCGCAGGAAGACGAGGTCGGTCTTCTCGTTGAACTCGACCGCCTGCATGCCGAGCAGCGAGAGCTTGCGCGCATCGCGGATGCGCGCCAGGCGGCCGTCGATGGTGTCGGGGTCGATGAGGTCGGGGGCCTCGCCCTCGAGGCCAAGCATCACCGCCTTGTCGCTGCCGTGGCCCTTGCCGGTGGCGCCGAGCGAGCCGTACAGCTCGGCGCGCACCCGGCGCACGGCGGAGAGCACGCCCTCCTCCTGCAGCCGGGTGGCGAAGGTCAGTGCGGCGCGCATCGGGCCCACGGTGTGCGAGCTCGACGGGCCGATGCCGACCTTGAACATCTCGAATACGCTGATGGCCATCTCGATTCTCCGGTGCCGCGGATCAGCGGCTGGCGGGATAGACGGGGAAGCGCGCGCACAGGGCGGCGACCTTCTCGCGCACCGCGGCGATCACCGACGCGTCGTTGATGTCGTCGAGCACGTCGCAGATCCAGTGCGTCAGCTCCTTCGCCTCCGCTTCCGTGAAGCCGCGGCTGGTGATCGCCGGCGTGCCGATGCGGATGCCGCTGGTGACGAAGGGCGACTGCGGGTCGTTGGGCACGGCGTTCTTGTTCACCGTGATGTGCGCGGCGCCGAGCGCGGCGTCGGCGGCCTTGCCGGTGATGCCCTTGGCGACCAGGTCGACCAGGAACAGGTGGTCGTCGGTGCCGCCGGAGACGATCTTGTAGCCGCGCTCGATGAACTCGCCCGCCATCACGCGCGCGTTCTTCAGCACTTGCGCCTGGTAGGCCTTGAACTCGGGCTGCAGCGCTTCCTTCAGCGCCACCGCCTTGGCGGCGATGACGTGCATCAGCGGGCCGCCCTGGATGCCGGGGAAGACGACGGCGTTGAACTTCTTCTCGAGGTCGGGGTTGGCGCGCGCCAGGATCAGGCCGCCGCGCGGGCCGCGCAGGGTCTTGTGGGTGGTGGTGGTGACGACGTCGGCGAACGGCACCGGGTTCGGGTACAGCCCGGCGGCGACCAGGCCGGCGACGTGCGCCATGTCGACGAACAGGAAGGCACCGACGGCATCGGCGATGTCGCGGAAGCGCTTCCAGTCGATGACGCGGGAGTAGGCCGAGAAGCCGGCGACGATCATCTTCGGCTTGTGCTCGCGCGCCAGGGCCTCGACCTGATCGTAGTCGATCTCGCCGGTGGCTTCGTTGAGGCCGTACTGCACCGCGTTGTAGATCTTGCCCGAGAAGTTGACCTTGGCGCCGTGGGTCAGGTGGCCGCCGTGGGCCAGGCTCATGCCGAGCACGGTGTCGTGCGGCTCGAGCAGCGCCATGTACACCGCGGCGTTGGCCTGCGAACCCGAGTGCGGCTGCACGTTGGCGTAGTCGGCGCCGAACAGCTCCTTGGCGCGGTCGATCGCCAGCTGCTCGACCACATCGACGTGCTCGCAACCACCGTAGTAGCGCTTGCCGGGATAGCCCTCGGCGTACTTGTTGGTGAGCACGCTGCCCTGCGCCTCGAGCACGCGCGGGCTGGTGTAGTTCTCGGAAGCGATCAGCTCGATGTGCGATTCCTGGCGCGCGAATTCCGCGTCCATCGCGGCCTTGAGCTCGTCGTCGAAACCTGCGATGTGGTCGGTCATGGCAAACATGTCGGGTTGTCTCCTGGTTGGTCTGGTGTCTCGCCCCGAAGGGCGGCAGGCGCATCGATATGCGACCTGTTGGAGCCAGATCTTAGGAACTTCGCCCCACGGCCTTTTGCCTGTATCCGTCAGAGGTTTGTCCGGGATGGACGCGATCTGCATCACTATCCTGGATCCGACATGGCACGTCGCGATCGCTGCGCGGCCTCCCAAAGAGACGGCTGCGCCCACGCGTACACGCCCGCGAGGCCCGGCAGATAATTGCCTTTATGAACATCAATGGCGCCCAATTAGTCATTGGACGTCATTTATCCATA
>JAREIX010000095.1 GCA_029286945.1 Thauera sp. | reverse complement strand
GGCAGCTTCAGCAAGCTGGCGCGCTTCTCGGATGCCTGCGGCGCCGAGATCCCGCGCTGGATGCGCAAGACCTTCGAGAGCTACGGCGACGACAGCGACTCGATCCGCGCCTTCGGCCTCGACGTCGTCACCCGCCTGTGCGAGCAGCTGATCGCCGCGGGCGCACCCGGGCTGCACTTCTACAGCATGAACACGGCGGCACCGACCATCGAGATCTGCCGGCGGCTGGGGCTCGCGCGCTGAGCCGGGCGGCGTGCTGCGCGATCGCGCGGCGAGCGTGACGTTTGTGGCTCAAGTCGGCGCGACGCCGACCGTAAAGTGACGCATCCGCAACGTCATTTTGTGCCGCTCGCGCGCAGCGCGGGCGGCAGGGTCCGCCGCCATGCCCCACCTCAGCCCAGCCCCCCGCCTGCAGCGCAGCGCCGAACACCGGCCGCCAGCGACCACGCCACACCGGCACGCGCCCGCATCGACGCTCGCGCGCCTGCTGCTGCCCTGCGCGCTCGCCCTGCCGGTGAGCGCCGCCGCCGAGGAACTCGCCGACCTCAGCCTCGAGCAGCTGATGGCGGTGCCGGTCGTCGGCGCCTCGAAGTACGAGCAGACCCAGGACCGCGTGGCCGCCGCGGTCACCGTGATCACCCGCGACGAGATCCGCAGCTTCGGCTGGCGCACGCTCGACGAGGCGCTCGCCACCCTGCCCGGCGTACACACCACCTATGACCGCCAGTATTCCTATGTGGGGGTGCGCGGCTTCGGGCTCGCCGGCGACTACATGACGCGGCTACTGGTCACCATCGACGGCGTGCGCGCCAATGAACCGACGTACGACGGTGCCCCCTTCGGCCGCATGCTGCCGCTCGACATGGATCTGGTCGAGCGCATCGAGTTCATCCCCGGCCCGGGCGGTGCGATCTACGGCCAGAACGCCATGTTCGGCGTGGTCAACGTCATCACCCGCAAGGGCGCGGCGCTCGACGGCGGCGAATTCGCGGTGTCGTGGCAGGCACCGCAGGCGACGCGCAAGGCGCGCGTCAGCTGGGGCAAGCGCCTGGACAACGAGCTCGAGCTGATGATGTCGGCGGCGATCCTGCGCAGCGACGGCGACGACCTGTGGATGGACTTCGGCGACGGTGTGAACGGCCTCGTCCGCAAGCAGGACGGCGAGCGCGACCAGGAGTTCAACCTCGGCGCCCGCCGCGGCGCATGGTCCTTCGGGCTCGCCCACGGCGACCGCCGCAAGGACGACCCGACCGGCGTGTACGGCACCGACCCCTTCACCCCGGGCAGCTTCCAGGGCGACCGCTACACCATCGCCCATCTCGGCTACAGCGCCGCACTCTCCGACACGCTGTCGATCTCGGCGCGCGCCTTCGCCGGCGACTATCGCTACGAGAGCACGCTGGTGATCGACGGCCTGCCCTACGGCTACCCGGCCGCCGCCGCCTGGCACGGCGCCGAGCTGCAGCTGGTGTCGACCGCTGTCGCCGGCCACACGCTGATGGTGGGCGCCGAGTACCAGCGCAACCGCCGCATCGACCAGAACATCCTCGACTACGCCGATCCGGCCTCGGACTACAACTGGCGCGACCGCCGCGACGGCTACCGCGCCGGCGTCTTCGTGCAGGACGAATGGCAGCTGAGCGAGGCCTTCGCCGCCACCCTCGGCCTGCGCGCCGACCACAACGACCTGACCGGCACCAAGCTCAGCCCGCGCCTGGGCCTGATCTGGAACGCCAGCGCGCGCAACACGCTCAAGCTGCTGTACGGCCGCGCCCACCGCGCCCCCAACGCCTACCAGGCCTACTACGACGAGCCCGGCTTTCAGCGCGCCAACCCCGCGCTCGGCGGCGAAGTCGTCGACACCACCGAGCTGGTGCTCGACCACCGCGCCTCCGCCGACCTGCACCTGCGCGCCGCACTCTACCGCTGGAAGATCGACGACCTGATCAGCCTCGTCACCGACGACGAAGGCATCAGCCAGTACCAGGCGATCGGCAGCGTCGAGAGCCGTGGTCTCGAATTTTCCGCCGACCACACCTGGCGCAGTGGCGCCCGCCTGCGCGGCAACCTCTCCTTCCAGCACGCCACCGACGCCGCCGGCCAGCGCGTGGAGAACTCGCCGCGCGTGCTCGGCCGGGTGAACTTCTCCACCCCGCTGCCGAATCTGCCGCTGCGCATGGGCGTGGAGCTCGCCTACGACGGCAAGCGCCGCAGCCCCGCCGGCAACACGGTCGACGCGTACTGGCTGTCGAACCTGCACCTGGTGGCCGAGCGCCTGATCCCGGGCGCCGAAGTGTCGCTGAGCGTGCTGAACCTGTTCGACGAGGACTACGCCCACCCGAGCGCCGGCGTGCCCACGCACTGGACGGACCGCATCGCCCAGGACGGCCGCAGCCTGCGCCTGAAGCTCGACCTCCGCTTCTGAGCAAGCATGACCGCGACCTCCGCCCCGCCGCCTCCCGCACGGCGCCCGCGCCCGCCGCGGCGCCGGCTGCTCGCCTGTGGCGCCACGCTCTGGCTGGCCGCGACGCTCGCCTTCGCCCAGCATGGCGACGGCGCCGCCGACGAGTACCGCCTGAAGGCGGCCTTCCTGTTCAACTTCGCCACCTTCACCAGCTGGCCGGATGGCGCCGCCGAGTCGCTATCGCTGTGCGTGTATGGCGACGACCCCTTCGGTGCGCACCTCGACGCCGTCGCCGGCCGCAAGGTGGGCCCGCGCAGCCTGCGCGTGGTGCGCGTGAGCAGCGTCGACGCCCTCGACGGCTGCGAGATCGTGTTCGTCACCCGACCGATGATCGGCAACCTCGGCCGCGTGCTCGACCGCATCGACGGCCGGCCGGTGCTCGTCGTCGCCGACAGCCCGGGCGCGGTCGACCACGGTGTCATGCTCAACATGGACAGCCACGGCGGCCGCATCGGCTTCTCGGCCAACCTCGCCGCCGCCCGCCGCCAGGGCCTCGCCCTCAGCGCCCGGCTGCTCAACCTTGCCACCGAGGTCAAGCAATGAACCCCCACGCTCGCGCCCCCGCCCCGGCCATGACGCTCGGCGAAAAACTGCGCCGCGTCAGCCAGCGCGCACTCGGCACCGCGGTGCTGCTGCTGGCGATCGCGATCACGCTCGGCAGCCTGGTGATCAGCGCGCTCGCGCTCGAGGGCAACACCCGGGTGATGGCCCGCGTGCTCGCCGACAATGCCGCCCCCAGCCTGATGTTCCTGGACAGGGAGGCCGCCGGCCGCGTGCTCGCCACCCTCGCGCGCCTGCCCGACGTGCGCGGCGCGGCGATCTACGACAGCGCCGGCAATCCGTTCGCGCGCCACGGCGACTACAGCGCCGAGGGCCGCGGCGCGCCCGGCCTCACCGCCGAGCACGCGCACTTCAGCCTGAGCACACTGCACATGACCCAGCCGATCGTCGAGAACGGCGACCGCGTCGGCGTGCTCGACCTCGACCTCGACCTGCGCCCGCTCTACCTGCAGGTGTTCGCCCACGGCTCGATCACCGTAACCGCCGCCGCGCTCGCGCTGCTGCTCGCCAGCCTGACCCTGCGCCGGCTCAACGCCGCGGTGCTGCGTCCGCTGTCGACCCTGTCCGCGCTGATGGAGCGCGTCGCCCATCGCGACGACTATGCGGCGCGCGCCGAACCGAGCGGCATCACCGAGCTCGACTCGCTCGCCAGCGGCTTCAACCGCATGCTCGGCCAGATCGCCGAGCGCGACGCGCGCCTGGCCGCGCACCGCGACCACCTCGAGGACGAGGTCGCCGCGCGCACCGCCGAGCTGCTGCGCGCCAAGGAGGCGGCCGAGGCCGCCAGCCAGGCCAAGAGCGACTTCCTGGCGACCATGAGCCACGAGATCCGCACGCCGATGAACGGCGTGCTCGGCATGACCGAGCTGCTGCTCGACAGCGGCCTCAACCCCGAGCAGCGCCACTTCGCCGAGGCGGTGGAGCATTCCGGCCGCCACCTGCTCGGCATCATCAACGACATCCTCGACTTCTCGAAGATCGAGTCGGGCCACCTCGAGCTCGAGGCGGTCGAATTCGAGCTCGGCGAGCTGCTCGAGGGCACGCTGGCGATGTTCGCCCAGCCGGCCGAGAAGAAGGGGCTGGAGCTGGTCGCCGACCTGCCGGCGGAGGTGCGCCGCTGCCTGCGCGGCGACCCCTTCCGCCTGCGCCAGGTGGTCGGCAACCTGATCAACAACGCGATCAAGTTCACCGGGCAGGGCGAGGTGGTGGTGCGCGCCCGCCTGCTCGAGGAGGGCGACGGCGACTGCCGCGTGCGCCTCAGCGTCGAGGACACCGGCATCGGCATCCCGGCGCACGCGCAGCAGAAGATCTTCGAGCAGTTCTCCCAGCTCGACGGCTCCACCACCCGCCAGTACGGCGGCACCGGCCTCGGCCTGGCGATCTGCCGCCGGCTGGTCGAACTGATGGACGGCCGCATCGGCGTCGACAGCACGCCGGGCGCGGGCGCGCGCTTCCACATCGACCTCTGCCTGCCCACCGGCAGCAGCACACCCGAGACGCTGCGCAGCGACGTCGCACTCGCCGGCGTGCGCGCGCTGGTGGTCGACGACAACGCCACCAACCGCGAGATCCTGTTGCGCCAGCTGCAGGGCTGGGGCATGCACGTCGAGTGCGCCGCCGACGGCCCGGCCGCGCTCGCGCTGCTGGCGCGCGGCGGCGCGGCGGGCGGCGGCTTCGACATCGCCGTGCTCGACATGCACATGCCACGCATGGACGGCCTCAGGCTCGCCACCGAGATCCACGGCGACCCGGCGCTCGCCAGCCTGCGCCTGGTGGTGCTGACCTCGAGCTATGCCAGCGCCAGCGTGCGCGAGCGCGAGCGCGCCGGCATCCTGCGCTGCGTGCACAAGCCGATCCGCCAGACCGAGCTGCACGAGGTGCTGTGCAGCGCGCTGCGCACCCCGGGCGGCCACGCCGCCGGTGCGCCGGCCGACCGCGATGGCGCGCAGGGGCTCGCGGGCCGCGTGCTGCTCGCCGAGGACAACCCGGTCAACCAGCAGGTCGGCCAGGCCATGCTCGAGAAGCTCGGCCTCACGGTGCGCTTCGCCGACAACGGCCGGGAAGCGCTCGAGCTGGCCGCGGGCGAGGACTTCGACCTCATCCTGATGGACTGCCACATGCCGCTGATGGACGGCTACGAGGCCAGCGTCGCGATCCGCGCCCTCGCGCGCACGCCGCGGGTGCCGATCGTGGCGCTGACCGCCAACGTCATGGAGGGCAACCGCGAGCGCTGCCTGGCGGCGGGCATGGACGACTTCCTCGCCAAGCCTTACGCGCTCGAGCAGCTCAAGGCCACGCTGCAGCGCTGGATGCCGGCGGCGCCGGCCGCCACCACGGCCACGGCGGCCGGCGGCGTCCCGACGCCCGCGGACGCGCCCCCCGCGGTCGATCGCAAGGTCATCGACCAGTTCCGCGAGCTCGACCCGAGCGGCAGCACCGCGCTCGCCGCGCGCATCCTCGACATCTATGCCGGCAGCAGCGGTGGCGTGTTCGCCGAGGTGGTGCAGGCGGTCACCGAGGGCGACGGCGACCGCCTGCGCCACGCCGCGCACAGCCTCAAGTCGAGCTCGGCCAACGTCGGCGCCAAGCGGGTCGCCGCCCTCTTCAAGGAGTTCGAGCAGCTCGGCAAGGACGGCCGCATCGACGAGGCGCGCGCGCAGCTCGACGCGCTGAGTGCGGAATACGCCCGCGCGCTCGACGCCATCCGCGCGCTGAGACTGGAGTTCGGGGCATGAGCAGCGCACGCATCCTGGTCGCCGACGACGACGAGACCACCCGCCTGCTGGTGCACGCCGCGCTGGCGAAGGCCGGACTCACGGTCGAGCTCGCCGCCGATGGCGAGCAGGCGCTGGCGGCCTTCGCGCGCACCCCCTTCGACATGGTGATGCTCGACGTCGACATGCCGCGCCTGAACGGCTTCGCGGCCTGCGCGGCGCTGCGCCGGCAGCGCGGCGAGGACCTGCCGATCATCATGATCACCGGCATGGACGACATCGCCTCGATCGAGGCCGCGTTCGAGGCCGGCGCCACCGACTTCATCGCCAAGCCGCTGCCCTGGGCGCTGCTCGCCCACCGCGTGCGCTACGTGCTGCGCGCGACCCAGGCCGCCACCGCGCTGCGCATGGCCAACGCGCGCAACGCCGCCATGCTCGACGCCCTGCCCGACACCCTGCTGCGCATCGATGGCGCCGACCACATCGTCGAGCTGCGCGCGGCAGCGGGAACGGGCGGGCATCCCGGCGCCCCCCTCGTCGGCCAGCCGCTGGCGAGCGCCTTCCCGGCCGCGGCCGGGGCGATCCTGGCGCAGGCGCTGGACGAGACCCGGCGCAGCCGGCGGCCCTTCACGGTGGAATTCACCCTCGGCGGCGAGGGCGAGCGCCCGCTGCACCAGGAAGCGCGCCTGAGCACGATCGACGGCAGCGAGGCGCTGTGCCTCGTGCGCGACATCACCGAGCGCAAGGAGTACGAGAGCCGCATCCACCGCCTCGCCTACTTCGACAGCCTGACCGGGCTCGCCAACCGGCGCGGCTTCCTCGAGCGCCTGGAGCGCGAGATCCGCCGCGCCGAGCGCAACGGCTGGCGGCTCGCCGTGCTGTTCCTCGACCTCGACCGCTTCAAGAGCGTCAACGACACCCTCGGCCACGAGGCCGGCGACGCCGTGCTGCAGCAGGCCGCCGAACGCTTGCGCACCATCGTCCGCCCGGGCGACATCGTGTCGCGCGACGGCGGCGATCCGGGCGCCGCCGAATTCGCCCGCCTCGGCGGCGACGAATTCACCGTGATGCTGCCGCGGATCGCGCGCGCCGAGGACGCGCTGCCGATCGCCGAGCGCATCCGCGCCTGCATGAACGCGCCGTTCATGATCGGCAGCCAGGCACTCGGCCTCAGCACCAGCCTCGGCATCGCCATCTTCCCCGACGACGGCGGCGACGCGGCCACGCTGATCAAGCACGCCGACACCGCGATGTACGACGCCAAGGGCCATGGCCGCAACGCCTGCCGCTACTACAACCCGACGCTGACCGCGGAGGCGGTGCACCGGGTCGAGCTCGAGACCGGCCTGCGCCGCGCACTCGAGCGCGACGAGTTCGTGCTCATGTACCAGCCCCAGGTGGAGGTGCGCAGCGGGCGCATCACCACGGTCGAGGCGCTGGTGCGCTGGCAGCCGCCCGGCGGCGCGCTGGTGCCGCCGCTCGAATTCATCCCGTTTGCCGAGGAGTGCGGCCTGATCGACGCCATCGGCGCCCGCGTGCTGCAGCACGCCTGCCGCGACGCCGCGGCGTGGATCGCGCGCGGCCTCGACCTGCGGGTGGCGGTGAACCTGTCGTCGATGCAGTTCCGCGCCCAGGGCCTGCTCGACACCGTGCGCGACGCGCTGGCCGCGAGCGGGCTGCCGGCCGAGCGGCTCGAGCTCGAGATCACCGAGAGCGCGCTGATGGACGACGACGACGCCACCCACGCCACCCTGGGCGCGCTGCGCGCGCTCGGCATCGGCATCGCGCTCGACGACTTCGGCACCGGCTACTCGTCGCTGAGCTACCTGAAGCGCCTGCCGCTGGGCAAGCTGAAGATCGACCGCAGCTTCGTGAATGGCCTGCCCGACGACGCCGACAACCTCGCGATCGTGCGCGCCATCCTCGCGCTCGCACGCCACCTGGGCTTCCAGATCACCGCCGAGGGGGTCGAGACCGCGGCCCAGGCGAGCCTGCTGAGCACGCTGGAGGCCGACAGCCTGCAGGGCTACCTGTTCAGCCGGCCGGTTCCCGCCGCGGCGCTCGAGGCCCTCGTCCGCCAGGGCTGTGCCGGCGACGGGGCCAGCGCGGCCGGCACGGGACAGCGGGAATTATGCACATGGCCAGCACGGCAGATCGGTTATCTTACGGATCCCGATCCGAACCCCGCCGCCGCGCCGACATGAAGAAGCTGGAACACATTCCGCTCAATGGTGAGCTGCCCAGCCCGAAGGGGGTGGCGCTCGCCATTCTGGAACTGTGCCGACGCGAGGACAGCACGATCGCCGAGGTCGCCCACATCGCCCAGACCGACCCCGCGCTGGCGAGCCGGCTGATCCGCCAGGCGAACGCCGCCGCCCAGGGCGCCGGGCGGCCGGTGGCGGCGGTGACCGATGCGATCCTGCGTCTCGGCATGGGCACGGTGCGCAACCTGGCGATGGGCTTCTCGCTGGTCGACCAGTACCAGAACGGCCCCTGCGAGGGCTTCGACTATCAGGCCTTCTGGTCGCACTCGCTGCTGATGGCGCTCGCCGTGCAGCAGTTCTGCACGATGGCGCACGCCGGCTCGAGCGAGGAGCTGTTCGCCTGCGGCCTGCTCGCCCAGGTCGGCCGGCTGTCGCTCGCCACCGTGTATCCGGCCGCCTACAGCACGCTGCTGCGCAACACCGACCCCGCGCGCAGCCTGACCGAGCTCGAGCAGGAACACCTGCAGACCGACCACAACGAGCTCACCGCCGCGCTGCTCACCGAATGGGGCATCCCCGGCGCGCTGGTCGAACCGATCTACCACCACGAACACCCCGAGGCGTCCGGCTTCTCGGAGGGCTCGCGGCCGCATCAGCTGGTGCACCTGTTCTACCTCGCCCGCCGCGTCGCCGATCTCGGCCTGGCGCCCGAGGGCGAGCACAACGGCCGCACCGCCGAGCTGCTGTTCCTGGGCGGCAAGATCGGCCTCAACGCCGACGAGCTCGGCGCCACCATCGACGAGCTGGTGCGACGCTGGCGCGAATGGGGCGAGCTGCTGCGGGTGCCGGCCTCGGCGCTGCCCTCGTTCGCGCAGATGTCCACGCCGCACGCGATGCGCCAGGAGGAGCAGCGCGGCGCGGGTGCGCTGCGCGTGCTGCTGGTCGACGACGACCCGACCTCGCGCACCATCATGGAGACCGTGCTGCGCGACGCGCTCGGCCATTCGGTGGTGTGCGCGCGCACCGGCAGCGAGGCGCTCGCGGTCGCGGTCGAGGCCCAGCCCCAGATCGTCATCACCGACTGGCTGATGCCGGGCCTGAGCGGCCTCGAGCTGACGCGCGCGCTGCGCGCCACCGAGTGGGGGCAGACGATCTACCTGATCATGCTGACCAGCCTGGACACCGAGGAAGAGGTCTCCGAAGCCTTCGAGGCCGGCGTGGACGACTTCCTCACCAAGCCGGTCAACGTGCGCACGCTGCGCGCCCGCCTGCGCGCCGCCTGGCACTACGTGCAGCTGCTCGAGGCCTGGGAGCGCGACCGCGCCCAGTTGAAGCAATTCGCCGCCGAGCTGGCGATCAGCAACCGCCGGCTCGAGCATGCGGCGATGACCGACCTGCTGACCGGGCTGCCCAACCGCCGCGCCGGGATGGCGGCGCTCGCCAAGGCCTGGGCCGCGGCCGACCGCTTCCAGCAGCCGCTGTCGGTGCTGGTGCTCGACATCGACCACTTCAAGCGCATCAACGACACCCACGGCCACGCGGTGGGCGACAAGGCGCTGAGCGAGGTCGCCCAGCAGCTGCAGCGCGCGGCGCGCAAGGACGACAGCGTGTGCCGGATGGGCGGTGAAGAGTTCCTTATGATCTGCCAGAACGCCGACCTCAAGGCGGCCCTGCTCGCGGCCGACCGCCTGCGGCGCACGATCGAGGCGCTGCAGATCCAGGCCGGCGACAGCACGATCCGCACCACCGTCAGCATCGGGGTGGCCAGCCGCCTCCCGCGCATGGCCGACACCGACGCGCTGGTCAATGCCGCCGACCGCGCGCTCTACCGCGCCAAGGAGGGCGGGCGCAACCGCAGCTGCGTGATCGTGCAGGGGCAGGCCCGCTGCCTGCCCTGAAACCGCCGCCGGCGCGGACCTGCCCGCGCCCGCCGGTGGCAGCGCTCAGCGCTTGCCGCCGAGCAGCGAGCCGAGGATGCCGCGCACGATCTGGCGACCGATGCTGCTGCCAATGGTGCGGGTGACGGTCTTGGCGGCGATCTGCACCAGGCCGTCGCGCTTGCCGCCGCGCGGGCCGGTGGCGCCGAACAGGATGTCGCTCACCATGCCGCCAGTCTGCTCGCCACCGACCTGCTTGGCAGCCTCGCGCCCGGCCTCGACCGCGGCCTTGGTGGCGGCGCTGGCCTTGAGCAGCTCGTAGGCCGACTCGCGGTCCACCGCCTGCTCGTAGTGGCCGTAGATCACCGAACCCTTGATCGCCGCCTGGCGCTCGGCCGCGTCGAGCGGGCCGAGGCGCGAATCGGGCGCGATCACGAAGCAGCGCTCGGTGACCTGCGGCCGGCCCTTGTCGTCGAGGAAGGAGATCAGCGCCTCGCCGACGCCGAGCTCGGTGATCGCGGTCGCGGCGTCGAAGGCGGGGTTGGGGCGCATGGTGTCGGCGGCGGTCTTCACCGCCTTCTGGTCGCGCGGGGTGAAGGCGCGCAGCGCGTGCTGCACGCGGTTGCCGAGCTGACCGAGCACGGTGTCGGGCACGTCGAGCGGGTTCTGGGTGACGAAATACACGCCCACGCCCTTGGAGCGGATCAGCCGCACCACCTGCTCGATCTTCTCCAGCAGCGCCTTGGGCGCGTCATTGAACAGCAGGTGGGCCTCGTCGAAGAAGAACACCATCTTCGGCTTGTCGGGATCGCCGACCTCGGGCAGCTGCTCGAACAGTTCGGAAAGCATCCACAGCAGGAAGGTGGAGTAGAGCTTGGGCGAGTGGTAGAGCTTGTCCGCCGCCAGCACGTTGATCACGCCGCGACCGTCGGCGTCGGTCTGCATGAGGTCGTTGATGTCGAGCATCGGCTCGCCGAAGAACACGTCGCCGCCCTGCTCTTCGAGCGCCAGCAGGTTGCGCTGGATGGCGCCGATCGAGGCGGTGGAGATGTTGCCGTACTCGGTGGTGAAGGTCTTCGCGTTCCGTACTCGGTGGTGAAGCTCTTCGCGTTCTCGCCCACGTACTGGACCATCGCGCGCAGGTCCTTGAGGTCGAGCAGCAGCATGCCGTTGTCGTCGGCGACCCTGAACACGAGCGTGAGCACGCCGGTCTGGGTGTCGTTGAGGTTGAGCAGGCGCGCGATCAGCAGCGGCCCCATGTCCGAGATGGTGGCGCGCACCGGGTGGCCCTGTTCGCCGAACACGTCCCAGAACACCACCGTGTTGGCGCGCGGGGTGTATTCGGTGATTCCGATCGCGGCCAGGCGCTGCATGAGCTTGTCGGACTGGTTGCCCGCAGCGCCGATGCCGGAGAGGTCGCCCTTGATGTCGGCGACGAAGACCGGCACGCCGATGTTGGGCAGCAGGCAGATGTCCTTGAACGCGTCCTTGTCGTGCGCGCGCGCGATCAGCATCGGGTCGGCCATTTCATGCTCCTCGGGAATCGGTTCGGAATGCGTCGAGTTTAGCAGCCCCGCGAGCAGGCTCGTGCGGCGCCTCCGCGCCCGAGTACGCCCGTCGCCTCCGCGCCGCCATCGTTCGCGGCGGTCACCCTCCTACATGAGATCCGGGCCCCGACGGCTCCTGTAGGAGCGCCGCAAGGCGCGAATGCCGCGGCGGAGGCCCGCACGCGCTCGTTCGATCGACCGCCCGATTCGCGGCTGGCGCCGCTCCTACAGGAGCGCGGCGGTTTCTGCACGGGCGCCGGGAAGCGCGGCGCGCGCGGCGGGCGGGCGCTATAATGCGCGCCTCTTCAATCGCTCGGGCAGCACAGAGGTTTCAATATGGCGGGTCACTCGTCAACATGCCCAAGGACAAGATCGACAACGCGATCAAGAAGGGCACCGGCGAGCTCGAGGGCGTGAGCTACGAAGAGATCCGCTACGAGGGCTACGGCATCGGCGGCTCGGCCGTCATGGTCGACTGCCTCACCGACAACAAGACCCGCACCGTGGCCGACGTGCGCCACGCCTTCTCCAAGTACGGTGGCAACATGGGCACCGACGGCTGCGTGTCCTTCCAGTTCAAGCACTGCGGCCAGCTGCTGTTCGCCCCCGGCACCAGCGAGGACGCGCTGATGGAAGCGGCGCTCGAGGCCGGCGCCGAGGACGTGGTCACCAACGACGACGGCTCGATCGAGGTGATCACCGGCCCGTGGGAGTTCACCACCATCAAGGAAGCGCTGGAGAAGGCCGGCTTCAGCGCCGAGTTCGGCGAAGTCACGATGAAGCCCGAGAACGTCATCGAGCTCGCCGGCGACGAGGCCGTGCGCATGCAGAAGCTGCTCGACGCGCTCGAAGGCCTGGACGACGTGCAGGAGGTATACACCTCCGCCGAGATCGACGAGTAACTTCCCCGATCTGCCCCCAGGAAAGCGGCGCCCGGCGCCGCTTTTTTGTTTGATGGACCCGACAAGATGCCGACCCCGCCCCTGCTCACCCGCCTGACACCGCTGCTTTTCGTGCTGCTGTGGAGCACCGGCTTCATCGGCGCCAAGTACGGCCTGCCCTACGCCGAGCCGCTGAGCTTCCTCACCGCCCGCTACGTGCTGGTGATCGGCCTGATGAGCCTGCTCGCGCTGGCAATGCGCGCGCCCTGGCCGGCCAGCCCGCGCGAGGCGCTGCACATCGGCGTCACCGGCCTGCTGGTGCAGGCGCTCTATCTGGGCGGCGTGTTCATGTCGATCCATCGCGGCCTGCCGGCGGGCATCTCGGCACTGGTGGTGGGCATGCAGCCGCTGCTCACGGCGGCGCTCGCCGGCGCGCTGCTCGGCGAACGGGTCTCGGCGCGGCAGTGGGCCGGGCTCGCGCTCGGCTTCGGCGGCGTGGCGCTGGTGGTCGGCAGCAAGGCCAGCGTGGATGGGGTCGATGGCGATGCGCTGGTCCATATGCTCGTCCCCGCGCTGGCGGCGCTGCTCGGCATCACCGCCGGCACCCTGTACCAGAAGCGCTTCTGCCCGCGCTTCGACCTGCGCACGGGTTCGGTGATGCAGTTCCTGCCCAGCCTGGTGGTCACGCTGCTCGTCGCCAGCCAGACCGAGACGATGGAAATCGAGTGGACCGGCGACTTCGTCTTCGCCCTCGGCTGGCTGGTGATGGTGCTGTCGATCGGCGCGATCAGCCTGCTCAACCTGCTGATCCGCAGCGGCAGCGCGGTCAACGTGGCGAGCCTCTTCTACCTGACCCCGCCGACCACCGCGCTGATCGCCTGGGCGATGTTCGACGAGACCCTGTCCGCGCTCGCGATCGCCGGCATGGCCATCGCCGTCGCGGGTGTGTGGCTGGCACGCAAGGGCTAGAATCGGGTTCTTCCCCACCCCGCAGGAGCATGCCATGTTGATGACCACCACCCAGAGCCTCGACGGCCAGCCGATCCGCCAGTACCTCGGCGTGGTCAATGGCGAGGCCATCATCGGCGCCAACCTGTTCAAGGACATGTTCGCCTCGATCCGCAACGTGGTCGGCGGCCGCGCCGGCAGCTACGAGCGCACCCTCGCCGACGCGCGCCGCATCGCGATGGAAGAGATGGAGGAAGCCGCTCAGAAGCTCGGCGCCAACGCGGTGATCGGCATCGACGTCGACTACGAGGTCCTCGGCGCCGACAACGGCATGCTGATGGTGTGCGTCAGCGGCACCGCGGTGAAGATTTGAGCGCTGCCGCGAGCACGCACGTCGCCACCCGCATCCTCGGCCTCGACCCCGGGCTGCGCATCACCGGCTTCGGCC
>JAREIX010000094.1 GCA_029286945.1 Thauera sp. | reverse complement strand
CACCTACGCGGTGTTCGGCACCCGGCGCGCCTTCGACTTCGTGCATCAGGTGATCGCCGAGGAGAACCTCAACGTCAAGATGTGCTGCGCGCTGCCCGGTCTCACCACCGGCTACGGCCCCAGCCACCAAGCCACCGAGGACATCGCGCTGATGCGCGGCATCCCCGGCATGACCATCATCGACCCCTGCGACGCGCTCGACATCGAGCAGGCGGTGCCGCAGATCGCCGCCCACAACGGCCCGGTGTACATGCGCCTGCTGCGCGGCAACGTGCCGTTGGTGCTCGACGAGTACGACTACCGCTTCGAGCTGGGCAAGGCCAAGATGCTGCGCGATGGCCGCGACGTGCTGGTGATCTCCTCCGGGATCATGACCATGCGCGCGCTCGAAGTGGCCAAGGCGCTGGGGGCGGACCAGGTCGACGTGGGCGTGCTGCACGTGCCGACGATCAAGCCGCTCGACACCGCGACCATCCTGCGCGAGGCGGGCCGCTCCGGCCGCCTGGTGGTGGTGGCGGAGAACCACACCTCGGTCGGCGGCCTCGGCGAGGCGGTGGCGACCGCGCTGCTGACCGCCGGCGTGACGCCGCAATTCCGCCAGATCGCGCTGCCCGACGCCTTCCTCGACGCCGGCGCACTGCCCACCCTGCACGACCGCTACGGCATTTCCACCGAAGCGATGTCGGCAACGATCAAGGGCTGGCTCGGCTGAGCGCGGCGTCCGCGAAACGAACACACGAATGCGCCCCGCCGGGGCGCCACGGAAAGGAATCCACCCATGAACAACACGCTTCTTCTCGACGGCAAGGTCGCCATGATCTCGGGTGCGGCCTCGGCGCGCGGCATCGGCCTCGCCACCGCCCGTCTCTTCGCCAGCCACGGCGCCAAGGTGGTGATCCTCGATCTCGACGAGGCCGCAGCGGTCGAGGCCGCTGCCTCGATCGGCCCCGGGCATCGCGGCTACGGCTGCAATGTGGTCGACAAGGACGCCTGCCTGAAGGCCGCCGCGCGCGCCATCGCCGAGTTCGGTCACATCGACGTGCTGGTCAACAACGCCGGCATCACCCAGCCGGTCAAGACCCTCGAGATCGACCCCGCGAGCTGGGACCGCATCCTCGACGTCAACCTGCGCGGGGTGCTCTACCTGTCGCAGGCGGTCATCCCGCACATGAGGAAGCAGGGGGGTGGCTCGATCGCCTGCATGTCCTCGGTGTCGGCCCAGCGCGGTGGCGGTATCCTCGGCGGCCCGCACTACTCGGCGGCCAAGGCCGGCGTGCTCGGCCTGGCCAAGGCGATGGCGCGCGAGTTCGGCCCGGACAACATCCGCGTCAACTGCGTCACCCCTGGCCTGATCCAGACCGACATCAGCTCGGGCAAGCTCAGCGACGAGCAGAAGGCCTCGATCGCCGCCGGCATCCCGCTGAATCGCCTGGGCAATGCCGATGAAGTGGCGGGCGCATACCTGTTCCTGGCCTCCGGCCTGTCGTCCTACATCACGGGCGCTGTCATCGACGTCAATGGCGGCATGCTCATCCACGGTTGATCGGATCACCTCGCCGGGCGTCCTGCGCCCGTACCCCCAGGGCGCCCGCACGATCGGACAGGTGCTGCGCACCGGCGGCATGCACCTCACATCAATAGGAATCGGAAGGAGATAGACATGAAAAAGACACTGATCGCGGTTGCCGCGACCCTCGCACTGACCGCCTCCACGGGCTGGGCCCAGCAGGTCCTGCGCCTCTCCCACAACGCCGCGCCGGGCAACCCGAAGGCGGTGGCGTCGGAGAAGTTCGCCGAGCTGGTCGCACAGAAGACCAACGGCCGGGTCAAGGTCGAGGTCGGCGGCAGCGCGCAGTTCGGCGACGACGTCGAGTCGCTGACCAACATGCGCCTGGGTTCGCTCGCCTTCAGCGCCAACTCGCAGGGCAGTACCGCGGGCGTGGTGCCCGAGTTCAACCTGATCGGCCTGCCCTTCCTGTTCCGCGACCTCAACCACGCCTACAAGGTGGTCGACGGCCCGGTCGGCGCGAAGCTCGACGAGGCCGCCAACGCCAAGGGTCTGGTGGTGCTCGCGCTGTGGGACAACGGCATCCGCCACACCAGCAACAGCAAGCGTCCGATCGTGAAGCCGGAAGACCTGCAGGGCATCAAGGTACGCACGCCGCCCGACACCATGACGCTCGACATCTTCAAGGCGCTCGGCGCCAACCCGGGGCCGCTGGCCTTCTCCGAGCTCTACATCGCGCTGCAGCAGGGCGTGTTCGACGGCCAGGAGAACCCGCTGATGAACGTCTATTCGTCCAAGCTGCACGAGGTGCAGAAATACATCTCGCTGACCGGCCACAAGTACGAGACCACGCCGCTTCTGGCGAGCAAGATGATCTGGGCCACGCTCTCGAAGCAGGACCAGCAGGCGATCAGGGAGGCCGCCGTCGAGGCCGGCAAGCTCAACCGCGAGATGTCGCTCGCCGCCGACACCGAGCTGCGCGCCAAGCTCACCGCCGCCGGCGTGCAGATCAACGAGATCGACCAGGCGGCATTCGCCGCCAAGACCAAGCCGGTCTATGACAAGTGGTCGGCGCAGTATCCCGACCTGGTCAAGCTGATCGTCTCGGAAGCGAGCAAGCAGTGATGGCCGCCCACACCTCCACCAAGGAAACGGCGCAGGCCGGCGTCCTGACGCCGGTGGTGAAGTGGGTGGACAACGCGATCGTGGCCGCCGGCGTGGTGGCTGCGATCGGCGCCCTGGTCGTCATGTTCGTCTCGCTGATGGCCGAGGTGGTGGTCCGCTACCTCACCAACCAGGGCATGGGCTGGCCCACCGAGATGCCCAACATCCTGTTCCCGTGGCTGGTCATGGGCGGCATCGTGCTCGCCGCCCAGCGCGGCCAGCACATCGCGGTCACCGCCATTCAGGGGCTGATCGGACGTGGCGGGAACCGGGTGCTGCTCTTCGCCCACCAGCTGCTGATTGCCGCCACCTTCTTCTATCTCGCCTGGGTCGGCCTCGACGTGATCGAGATCACCGGCAGCGAGACCTATCCCGTCACCGGCATCTCGGCGAAATGGGCCTATCTGGCCATGATCGCCGGCTTCGTCGGCCTCGGCCTCACCGCGCTCACCACGCTGGTCCACCTGCTGCGCGCCGACGATCCGCTCGCCGTCCGCAGCCACCATATCGAGGAGGACGTATGACCCTCGCGATGATTCTCATCTTTGCCGTCCTGCTCGCGCTGGCCCTGCCGGTCGGTTACGCGCTGGTGATCAGTTCGGGGGTGGCGGCCGTCACCGTCGGTGGCATGCCCAGCGTGGCGGCGGTCGTGAAGATCTTCCAGCCCACGCAGAGCTTCCCGCTGCTGGCGATCCCGTTCTTCATGCTCTCGGGCAGCCTGATGATGGGCGGCACGCTGGGCAAGCGCCTGATCCACTTCGCCACCATGCTCGTCGGCCGCTTCCACGGCGGCCTGGGCCAGGTCACGGTGGTCGGCTCCACGGTGTTCGGCGGCGTGTCGGGCTCGGCGGTTGCGGAAGCCTCGGCGCTCGGCTCGATGCTGATCCCCTGGCAGAAGCGCGAAGGCTATCCGGGGGCGTTCGCGGCTGCGGCCACGGCGTCGTCGGCGACCATCGCGGGCCTGATCCCGCCCTCGATCCCGCTGATCCTGTTCGCCGCGGTGTCCAACCAGTCGATCGCCTCGCTCTTCCTCGCCGGCGTGCTGCCGGGCCTGCTGCTGTGCGCCGGCTTCATGCTGACCTGCTACCTGTCGGGGCGGCTGCGCGGCTTCAAGCGCCTGGCCGACGAGGTGACGCTGAAAGGCGTGCTCAAGGCCACCCTGTCGGCTGCGCCCGCGCTGGCGATGCCGGCCTTCATCGTCGTGCTGCTGCGCGCCGGCATCGCCACGCCGACCGAGGTCAGCGTACTGGCGGTGTTCTACGGCCTGATCGTGAGCATGGCGGTGTATCGGGACCTGACCCTGCGCCGGCTCTACGACGCGCTGGTGCATACCGCGGTCACGACGGGCGTGGTGATGCTGGTGATCGCGGCCTCGAACCTGGTGGGCTACGTGCTGACCGTCGAGGCGGTGCCCACTGCGGTGGCCGAATGGACGGCGGAGACGCTGAAGTCGCCCTGGATGGTCATCCTGATGCTGAACCTGATCATGGTCACGGTAGGCATGTTCCTCGACCTGCCGGCCGCGATCCTGCTGCTCGGTCCGACCTTCGTCGCCATCGGCAACGCGATCGGTCTCGACCTGATCCAGCTCGGCATCATGATGGCGGTCAATCTGAGCATCGGCCTCTTCACCCCGCCGGTCGGCACCACGCTGTTCATTGCGGCAGCGATCTCGCGCGAGAAGGTCGGTGCGGTCGTGAAGGAGCTGTGGCCCTTCTACCTGGTGGCGATCACGGTGCTCGGCCTGATCTCCTTCGTCCCCGCCTTCACCATCTACTGAGTGCGCACGGCCCCTGCGTGAGCGGGGGCCGTGCGCCCGAAGAGGACATTCCATGAACACGATTGCATTCGCCGGGCTCGGCGCGATGGGCCTGCCGATGGCGAAGAACCTGCTCGCCGCCGGCCACCGCGTGCGCGGCATCGATCTCAACCCCATGGCGCTGGCGGCGCTCACTGCGGCCGGCGCGGAACCGGCGGTCGATGCGGCCGCTGCCGCCCGCGGTGCCGAGGTGCTGGTCCTGATGGTGGTCAACGCCGTCCAGGCCGAACAGGTGCTGTTCGACCACGGTGCCCTCGAGGCGCTGCCCGCGAACGCCATCGTCTGCCTGATGGCGACCTGCCCGCCGGCCGCGGCCGAGCGCATCGCCGGGCGCGTCACCGCGGCCGGCCGGCGCTTCGTCGATGCGCCGGTGTCGGGCGGCACTGCCGGCGCCTGCGCGGGTTCGCTGACCATCATGGCGGCCTGCGCGCGCGCCGACTTCGACGCCCTGCAACCGGTGTTCGGCGCCATGGGCCAGCGCATCTTCCACGTCGGCGAGCGTGCAGGGCAGGGGGCCACGGTCAAGACCGTCAACCAGCTGCTGTGCGGTGTGCATATCGCCGTGGTGGCCGAGGCCTTCGCGCTCGCCGCCAAGGTCGGCGTCGACCTCGAGGTGCTGCTTGAGATCATGGGCGGTTCGGCAGCCTCGAGCTGGATGCTCAAGGACCGCGGGCCGCGCATGCTGCAGGCCGCGCCCGAGGTCAGCAGCGCGGTCGATATCTTCGTCAAGGATCTCGGCATCGTGCTCGAGGCCGGGCGGGACGCGAAGGCGGCGTTGCCGATCGCCGCAGTGGCGCATCAGCTGTTCCTCGCGGCGTCCGGCCGCGGTGATGGCCGTGCCGACGACAGCCAGGTCATCCGCAGCTATCACGCCTTGAACGGAACGCCAGCGCAGGCCTGAGCCCGGCCGACGGGCGGACACCGCGTGCGCGCGATCGTCTCCGCCCGACACACGAAAACAGGAAAGGACTTCCCATGCTCGTCCAGATCGTGAGCATCGTCTTCCCGGTGTTCACGGTGATCGCGATCGGCTACCTTTATGGCCGCAAGCATCGCCCCGACATGATCGCCACCAATCAGGTGAACATGGGCATCTTCGTGCCCGCGCTGATCTTTTCCGCGCTGGCGGGGAAATCGGTCGAGCTGGCCGAGGTGCAGATGATCGCGCTCGGCGGGCTGGTGATCGTGCTCGGCTCTGGCCTGCTCGGCTGGCCGATCGCGCGCTGGCTGGGCTATGCGCCGAAGACGCTGCTGCCGCCGATGATGTTCAAGAACGCCGGCAACATGGGCTTGCCGCTGTTGCTGTTCGCGTTCGGCGAGCAGGTGCTCCCGGCGGCGGTGGTGCTGTTCCTGGTCGAGAACATCCTGCACTTCGCGATCGCCACCTGGTGGCTCGGGCACAACGCGAAGCTGTGGCGGTTGCTGCGAGAGCCGGTGATCGTCGCCGGCATCGCGGGCGTGCTGGTGAGCCTGTCCGACGTCGCGCTGTGGCCACCCTTCCTGTCGGCGATCAAGATCATCGCCGACGTGTCCACCGGGCTGATGCTGTTCTCGCTTGGCGTGCGTCTGAACACAGCACCCTTCGCGCAATGGCGCATCGGCGCGGTCGGCGCGGTGGCGACCCCGCTCACCGGGATGCTGATCGCCTACCTGTTCTGCCTGGCCTGCGGGCTGTCGGCGCGCGAGACTGACATCCTGGTGATCTTCGGCGCGCTGCCGCCGGCGGTGCTCAACTTCATGTTTGCCGAGCGCTACGCGCAGGAGCCGGAGAAAGTGGCGTCGATCGTCATCCTCGGCAATCTGGTCGCGTTGGTGTCGATCTCGCTGGCGCTGGCCCTGCGCCTGGCTTGACGATCCTGGCCCCGCCCATGACGGGCCCCCCCGGCGCAGGGACGCGGTCGCGGCTCACAGCCGCAGCACGGGCAGCCTCTTCACCGCCTTGACCAGGATCTTGTAGATGTCGAGGTCGAAGGCCGGGCGGCCGGATTCGAGGATGTCGGCGAGCGTGACCTCGTCGGTGGCGGTGCCGAGCCAGCGCCAGCCGTCGACGACGTGGATCGCCTCGCCTTCGCGCAGGCCGATCGGGCCGGGCCAGGTCCAGTGCTCGACCTTCAGCGCGTGCAGGGCCTCGATCAGGCGCAGGGCGTGGGCCTGGGGGGATTCGCCGCCGTGGCAGGCGCCGCGGCAGCGCTTCAACTGGAAGTCGAAGCAGCGCGCGCCCTGCGGGTGGCTCTCCAGGCCGAGCAGCGGCGGGCACAGGGCGTGGTCGCGGGCGAGCGCGCGCAGGCGGTTGCTGGCCTCGCGGCGGGTGCGGAAGAAGCCGTAGAGGTCGTCGCGGCGGCCGAAGTCGAGGTCGGCGGCGTGCACCAGCTCGAGCCGCCAGTCGCCGACGATGTCGGTGGCGAGGCGCCAGGTGCAGAGTTCGCGGTTGCGGCGCAGCTGGCGGTTGTGGGTGGGCTGCAGGCGCTTGACCAGCTCGGCTTCCTTCAGCAGCGCGCCGACCTCGCCGGCGGTCGCTATCCACTCGATGCGGCGCACCTGCTGGGAGAGGCTGAGCTCGCGGTCGCTCTGGTGGTCGGCGGCGAAGTGCGACAGCACGCGGCTGCGCAGGCGGGTGCTCTTGCCGATGTAGAGCGGCAGCGCGCCGCTGCCTGCGCTCCCTTCCTCGCCAGTTTCCTCGCCACCGCCGCCTTCGCCGTAGAACAGATATACCCCCGGCGTGTCGGGCAGCCCGGCGATCTGCTCGGGATCGAGGTGGGGCGGCAGGCTGGGGTGGCCGATGAGTTCGCGCACCACCGCCTCGAGGTGGCCGGGCGGGAAGCGCTCGTGGAGCTTCTGCCAGAACTGCCACAGCAGCTGGGCGTCGCCGAGCGCGCGGTGGCGGTCGGCGACCGCCAGGCCGTGGCGCTCGATGAGGTGGTCGAGGCCGTGCCGGCGGTGGTCGGGGAACAGCCGCCGCGACAGCTTGACGGTGCACAGCACCTGCGGGCGCATGTCGAGCCCGGCGCGGCGGAAGGCGGCGCGCAGGTGGCCGTGGTCGAAGCGGGCGTTGTGGGCGACGAAGAGACGGCCGTCGAGGCGGTCGAAGACCGCGTCGGCGATGTCCGCGAAGCGCGGCGCGTCGGCCACCATGTCGTCGTCGATGCCGGTCAGGCGCTGGATGTAGTCGGGGATGCGCGACTCCGGGCGCACCAGCGTGGACCATTCGCGCACGCCGTCCTCGTCGACCTGCACGATGCCGATCTCGGTGATCGATTCACGCTGCGAAGGCCCGCCGGTGGTCTCGATGTCGACGAAGGCGAGGCCGCCGGGGAGGTAGCGGAGGGCGGGGGTCAAGATGGGAGGAAGGGCCGGATGGGGTGCGCGCTTCGAGCATGCGCGGGGCGTGCGGGTTCCCGGATTCGCCGCCCCGGGCAATGGCTTCAGCGCACGCCGAAGCCGGCGTCCTCGATCGCCTGGTGGATGTCGGCCTCGGACACGAAGCTGCCGTGCTCGATCGTCGCCGCGCCGGTGTCGAGCGCGATCTCGAGGTGGCCGATGCCGGGCAGGTCCTGGATGGCGTTGGTGACCAGGCGCAGGCACTGTTCGTCGCGCATGCCGGTGATGGTGAGGGTGGTGGTGTTCATCGCGTGCTCCGGAAGGGATGCCCGCATCTTGGTGGCAGCGCGGCGTGGCTGCAAGGAAGCAACCAGAGCGCGGGCGGAGCGTGTCCTGGGAGCAACTTTCTGTGGGAGCGGGCTTGCCCGCGAATGCAGCGCACGATCTTCGCGGGCAAGCCCGCTCCCACAGCGTCCGCGTGTGCTCAGGCGCGCCCGTCGAGCTGGCGGCGGTAGAGCGCGGCGAGGCGCGCGGCCATCAGGGTGTCGGCCCACTCGTGGGCGTAGGCGTGCGCCTCGGTGGCGAGCTGCCTGCGCAGGCGGCCGTTGGCGAGCACGTCCTCGACCACCGCCGCGAAGCCGGCGGGCGCGTCGGGGGCGATGCGGGCGCCGCGCTCGGGGGCGAGGATGTCGGTGGTGCCCATCGCCGCCAGCGCGACCACCGGCAGGCCGGCCGCCATGGCCTCGAGCAGCACCAGGCCCTGGGTCTCGGTACGCGAGGCGAACACGAACACGTCGGCGGCCGCGTAGCAGTCCGGCAGGCGCCAGCGCCGTTCCAGGTAGCCGACGAAGCGCACGCTGCCGGCTAGGCCGTCGCGCAGCGCCTGGCGCTGCAGGCTGGGCGTGGCCGGGCCTTCGCCGGCGATCACGAGCACGAAGTCCGGGCGCTGCGCCCTGAGCCGCGCGGCGACCTCGAGCAGGAAGCCGATGTTCTTCTCGTGCGCGACGCGGCCGATGTAGAGCGCCATCGGCGCCTGCTCGGGGATGTCGTACAGGCGGCGGAAATGCAGGCCGTCGCCGCCGGCGAAGTCCTGCACCGGGATGCCGGTGGGCAGGATCTCCATCGGCGTGCGCACGCCGTAGCCGGCCAGCCGGTCGCGCATCGCTGTCGAGGGCACGACCACCGCGTCGACCGCGTTGCACTGCGCGCGCGACACCCGCCGCGCCAGGCCGCGCAGCGCGTGCGCGGGCAGGAAGGGCGCGTAGTGGTGCAGGTATTCCTCGAAGAAGGTGTGGTAGGTGAGCAGGGTCGGGCGGCCGCAGGCGCGTGCCGCGCGCAGGCCGCTGCTGTGGGCGGCGAACGGGGTCTGGATGTGCACCAGGTCGCAGTGCGCGGCCTCGCGCCGCGCCGCCTCGTGCATCGCGCGCAGGCGCACCAGGCGGTCCTCGGGGTCGAAGGGCAGGCGGCGGCCGGGGATGCGCACGATGCCCGGCGCCTCGGCCTCGTCGCCGTAGCGCGGCGCGAGCAGGCGCACGTCCACGTCGAGGGCGGCGAGCGCGCGGCGGAAGGTGGCGATCGACGTCGAGACGCCGTTCACCCGCGGAAAGAAGACGTCGGAGATCATCAGCACCCGGATCATGGGCCGAGCATGCGCGCCGCGTGTTACCGCGCAGTGAAGTTGCCGCGGCGTGACGTGATCGACCCGGGCCAGGGCGCATCGATGCGACAATCCCGGCGTCTATCACTCAGCTCATGTCCGGGCCGGCCGTCGACATCGGGAACGGCCGGCCCGGACTTCTCGCGTGTGCCCATGAACCGACCCGAATCCTTCCCCCCGCTCGTCGACGCGATGCTCGACCGTCCGCCTGCGGACGAGGTCACCGTCGGCGAGATCGTCTGCCGCGATCTGCTCGAATGCGGGCCGCAGGTGGCGTTGCACGAGGCCGCCCGGCGCATGGGCGAGCGCCGCGTCAGCTCGATCCTGGTGGTCGAGGGCGACGCGGTGCTGGGCATCTGGACCGAGCGCGACGCGCTCGCGGTCGATTTCGGTGACCCCGCCACCTTCACGCTGGCGGTGCGCGAGGCGATGAGCGCGCCGGTGCGCACGGTGCCTGAGACGACGCCGCTGCACGAGCTGACCGTGCGCTTTCGCGAGGAGCACCTGCGTCACTACCTGGTGGTCGACGCCGCCGGGCAGCGCCTGGGCATCGTGTCGCAGTCGGACGTGGTGCTGAACCAGGGCATCGAGCACTACCTGAAGCTGCGCACGGTCGATTCGCTGGTCAAGGGCGGCCTGCATGCGCTGCCGGCGACGGCCGGCGTCGGCGAGGCCGCGCGCCGCATGCGCGAGGGCGGGCTCGACGCGGTGGTGGTGGACTTCGGCGTGGCGGTGGCGCATACCGCGCACGGCCGCTACGGCATCGTCACCGAGCGCGACATCACGCGCCTGGTGGCGCGCCAGGCGGGCGAGCGGCCGCTCGGCGAGCTGGCCAGCCGGCCGCTGGTGGTGTGCGCCGAGCACGACAGCCTGTACCGCGTGCGCGTCGATCTGGCCGAGCGCCGCATCCGCCACATCGGCGTGGTCGATGCCGGCGGCGAGCTGATCGACCTGATCAGCTTCAAGGACATCCTCAGCGGCATGGAGCTCGCCTATGTGCACGAGCTGCAGCATGCGCTGCGCGCGCGCGACCTGGCGCTGTCGTCATCGCAGCGCAGCCTCTATCTCGCCGAGAAGGTCATCGAGAGTTCGCTCGAGGGCATCATGGTCACCGACGCGCGGGCCCGCATCCTGTCGGTGAACCCGGCCTTCACCCGCATGACCGGCTATCCCGCCGACGAGGTCGTCGGCTGCAACCCCTCGCTGCTCAACTCCGGCCGCCAGAGCCCGGCCTTCTACGCCCGCATGTGGGAGGGCCTGCTGCAGGACGGTCAGTGGCAGGGCGAGGTGTGGAACCGGCGCAAGACCGGCGAGGTGTATCCGCAGCTGCTGCACATCACCGCGATCCGCGACCGCGACGGCGCGCTCACCCACTATGCGGCGCTGTTCACCGACATCAGCCGCTTGAAGGAGACCGAGGCGCGCATCCGCGACCTCGCCTACTACGACCCGCTCACCGGCCTGCCCAACCGCCGCCTGCTCGAGGACCGCCTGCAGGTCGAGCTCGCCCACGCCGCGCGCCTGCGCTGCCGGCTGGCGGTGATGTTCGTCGACCTCGACCGCTTCAAGCGCATCAACGACAGC
>JAREIX010000093.1 GCA_029286945.1 Thauera sp. | reverse complement strand
CCAGCACTGGGATTCAAGCACGTGGAACAAGTGTCACACCTTTTTTAATAAGTTCAGTGGTTAAAAAAGGATTGCGTAAAAAATAGGCAACTTTTAACCCCCCGTGCTTACCCAGCGAATTGGAGTGAAAAACGCGTGCCACTTGTGACGATCACCTTCAGCCCGCGCCGTTACTGGGATTCAGCGTCACAGGTGGTGTCACAGCTGGCCTTTTTTACCTGTTCCAGCACCCCGAACCTGTTCCACCCCGTGCCCGACCCCCACACCACCACCCTGTAAAGGACCTCACCATCAACATGGACCCGCTGACCCTTTCCCGCGATATGTCCGCCGCTGCGCTGTGGTGGGCAAGCCTTGAACCTGACCAACGCCGCACCTGCTACCGACCCGCCGAACTCCAAGCCTTGACCGGCATCGCGCGCGCCAACCTCCCCCACGTGCTTGAACTTCTGGGCTGGCACCGCGCACAACGATGGACCCGCGAAGCCGGACGCCGACGCATCCGCACTTACTACGCACCCCCTGGGCACCACGTGCCCAAACCCCCACGGGGACGCCCCAGCCTGGACGTGCTCGCGCTGCTCGCCATCGAACGCACGGACCCTTACGACCTCTTCCCCCGCTGAACCCCACCACCCCAACGGAGACCGCCACCATGCACACCCAGACCAACCAGCACGCCTGCACCATCGTCGTGACAACCACGAACGTGGACGGCACCACCGAGACCACCACAATGGACCCCACGAGCGCGGTCTATCCGATCTACGCCCTTCAACTCGCTGCGCTGCTGGAGCAAATTCCCGGCGTTCAAGTGACCTGCTCCGCCGGCACCGAACCCCACCCCGCACTGGGTGCGTATAGCGGCCCCCTGAATCGAGCACTGGTAACGTGCCTGCTGACCATCGCCGCCGAAGAACGCGCCCCCGGCTGCACCGACAACGTGCCCGGAATGGAGCATTACGAACTCGACGGCGAGCACATGGTTACGTGCTGGGAAGCCCTCAAGCGCGCAGACCCGGCCACCCTCGCCCGCGCCGTGTTCAACGCACTGCCCCCGCAGGGACAGCAGACCCTGCGCACCCTCACCCGTAAGGCACTGCTCGCCAGCCTGACCGAACACGCCGAAGCCCTCAAGGACGAAAACCGCCCCTTCCCGCCCGAACTGGACAACGTGCGCCGCATCGCAGAAACGGTGCTTGGCATCCCCGAGACTGCGAACCTGTTCTATGAAGCCGCGCACCCCGAGGCCACGAAGGACGGCGGCAAGGTCCATTAAGCACGAAGGGGGCGAAAGCCCCCCTTGTTTCATGATCCCTCGTCGCGTTTCAACCAAACGTACCCGACGAGGGCGCAGAGGCCGACCCCGATCGCTTGCGCCACACCATGCTTTCCAAGAAACCACAACCCCAATCCACCGAGAACAAGAGCATAGACATGAAAGCGAGACTCACCTGTTAAAACGTTCGTCGTCCACATCCAGAGTATCCAGCCGATCAACGGGATGCCGATCACTAAGTCAAGGCCGCTACCCCGTGCCCCAGTATAGTCGGCCACGGCCCTGTAATCGCCTAGAGCAATCCCCGGAATCAAGGCCGCGAAGACGCCCCCCGCACAAAGCACGAGGCGTATTTGAACTGAGCTTCTGCCGAACATACCCCCTCCCCTAGTCCAGAAATGACCGCAGTTTCTCCAGCGCAGCACGTCGCCTCTCTCGCTGCTCCGGCGTTTCCTTCTCTGACGCCTTCACCGTGCGCCGCACAATGTCCGGGGGTAGTACGCCCTGTTCGACCAACCGTGCCTGATCGGCCTTGAGATGTGCCGCCATGCGCTGCGCGCGTGTGGGTTCGTTGTCCTGCATGACCTCTCCCTGTGTCATGGCGTCTATTCTCAGGCACGACATACTGCAAGGGGCTTGACGGTCGAGTTATGTAAACAGGCGACGCGGGCGGGGGTCGCCTATCATCATCGGGCGCGACGCTTCGACTGTACCGCTTGCGTATGCTGTTAAGAAGTTTACAGGGCGAAGTTTTCAGGGGGTCGTGGCCAGTGAGCACTACGTAGAGTGGGGGCGGGGGTCGCCGGGTCGATGGCCCACCCGGCAGGGGGTACCCCCCACCCACTTGACGCCACGAGCGCGCGACGGACAGACCGAGCACGGGTGCCCCACTACCAGACCGCAGCGGACAACGTGCTTACGCGTAAGCAGTTGATATTTAACGATATTTCTTGACTGCGCGCGAGACATTGCCTATAGTGGAACTGTCCCGAACGGGATAAGCGGCGAGTCGGAGTGCTGCAACACCCCGACCGCCTGACCACTACCGACTGACTTGGAGTCGATCATGGCTGAGAAGAAATTTAGCACGGGGCTCGCGCAGATCATCGCGGAAGCCGAAGCCGCACCGAAGGCCCTTGTTCAAGTAGCAGATGACGCGCACGCGGAAGCATTCGCACTGGCACAGCGCAACGTCTGGAAGGCGAGCAGCCTGGAAGACCTGACCGATGAAGCCCTGGTCGAGTTGCTGGAGGAAGGCGAGATGCTGGAGACCCTGACCCCGCTGGAGCGCGAATTGCTGGTGAGGCTGGGTGCCCGACTGGAGCTAGACGCGCGAACCTGACCCGAAGCACAGCCCCCGAACGAAGCCCCCGCAAGGGGGTTTTTCGTTGGTGAGGGGCGTCCCGCGTGCGGGTAGCGGCTGAAAGTGTGGGTAGAAAAGCGGGTATGTCGTGAAGCGCAACGAGCCCAATCGAGCTACAAGCCGCGCCAGCACTGGGAGTGCTTGACTTAGTTTCGGATGTGGTTCAGCGAAACGAAAAGGGTGCCTTGCAGCACCCGTTTCGGAATGAGTTCGTGGGTTCGGAGGCTCGGGTGGCCTGACCGCGTCAAGCCCGTGATTCTAGCGGAAAATTGCGGCAATAAGCGCGCACGGCCGTCGCATCGAGGTGGTAGTGGCAGAGTTCCCGTTCGCCATGCAGCAACACGGGCACGAGCTCATCCCAGCGCGCCTCGAGCTCGGGGTGCTGATCGACGTCCACGACCTCGATCCGCCAGCCATGCTCGGCAGCGATCGGCTCGAGCGCGTCGACCAGGTCATGGCACAGGTGGCACCACTCCCGGCTCAACACGGTGAACACCTTCTCCTCGCTCATCGGGCCGCCCGCAGACTGACGTAGGAGGTCGCCTCCGCACGCCGCACCAGCAGCGTCACCTGCTGCCCCGGCTTGAGCTCGGCGACCCTGCGCTGGAAATCATCGAGCTTGTCGAGCGTGATCTGGCGGCCACCGACCACCATCGCCAGCACGATGTCGCCCGCCACGATCTCGGCCCGTGCAGCCGCGCCATCGGCACGCAGGACCACCAGGCCGTGATCGATCACGCGCTCACGACGTTGCGCCGGCGTGGGCAGCGCCAGCTCCAGCCCGAGGCGGTTGGACGCCACCGCAGCGCCCGCGGCCGCGCTGGCCTGGGGCTCGGCTTCCGGGTCGCGCCACTCGCCCACCGCCACAGTGAGGCTTTGGGGCACGCCATCGCGGTAGATCTCGACCGCCGCGCGCGCACCCGGCCGCGCCGCCGCGACGATGCGCGGCAGGTCGGCCGAGTTCTCCACCGCCCGCTCGTTGAAGCGCACGATGACGTCGCCTTGGCGGATACCCGCCTGCGCCGCCGGGCTGTCCGCCTCCACCGCGCTCACGAGCGCGCCTGCCGCCCGCGGCAGGCCGAAACTGTCGGCGAGGTCGCGCGTGACTTCCTGGATGGAGACGCCGATGCGCCCGCGCTCGACGCGGCCCTTTGTGCGCAGCTGCTGCTGCACATCCATGGCGACGTCGATCGGGATCGCGAACGAGAGCCCCATGAACCCACCCGTGCGACTGTAGATCTGGGAGTTGATGCCGACCACCTCGCCGCGCAGGTTGAACAGCGGCCCGCCGGAATTGCCCGGGTTGATTGCCACGTCGGTCTGGATGAAGGGCACGAAGTTCTCGTCGGGAAGGCTGCGCCCCTTGGCGCTCACGATCCCTGCCGTGACCGACTGCTCGAAGCCGAAGGGCGAGCCGATGGCCAGCACCCACTCACCCACCGCGAGCGCCTCGGGATCGCCGAGCACCACATGCGGCAGCGCGGTCGCCTCGATGCGAATCAGTGCCACGTCACTCCGGGCATCGGCACCGATCACGACCGCGTCGAACTCGCGCTTGTCGGCGAGCCGCACCTTGATCTCCTCCGCCTCCTCGACCACATGGGCGTTGGTGAGGATGTAACCGTCGGCGCTGATGATGAAGCCCGAGCCGAGCGACTGGTTCTCGGGATCGGGGCCCGGGTATTCGGGCGTACGCGGAATGAAGCGGCGAAAGAAGTCGAACATCGGGTCCGACTCGTCCAGCTCGGGGACCTGGAACGGCAGCCGCGCGGGCGTCTTGCGCGCCTGGGTCGTACTGATGTTGACCACGGCCTTGCCCTGGCGCTCGACCAGCGCGGTGAAATCGGGAAGCGTCACCGTCGCGGCCTGCGCAACGGTTGTGGCCAGACACGCCAGGACGACGCTCAGCAGCGCCAACGCGAAGCGCACCGGCGGGATGCGCCGCACAATCAGGAAACGCGTCATTGCAGCCTTTGAGGTGAATTCAGGCAGTCGCCCTCGCGCGCAAGCTCCATGCGCAGGCGGTGCCGCCAGGTACGGCTTCTCGGCAAGGCCTTGTTGATCGACCAAGCGAGCAACAGCCCGACACCGCCACCGACGAGGGCGAACAGATCCGCGCGCCCACCGGTGCCGAGCTCGCTTCCGATCGCTGCGCCCGCGATCAGCAAGAGCGTCGCAAGCCCATAGGACGCAAGCGCGACACTGAGCGGCGCGCCATCCGGAATACTGATCCGGACCCTGTCCCCGGCGCTGACCGGGAGGCTCGCCGGCAACGCGAAGACCTTCCCTGGCCCGCCGAATGCCTGGCTCATCTGCACCGAGCGGCAACCGCCCGGCTCGTCGCAGCGACCACAACCGCCGGCCACGTCCGCAAGCTCCAGCCACGCCTGACCGCCCTCGACGCGCACCACCCGCGCATTGGCCTGCATCACTGCGCCACCGCGCGGATGTTGTCGCCGATGCGACGCACGGCGCGCTCCGGCGCCTCGCCGAGCGCGGTCACCAGATGACCGTTCACGGTTCGCTTGTAGATGTTGATCGCGCCGTTCGACACCGGCCCCAGGCCGACCGCCGAGCCCTCGCCCACCGGCTCGATGAAGACCGAGATCGCCGCCAGCCCGTCGCTGAAGACCATGTGCACCGCCTGCCCGCGCTCGCGGCCGAGCGGGCGGCGCATCACCGAGGTGAGGCTGTAGCCCGGCAGCGGCTCGGCCAGCACCCAGCCGGCGCCGTCCATCGGCATGTCGCTGCCGCGGGCATTCACCACGCGCCAGCCCTCGCCCGGACTGAAACGCGACTCGAGCACCTCTGCTCCGACCTCGCCGCCGATCCTGACGTCGCTGAAGCTGAACTGTTCGATCAGCCCGCCCTTCTCGTCCACCATGCGCGACTTGAGCAGCAGACCGCTCTGCATTTCCGCCCACAGCGTGTAGCCGTAGCGAAGGTCGTCCTTGGGTTCGAGCACGAGCGCCTGAGCCTCGTAGCCGGCGACCCGGCTTACCTCGCCCTTGCGGATGCGGTAGCTTTCGGCCAGGCCGCTCAGCGAGGCCGGCAGCCGCGCGGGGAAGGCACGGCGACCACCCGACTCGTCGATGATCACGGTGCGTTCGTCCGGCAGCACGCAGCGCACCTCTTTACCGCGCCGGATGATCTCGCGCGGACTGCCATCGAGCACCTCGAGTCGTTCATGCTCGCCATCGGCATCGAAGCGATGCGCGATGCGCGAGGTCTCGACATGACCGCCCGACTGGTACACGAAGGTGCCAACGTAGTTCAGCCGCTGCCCCGCCGAGGAAATGCGGCCAAGCCACGACAACGGATCGGTAGGCAGCTCGGCGAACGCCGGGCCCTGTGCCAGCAAGGCGCAGAACCCCAGCACGGCGCAGACGAACCTCATCGGTCAGCGCCCTGCCGCTGGTCCGACACCGTGCGAACGTACTGGACTCCCGCCGGCAAGGGGCCGCCACGCGACAAGCCCTGATGAGCGAAGACATACTCGCGCAACACATCGTCCTCGCCCGAGCGCGCGATCGGCTGCGCCTGCGCCGGCGCGGTCGCGCTCACGACCTTGACCGCCGGCAAGCCCGCGGAAAACTGCGGGGACGGCGCATCCTGCTTGTAGAGGGTCGCCGCCACGAGGCCGACCGCAGCAACGCCCATCACCGACGCCGCGATCGGCATCAGCGTCTGCAGCATGCGCTGACGGGCCGCAAGTGCGGGCGTTGCGCGCGGCGCGAGCACCGTAGGCTCCGCATCGAGATTGCCCATCACGCGCGCGACGAAATCTTCCGAACCGTCACGGTCACCACGCAACACATCGCCGATCAAGCAGTAGGCTTCCCAGTCCCGCCTCAAATCCGGGTCACGCTTCAGTCCGTCGAAGACCGCGCGTGTTGCTTGTTCGTCGAGATCACCGTCGAGCAGCGCCGACACTTTGTCCTTCATGCTTGCCACCTACCAACGTTTGTCCGGGGCCGTATCGAGCAGGGGCCGCAGACGTTCTGCAATCGCTTCGCGCGCACGGAAGATCCGCGAACGCACCGTGCCAATCGGGCATTCCATGATGTTGGCGATCTCCTCGTAGCTCAGTCCTTCGAGCTCGCGCAACATGATGGCGGTCCTCAGTTCCTCGGGCAGCGCAGCCATCGCCTCATCGACGGTTTCACCAATCTGCCGCGTCATCATCAGCCGCTCGGGCGTGTTGATGTCGCGCAACTGTTCGCCGTCTTCGAAGGTCTCGGCCTCTTCCGAATCGAAACTGGTCGAGGTCGGTGCCCTGCGTCCCTGCGATACAAGGTAGTTCTTCGCCGTATTGATGCCGATACGGTACAACCAGGTGTAAAACGCACTGTCTCCGCGGAACGAACCGAGCGCGCGGTAGGCCTTGATGAAGGTCTCCTGCGCAACGTCCTCGACTTCGGCGGAATCGCGGATCAGCCTGGACAGCAGACGATTCAGCTTGCGCTGGTACTTGGATACCAGCAGGCCGAATGCCTCCTTGTCGCCGCGCTGCACGCGCTCGACGAGTTGCTGATCGATTTCACGATCGCTCATGGGATCTGGGTTCTTCCGGATGATCAAAAATCAAGACATCCGGATTATAAGCGACCGGCCGCGCACACGACTGAAATCGAAGACACACAACAGACACGGGCACATCGAAATAGTTCAGGTGGCGCAATGGTCTTTGACCCGGCGCGCGAGGCCCGCCCTCCCGACGACTCCCCACGCCGGGCCGACGCCGCCGGGCGCCCGGACGCGGCATGCTATATTCCGACGCGTTCCTTCCGACATGTCAGGGCGACATCTTGCTGAAACAGTACGACGTACTCATTCTGGGCAGCGGTACGGCCGGCCAATCCATTGCGCTGCGCCTGGCCGACCAGCTTCGCGTGGCCCTGGTCACCAAGCGCGAGCTGGCCGACAGCGCGAGCAACTGGGCGCAGGGCGGCATCGCTGCGGTACTCGACACTGCAGACAGCGTGGAAGCTCACCTCCAGGACACCTTCGTCGCCGGCGCCGGCCTGTGCAACGCCGAATCGACCCGCTTCGTGGTCGAGAACGGCAAGCGCGCGATCGACTGGCTGATCGACCGCGGCGTGCCCTTCACGCGTGAGGCGGACTCCCAGCTCGGATACCACCTGACGCGCGAGGGCGGGCACTCGCACCGACGGATCATCCACGCCGCCGACGCCACCGGCGCCGCGGTACAGACCACGCTCGGCGAGCATGTCCGCAACCACCCGAACATCGACATCTTCGAACATCACATCGCGGTGGATCTGGTGCTCGGCGACAAGGTCGGCCAGCCGGGCGCCGGCTGCCTGGGCGCCTATGTGCTCGACATCGAGGCGGGCAAGGTCGTCACCTTCGCCGCGCGCAACACGGTGCTCGCCACCGGCGGCACCGGGAAGGTGTACCTGTACACCACCAACCCCGACGTCGCCACCGGCGACGGCGTGGCGATGGCATGGCGCGCCGGCTGCCGGGTGGGGAACATGGAGTTCATACAGTTCCACCCGACCTGCCTCTACCATCCGCAGGCGAAATCCTTCCTGATCTCGGAAGCCGTCCGCGGCGAGGGGGGGCTGCTCAAGCTGCCCGACGGCACGCGCTTCATGCCCGATCACGACCCGCGCGAGGAGCTCGCGCCGCGTGACGTGGTGGCCCGCGCGATCGACTTCGAGATGAAGAAGCGCGGCATCGACTGCGTCTACCTCGACATCAGCCACAAGCCGGCCGACTGGCTGCGCGGACACTTCCCGAACATCCATGCGCGCTGCCTCGAGCTGGGCATCGACATCACCAAGGAGCCCATCCCGGTGGTGCCTGCCGCGCACTACTCCTGCGGCGGCATCGTGACCGATCTCGCCGCCCGCACCGACGTTCCCGGCCTGTATGCCGTGGGCGAATCCGCCTTCACCGGGCTTCATGGCGCCAACCGCCTGGCGAGCAACTCCTTGCTCGAATGCTTGGTCTTCGGCGAGGCCGCGGCCCGCGACATCCTGGCCAAGCCCCGCCCGCCGGCGCCGGTGCTGCCTGACTGGGACGAGAGCCGGGTCACCGATGCGGACGAGGAGGTGGTGATCTCGCACAACTGGGCCGAGCTGCGTCGTGCGATGTGGGACTACGTGGGCATCGTGCGCACCACCAAGCGCCTGCGCCGTGCCCAGCACCGCATCCGGCTGCTCGCCCGCGAGATCCACGAGTTCTATTCGAATTTCCGCGTCAGTAACGACCTCATCGAACTGCGCAACCTGGTGGTGACCGCCGACCTGATCGTGCGCTGCGCACTCAAGCGCAAGGAGAGCCGCGGCCTGCATCACTCGCGCGACTACCCCGAAACGCTCGCCCGCACGCGCGACACCATCCTCCGGCCGTCGGTACGGTCCCGCAAGCCATGATGGACACCCCTACCCGCCCCGGGCCACGCCTTGCGCCGGATCGGCGGCGGGCGGGGACCGGTCGCCGCGGTGCAGCAGCCAGATCCGTAGCCGGCGCCAGCCGTCTCCCTGCACATTCCAGGCCAGCAGCATGATGCTTTGCGGGGCGCCCCTGTCGGTCGCGCCGGACTCCTGACGGGGCGCCACGGACTCGAGCCTGAACCAGAGCGCCCAATCGAGCACGACCGCGGAGTGCGGTCGGATGCGATGCAACAAGCGACCTTGCACGGCACCGCCAGCGCAGATCTCGACGAGTCCGTCCGCCTCCAGCCACAGGACGAGCCCCCGCTTTCGGCGCTCGGCATGAAGCGCCCGCCAGAGCGAGATCAGCAAGACACCCCAGGCCAGCGCGGAAAGCCCGATGCGGGCCGCCATTCCCTCGTCCGCGATGAAGCCCAGGCGCGACAGCGGAACATGAAAAAGCGCCAGTGCCGCCGCAACGTGCGCGACCAGCACCGACGCCATCAGCGCTCTCGAGGGCCGCAGTCCGACTTCCTGCGGAAACTGCATGCTGCGGCCCGGGCGCGAGCAGGATCAGATGCGGCGGAAGACCAGCGTGCCGTTCGTGCCGCCGAATCCGAAGTTGTTCTTCAGCGCCACATCGATCTTCATGTCGCGCGCGACGTTCGCGCAGTAGTCCAGATCGCACTCCGGGTCCTGCTCGAAGATGTTGATCGTCGGCGGCGAGATCTGGTTGTGCACCGCGAGCACGGTGAACACCGACTCCAGGCCACCGGCGCCACCGAGCAGGTGACCGGTCATCGACTTGGTGGAGTTCACCACCAGCTTGCGCGCGCTGTCCTCGCCGAAGGCAAGCTTGATCGCATCGGTCTCGTTCTTGTCGCCAAGCGGGGTCGAGGTACCGTGGGCGTTCAGGTAATGCACCTGATCCGGATTCACGCCCGCGTTCTTCATCGCATTGAGCATGCTGCGCCGCGGGCCATCGGTATCGGGCGCGGTCATGTGGTAGGCGTCGCCGCTCATGCCGAAGCCGGAAAGCTCGGCATAGATCTTCGCGCCACGCTTGACGGCGTGCTCGTACGCCTCGATCACGATCACGCCGGCACCCTCGCCCAGCACGAAGCCGTCGCGCCCCTTGTCCCACGGCCGGCTGGCGGTCGCAGGATCGTCGTTGCGGGTGGACAGCGCCTTGGCGGATGCGAAACCGCCGATCGCGAGGTTGGTGACGGTCGACTCGGCGCCACCGCACACCATCACGTCGGCATCGCCGTACTCGATCATGCGCGCGCTCATGCCGATCGCGTGAAGGCCGGTGGTGCAGGCGGTGACCACCGCCAGGTTGGGCCCCTTCATGCCGAACATGATCGACAGGTTGCCGGAGATCATGTTGATGATCGTGCCGGGAATGAAGAAGGGCGAAATCTTGCGCGGGCCGCCGCCGAGGAAGTCGTCGTGGGTTTCCTCGATCATCGGCAGGCCGCCGATGCCGGAGCCGATATTGACGCCGATGCGGTCGGCGTTGGCCTCGGTCACCTCGATGCCCGAATCGCGGATCGCCTGGATGCCCGCCGCCATGCCGTAGTGGATGAACACATCCATGCGGCGCGCTTCCTTGGCAGAGAGGTACTGCGACACATCGAAGCCCTTGACCTCGCCAGCGATGCGCGAAGCGAAGTTGCTGGCGTCGAAACGCGTGATCGCGCCAATGCCGCTCTTGCCGGCGATCAGGTTTTCCCAGGCCTCGGGAACAGTATTGCCGACCGGCGAAATCACGCCGAGACCGGTGACGACGACTCTACGACGCGACACGGGCAACTCCGTCAAAATCGTTGAACAAAATGTAGCCTGCCCGGAAACCGCAGCAGACTGCGGGTGCCGGACAGGTTACGCTGGAACAGCGCGGGAAATGCTTACTTCTTGAGGTGGGCGTTGACGTAGTCGATCGCCTGCTGGACGGTGGTGATCTTCTCGGCCTCTTCGTCCGGGATCTCGCACTCGAACTCTTCTTC
>JAREIX010000330.1 GCA_029286945.1 Thauera sp. | reverse complement strand
CGGCGTCGAAGGGAACCGCGACAAACACCGGGTTTCCATGCTTGGTGATGACCGAAAGGTGGCCCTGCTCAGCGCCACGGATCAGTTCGCCGGTGCGCTCGCGCAGGTCTCGTACGGTGAAGGCTTCCATAGCGGCGTCCTCGTAGATTTGTGCCATCAAATGATCGAACAACCCAGGCTGAGGGACGAAGCAGCACCGGTGCCACTGACAACTGACTCCTCTAAGACTCCGCGGCTTACGACAATGCAAATCCCGACGGGCCCTATCGACCATCAATGACGCCAGCACCGACACAAACTTATGGTGGAGAAACGCGGTCGACGGGAAGCTGACGCCCGCATTACATTGCTGTCAGCTTCATCAACGATCGCCGCGGCAAGGCAAAATTCCGCCATCAACGAGCGTCCCGGAGTCTGCACCATGAAGCTTTCCACGAAATCGAAGAAGAGCCCCCTGCGCGGCGTGATCGCCGGCGCGTTACTGGGCCTTGCCACCCTCGGTTTCCTCGCCCCCGCCCACGCCGCCGGCGACGAGGTCGTCATGTACAAGGATCCCAACTGCGGCTGCTGCGGCAAGTGGGCCGAGCACATGCGCGAGCACGGCTTCAAGGTGAAGGAGGTCGCCACCACGCAGATGGACGTGGTCAAGCGCGAGGCGCGCGTGCCGCAGGCGCTCGGCTCCTGCCACACGGCGAAGGTCGGCGGCTACGTCGTCGAAGGCCATGTGCCGGCGGCCGACGTCCGCCGCATGCTCGGCGAGAAGCCGGCCATCTCCGGGATCTCCGCCCCCGGCATGCCGATGGGCTCGCCCGGCATGGAAGGCCCCTACCCGGCCGACCCCTACGAGGTCGTCAGCTTCGACGCCGAGGGCAGGACGGCAGTGTTCGCCCGCCATTGACCGGCGTCGCGCGCGACGAGGCGCGACGGCTGCCACGCTGCCCGGGCGGCGAGGCGCTCAGCGAGCGTTGGCGGACACGCCGACCGCGCGCGCCGCGCGCTTGTCCTCGCGGCGCACGAATTCCAGCCTGGCCTCGCGGGCGCGCAGCTGGCCGCAGCCGGCATCCACGTCCTGCCCCGCCGACTGGCGCAGCTTGGTGAGGATGCCGCGCCGGTGCAGCGTGCGCGCGATCTCGGCCGCACGCTCGGCGCGCGGGCGGCGGAAGGCGAGACCATCGACGGTGTTGAAGGGGATCATGTTCATCACCGCGTACTTGCCGGCGAGCAGGCGCACGATGCCCTCGAGCTCGTCGTCACCGTCGTTCACGCCCTCGATCAGCGTCCACTGGTACTGGATCGGATAGCCGGAAGCGCGCGCCCAGGCCTCGCCGAGCGCCACCAGCGCGGCTGGGTCGATGCGCGGTGCGCGCGGCAGCAGCTGCGCGCGCAGCGCGGCCTTCGTGGTGTGCAGCGACAGCGCCAGCGCCGGCTTTACCCGCATCTGCGGCAGTCGCTCGAACACGCGCGCATCGCCCACGGTCGAGAGCACCAGGTTCTTGTGCGGGATGCCGCCCTCGCTGCCGAGCAGCTCGATCGCCTCCAGCACCGCCTCGAGGTTGTGCGCCGGCTCGCCCATGCCCATGAACACCACCTTGTGCACCCGGCGCAGCCGGCGCGCGAGCGCCACCTGGGCGACGATCTCGGCGCTGCCGAGCTGGCGCAGCAGGCCGTCCTTGCCGGTCATGCAGAACACGCAGCCCACGGCGCAGCCGAGCTGGGTGGACACGCACAGGCCGTCGCGCGGCAGCAGCACGCTCTCCACGGTCTGGCCATCGGCGAGCTCGACCAGGAGGCGGGTGCCGTCCTCGCCCGGGTGCTCGGAGCGCACGCGGGCGAGCGCGGCCAGTTCGGATTCGAGCGCGGGCAGCGCCGCCTGCAGGGCCTTGGGCAGGCGGTTCGATTCGGTGCGCGGGCCGGCGTCCAGCGCCAGGCCCTGCAGCCAGGCGCGCAGCAGGCGGGCCTCGTGGCTCGGACGGGCGCCGAGCGCACGCAGGCGCTGGCGGAGGGCATCGATGTTCATGGCGCGCGATGCTAGCACCGCGACGGGCAGATTGGCCCGCCGCGATGCGCAAGCCGGCGGCCGAAGCGCGGTCCTGCGGCCCTATAATCGAAGCCACCCGAACCAAGGAATCCCGGCATGGCCGCACTGCGCTTCGAAGGCACGCAAGACTACGTCGCCACCCCCGACCTGATGCTCGCGGTCAACGCCGCGATCCGCCTGCAGCGCCCGCTGCTGATCAAGGGCGAACCGGGCACCGGCAAGACCCTGCTCGCCGAGGAGGTGGCGGGCGCACTCCGGCTGCCGCTGCTGCAGTGGCACATCAAGTCCACCACCAAGGCGCAGCAGGGCCTGTACGAGTACGACGCGGTGTCCCGCCTGCGCGACTCGCAGCTCGGCGACGACCGCGTCCGCGACATCGGCAACTACATCGTCAAGGGCGTGCTGTGGCAGGCCTTCGAGGCCGAGCAGCCGACCGTGGTGCTGATCGACGAGATCGACAAGGCCGACATCGAATTCCC
>JAREIX010000329.1 GCA_029286945.1 Thauera sp. | reverse complement strand
AGCGCGAACGAGCCCAGATGCAGGCCGGCCGCCAGCGTGATGCCGTCGATGCCGGCGTCGAGCGCCGCGGTCAGCCGCACGCGCAGCGTCTCGCGCGGCGCGTTCATGGTCAGCTTCTCCATGCAGTTGATGAAGACCATGCCAGGACCGCGCTTGCGCTCCATCGTCCGGCCGACGTGGGTCGCGGTCGCCTCGGCAATCAGGCCGAGGTCGAACTGCACGACCGACTTGTCGGCATTGGCGACGTTGAACTTGTACTGCTGCAGCTTGTTCTTGACGTACTTGGTGTTGTAACGCCGGTCCGATACGGTCGGCAGCATCGCGTCGGAGATGTGTCCGACCCCGCCCAGGCGGGCAGCCTCGAGGGCCAGGTCGGAGGTGGAAATATCCACCCCCATGCCGCCCACCATGATCGGCACGAGTTCGCTGGCACCCAGTTTCAGGCGGAAATCATCTACACGCTTCATTGCTTCCAGTCCGTTGATTCGGCAGTCCGACATTATCACCCGAGACCGCGTCCGCACCCAAGTTCGAGGCGCTTCGCCCATCGGTTACCATGCGGATTCGACATCGAAAAGGGCGCCGCGTGCGCTGCGAGGAGGGGGAATGTTCAAGGCAGTGCTGATCGAGAAGGATGAGGCAGGCTACCGTGCCGCGGTGAAGGAGGTCGATGACGCCGACCTGCCCGCAGGCGACGTCACCGTGCGGGTTGCGTGGTCCACGCTGAACTACAAGGACGGACTGGCGATCACCGGCAAGGGCCCGGTGGTGCGCGGATTTCCGATGGTGCCCGGGATCGACCTCGCCGGCACGGTCGAGGCCAGCAGCCACCCGGGCATCGCCGTCGGCGACGCGGTGGTGCTCAACGGCTGGGGCGTGGGCGAGGGCCACTGGGGCGGCCTGGCGCAGCGCGCGCGCCTCAAGGGCGAGTGGCTGGTGCCGCTGCCGGCCGCGTTCACCCCGCGCCAGGCGATGGCGATCGGCACCGCGGGCTACACCGCCATGCTGTGCGTGATGGCGCTCGAGCGCCACGGCGTGAGCCCCGGGCAGGGCGAGGTGCTGGTGACCGGCGCCAACGGGGGCGTGGGCAGCGTGGCGGTGGCGCTGCTGGCCAGGCTCGGCTACACGGTGGTCGCCTCCACCGGCCGACCGCAGGAGGCCGACTACCTCAGGGCACTTGGCGCCGCCGAGATCATCGACCGCGCCCAGTTCGCCGCGCCCGGCAAGCCGCTGGCGAAGGAGCGCTGGGCGGGCGCGGTCGACACCGTCGGCAGCCACACGCTCGCCAACGTGTGCGCGAGCACCCGCTATCGCGGCACCGTGGCCGCCTGCGGGCTTGCCCAGGGCATGGACCTGCCGGCTACGGTGGCGCCCTTCATCCTGCGCGGCGTCACGCTTGCCGGTGTGGACAGCGTGATGGCGCCGCGCGCCGAGCGCCTCGAGGCCTGGCGCCGGCTGGCGCAGGACCTCGACGTCGACAAGCTCGAGCTGATGACACGCGAGATCGGGCTCGGCGAGGTGGTGGCGACCGCTGCGGCGCTGCTCGAGGGCAGGGTGCGCGGCCGCGTGGTCGTGGATGTCAATCGCTGAGTCCGTCGAACGCTGAAACAAGGAGGACATGCCCCATGACCGAGCGCATCAGCCGCTTCTCCGTGCCCGACCTTGCCGACCTGCCCGAGGACGTCCGCGACCGCATCCTCGCCGTGCAGGACAAGGCCGGCTTCGTACCCAACGTGTTCCTGATGCTGGCCCGCCGTCCGGCGGAGTTCCGCGCCTTCTTCGACTACCACGACGCGCTGATGGAGAAGGACGTCGGCCTCACCAAGGCCGAGCGCGAGATGATCGTGGTCGCCACCTCGGCCGCCGGCAGCTGCCTGTACTGCGTGATCGCCCATGGCGCGGTGCTGCGCATCCGGGCGAAGAATCCCCGGCTCGCCGACCAGCTCGCCACCAACTACCGCAAGGCCGAGATCAGCCCGCGCCAGCGCGCGATGCTCGACTTCGCGCTCAAGCTGTCGACCCGCGGCGGGGAGGTCGACGACGCCGACCTCGAGACCCTGCGGGTGCACGGCTTCGACGATGAGGCGATCTGGGACATCGGTGCGATCGTGGCCTTCTTCGCGATGAGCAACCGCCTGGTGCATCTCACCGGCACCCCGCCCAACGAGCCTTTCTACCTGATGGGGCGGGTGCCCAAGGGGTGAGTCCCGCGGCGCGCGGGCCGCGAACCCGGTCGCGCGGCGATCCGGCGCGGCCGGGCGCATTTGCTTACAAAGCATGGGGGTCGTCCTGCCATCCAGGCATTGAATGGCGCGCCGGACCTGCGTAAGATCGCGGGCATGGTTGTAATCCCGGCAATCTGGAGGCGTTCTGGACAGGGGTTCGATTCCCCTCACCTCCACCCAAGCGCATTCGGGAGTGTGTTTGGGTGGGGGTGTACCGGTTTCGACAGGGCGGGCAAAGGTGAGCAGGCAACCCGAGAGGCGACGGACGTAATCCGCGCAAATCCATAAACGCCAACGA
>JAREIX010000092.1 GCA_029286945.1 Thauera sp. | reverse complement strand
GGCGTCCGGGTTGGCGTAGATCGCGTCGCGCTCCTTGATCGCCGCCCACAGCTCCTCGTGGCCCATCATCACCACGTCGAGCACGCGCATGTCTTCATAGGCGAACTGGTCCTGGCGCAGGTAGGCCATGCGCTCGTGCGGGTCCTTGGAGACGTTGCCGGCGCTGGGGTCGAGGATGCCGCACAGGATCTTCATGAAGGTCGACTTGCCGGCGCCGTTGGCCCCGATCAGGCCGTAGCGGTTGCCGTCGCCGAACTTGACGGAGACATTCTCGAACAGGGGCTTGGCCCCGAACTGCTGGGTGATGTTGGCTGCGACGAGCACGGAAGAATCCTGTTTTTCAGATAAAACAAAGCCTTGGATTATAGCGCAGCGACGCGGCGGCGTGCGCCGAGGCGTGCCCTGCGCAGGCCGTGCAGGCACTCCCGCAAAGACCGGGGCGGCAGCCCCGGGGACGGGCCACGTGTCGGAATCGTCCGACGCCGGTTTCGGACCGGGCCGATGGGGCGGGGCGCCGCCGGGGCCTAGAGTGAAGGCGTGATCCGGGGCTGCACCGCCCGGCGCCCTGCAAGGAGAACATCATGCTGCACTATGCCGTCGTCTTCTTCGTCATCGCCCTCATCGCCGCCGTGCTCGGCTTCGGCGGCCTTGCCGCTGGCGCGGCCGAGATCGCCAAGCTGCTGTTCGTGGTGTTCCTGGTGATGGCGATCGCCAGCTTCATCATCAACCTCATCAAGGGACGATGAGCCCATGGCCCGCGTCGCAGGCGGCGCCGGCCTCGCCGGGCCGCTTCGGCTATGCTGGCGCCCATTCACGGCAACCCGGACCTTCGCCCATGCTGCGCATCGCCATCGTCGACGACCACCAGATCGTGCGTGCCGGCTTTCGCGAGCTGCTGGCCGACGAGCTCGGCCTCGAGATCGCGTTCGAGGCCGCCTCGGGTGAGGCGGCGCTCGAGGCGCTGCGCGCGCAGCCGGTCGACGTGCTGCTGCTCGATCTGTCCCTGCCCGGGCAGAGCGGCGTCGACGTGCTGCGCGCGGTGCGCCAGCGCCATGAGGGCGTTCGCGTGCTGATGCTGTCCGGCTTTCCGGAAGAGCGCTACGCGCTGGCGATGATCCGCAACGGCGCCGACGGCTATCTGTGCAAGGATTGCTCGCGTGAAGAATTGCTGCAGGCGATCCGCACCGTAGCCCAGGGCCGGCGCTACGTGTCGGCGCGCACCGCCGAGCTGCTCGCCGACGAGCTCGGCGGCGCAGGCGGCGGTGCCCCGCACGAGAAGCTGTCCGACCGCGAGCTGCAGGTCTTCCTGCGCCTGGCGCGCGGCGAGTCGGTGTCGGACATCGCCGACGTGCTCAATCTGAGCGTGAAGACCGTCAGCACCTACCGCACCCGCCTGCTGGAGAAGCTCGGCGTCGGCAGCAATGCCGAGCTGGCGACCTATGCGCTGCGCCACGGGCTGATCCTGGAGTAGGGAGGCGGAGCGATGACGGCGCCGCTCCAATCCGCATCCGCCGCCGCGCCCGCGCTGCGGATCGTGCTGGTCGAGGACTCGGCGATGCTGCGCGGCATGCTGCGCGAGATGCTCGACGAACTCGAGCGCGTCTGCATCGTGGCCGAGGCCGAGGACGAGCAGGGCGCGCTCGCCGCGCTCGAGGCGCAGCGGCCCGACCTGGCGATCATCGATCTCGAGCTGAGTGCGGGCAGCGGCCTGGGCGTGCTTCGTCAGCTGCAGGCCGAGCCGTCGCGCTTCGGACATCCGCGCGCGGTGGTGTTCTCCAATTACGGCCATGCGCCGGTGCGCGCGCGCTGCGAGCAGCTCGGCGTCGAGCGCTTCTTCGACAAGTCCTTCCAGCTCGACGAGCTGATCGACTTCGTGCAGGCGGCCGTTCCCGGCTGATCGCCTTCAATGCATGCGCGCGAAGGGCACGCGCGCGCTGATGCGCGTGCCCTTGCCCGGCGCGCTGTCGATCTCCAGCCGCCCGGCGAGCATCTGCACCCGGTGCGCCATGCCGGCCAGGCCGTGACGGTTGTGACCGCGCGCCGCCGGGTCGAAGCCGACGCCGTCGTCCTCCACTGCCAGCACCAGCTCGTCGCCCTCCACGCCCAGGCGCAGCCGCACCGAGCGGGCCTGCGCATAGCGGCGCACGTTGGTCAGCGCCTCCTGCGCGATGCGGTAGAGCGCGAGCGCGGTCTGCGCGGGCACGTCGGGCAGCGTGTCGGGCAGCTCGATCTCGAGCCGGCCGCCGTGCTCGCCGATGTCGCCGCTGTCGGGCAGCGCGCGCAGCGCTTCCACCAGGCCGAGCTCGGACAGCAGCGGCGGGCGCAGGTCGGCCACCACCTTGCGCTTGAGCGCGATGCCCTGGTTCAGCGTGTCGAGCAGGCGGTCGAAGCGGCTGCGCAGCGGCGTCATCGTCTCGGCCGGCAGCTTGCGCGCGATCCAGCCGGCGTCGAGCTTGGCGGCGGTGAGCAGGGCGCCGAGCTCGTCGTGCAGCTCGCGCGCGAGGCGCGCCTGCTCGGCCTCGCGGGCGTTGGTCAGGTAGCTGGCGAGGCTGCTGAGTTCCTGCGTGCGGTGGGCGACCTCGGTGTGCAGGCGCTCGTTCTCCGAGCGCAGCAGCTGCGCCATGCGCTCGCGCAGGCGGTCCTGGCGGTAGAGCACGACGACCAGCACCAGCAGCAGCGCCAGCACGCTGGCGCCGAGCACGCGGTTCATCGTGCGCGCGTCGGCAAAGCGCGCGAAGGCGCCGTCCTGGGTGGCGTCGATCTCGGCCTGGGTGGCGGCGCGCAGCGCCAGGATGCGGGCGCGGATGTCATCGGTGACCTGCTTGCCGGTGCCGCCATCAGGCCGGTCCGCGCCGGGTGGCACGCCGCGTTCGATCGCCTGGGTGAGCAGGCTCCAGCGCATGTCGACCAGCAGCGCCAGGTGCTCGACCGTCTGGCGCTGGCCCTCGTCCGTCCAGGTGTCGGCGCGCAGCGTGGCCAGCGTGCGTTCGAGCTCGGCCTGGCCGTCCTGGTAGGGGGTGAGATACACCGGGTTCTGCGTCAGCAGATAGCCGCGCACGCTCGACTCGGCGTCGAGCATCTGCAGCAGCAGGGTGTCGAGGTGATGGAGCCGGGCCGAGCGCGCGCGCAGATCCTCGAGCGCGGCGCGGCTCGACTCGGATTGCCACTGGCCCGCCACCAGCCACGCCAGCCCGAGCACGAAGCTCAGCAGCAGCACGGCGATCAGCAGGCCCGCCCGTGGGCGCGGCAGGCGAGAGGGGGCAGGGGGCAAGGGCAGGGGCTCCGGCGCGGCATCCATGAACCTGTCCTATCCTAGTCCACGCCTGCGTGAATGTCCGGCGCGCGTGCGGGCCGTGCGCACGCGGCCCTGGTGCCCACGGCAGCAGCCCGCCCCCGCCTCAGGCGGGGGGCGCGGTGCGCGCTCAGGGCCGGATCACGATGTCGTTCTTGACCGCCTTCACGCCCGGCGTGGTGCGCGCGATTTCGACCGCGCGGTTGCGCTCGGTGGTGCTCTTGGCGAAGCCGGACAGCTGCACCGTGCCCTTCAGCGTCTCGACGCTGATCGCCATCGCGCTCACGGTCGGATCCTCGGCGAACTTCGCCTTCACGCGGGTGGTGATGGTGGCGTCATCGACGTACTCGCCAACGGTGGACTGGTCGCGGGTGACGGCGCAGCCGACCGCGGTGAAGGCGAGCAGGCCGGACAGGGCGAGGGTGGCGGCGGTGTGTTTCATGGTGGTCTCCTTGATGGTCTTGTCGTTCATGGCGGGACGGGGGTCGCCGCCTGTGCGGTGCAGTTCAAATGTATGCTCGCGGGCGTCTGCCCGATGTCCGACTGCGCGGATTGCGCTGTAGGACAATTCCCGCACGGGATATCCCGGCTGTGCGCCGCCGGCCGGGTGCGCCGCCCGGAAACGGCTGCGGCGTGTCCTTGCCGCTGTGGTCTTCCGTTCCCGCGTTCTTTCCTTCGTCCTCGTTCCGCTCCCCGATGCGCTTCCTCCATTCCGCCGACTGGCATCTCGGCCGTGTCTATCACGGCGTCTCCCTGCTCGAAGACCAGGCCCACGTGCTGCAGCAGTTCGTGCGCATCGCCGCCGACACCCGGCCCGACGCCATCCTGCTTGCCGGCGACATCTACGACCGCTCGGTGCCGCCGGCCGAGGCGGTGCGCCTGCTCGACCTGGTGCTGAGCGAGCTGATCCTCGCGCTGAAGATCCCGGTGGTGATGATCGCCGGCAACCACGACGGCCCCGACCGCCTGGCCTTCGGCGCTGGCCTGCTGCAGCGCGCCGGGCTCACGGTGCGCGGGCCGGTCGAGATGGACGCCGCGCCGCTGGTGTTGAGAGACGCCCACGGCGAGGTCGAGATCCACGCCTTGCCCTACGCCGAGCCCGCCCTGGTGCGCAGCGCCAGTGGCGATGACACCATCTCCGACCACCACGCCGCGCTTGCCGCCCAGACCGCCGCCGTGCGTGCGGCGCGCGCGCCGGGGCGACGTGCGGTGGTGGTCGCCCACGCCTTCGTGCAGGGCGGCGCCGAGAGCGAGTCCGAGCGCCCGCTGTCAGTGGGCGGCAGCGGCGCGGTGGGCGCCGAGGTGTTCGAGGGCTTCGACTACGTCGCGCTCGGCCACCTGCACCGGCCGCAGGCGGTGGGCGGCGCGCGCATCCAGTATTCCGGCTCGCTGCTCAAGTACTCCTTCGCCGAGGCCGATCATGCCAAGTCGGTGAATCTGGTCGAGATGGACGCCGCGGGCAACTGCACCGTCGAGCGCATCGCACTGGTGCCGCGCCGCGACCTGCGCATCCTCGAGGGCGAGCTCGCCGCGCTGGTGGCCGTCGCCGCCAGCGACCCGGCGCGCGACGACTACGTGCTCGCCCGCCTCACCGACCAGGGCGCGCTGCTCGACGCCATGGGCAAGCTGCGCAGCGCGTATCCCAACGCGCTCGCCATCGAGCGTCCGGCGCTGATCGGCGACGGTCCGGGGCGCGCCGCCGCCGACCACCGCCGCACCCGCATCCAGGATCTCTTCGCCAGCTTTCATCAGGAGACCACCGGCGTGGCGCTGGAACCCGCGGCGCAGGCGGCGCTCGACCGCGTCGTCGACCGCCTCGAGCAGGAGGCGCGCGCCGCATGAAGCCGCTCAAGCTCACCCTGCAGGCCTTCGGGCCCTTTGCCGGCTGCGAAGTGGTGGATTTCACCCTGCTGCCGCCCGGCTGCCTGTTCCTGATCGCCGGCCCCACCGGCGCGGGCAAGACCTCCATCCTCGACGGCATCACCTACGCGCTCTACGGCGACACCTCGGGCGGCGAGCGCAGCGCGCGCGAGATGCGCAGCCACCACGCCGACGCCAGCGTGCAGACCGAGGTCGAGTTCGACTTCGCGCTCGGCGAGCGCCGCTACCGCGTCAGGCGCGTGCCCGAGCAGGAGCGCGCCGCGCTGCGTGGCGACAAGCTGGTCAAGGTGCTCGCCAAGGCCGAGCTCTACCGGTTGGAGGCGGACGGCGAGACCTGGGCGCCGCTGGCGCACAAGACCACCGAGGTCACCGCGCTGGTGGAAGAGCTGCTCGGTTTCAAGGCCGAACAGTTCCGTCAGGTCGTGCTGCTGCCACAGGGCCAGTTCCGCAAGCTGCTGGCGGCGAGCTCGGCCGAGCGCGAGAAGATCCTCGAGACCTTGTTCGGCACCGCCACCTACAAGCGCCTGCAGGACGCGCTGAAGGCCGAGGCCGCCGCGCTGCGCGAGCGCGGCGAGCAGGCCGCGCTGCAGCGCCGGACGCTGCTCGAGCAGGCGGCGGCGGACACGGTCGAGGCGCTCGTTGCCCGCCGCGGCGCCCTGCAGGCGGACCTTGCGACGCTGGCTGCGAGCGAGCAGCAGGCGCGCGGGGAGGACAGCGCCGCCCGCGCCGCGCTGCAGCAGGGGCAGGCGGTGGAGGCGCAGTTTGGGGAAGCGGCTGCGGCCAGTGCGGCGCTCGACGCCCTCGAGGCCGGCCGCGCCGCGCTCGACGCCCAGCGCCTGCGTCTGGCGCAGGCCCGGCGCGCGCTGCAGGTGGTGCCCGCGGACAGCGCGCTGGCCGCCGCGCGCCGTGGCGCCGCCGAGGCGCGCGAGCGCGAAGCACGGGTCGCGCGCGAGGCCGCGGAGGCCGCTCGCCGCCTGAACGAGGCCGAAGCTGCCCTGCAGGCCGAGACCGCGCGCGCGCCCGAGCGCGAGGCGGCACAGCGCGAACTGCTGCGCCTGGAGGCGCTCGCCGAGGGCGTCACGCGCCTGGCGCAGGCCGAGGCCGAGGCCAGGCGCTGCGAGACCGCCCGCCTCGCCGCCGAGCAGGCGCTCGCCACCGCCACCGCGCAGCAGCAGACGCTCGCCACCCGCCGCGCGGAGCTCGCCGTCCGCATCGAGGCCCTGCAGCCGATCGCCGCCGATGTCGCAGCGCTCGCGCTGCGTCTGCAGCAGGCCGAACAGCGCGCGCGCGCACTCGCCGCACTGGCCGCTGCGCGCACGCAGCTCGCGCTGCGCGAGGCGACCGAGGCGAAGGCGCGCCAGGCCTGCGATGGCGCGCAACGCGCCGCCACCGCCGCCCGCGCCGCCCTTGCCGCGCTCGACACCCGCTGGCGCCGGGCCCAGGCCGCCATCCTCGCCCGTCACCTGCACGAGGGAGAGCGCTGCCCGGTGTGCGGCAGCGCCGATCACCCCGCGCCCGCGCGCCACGAAGGCGAGCTGCCCACCGAGCAGGCGCTGCAGGACGCGGCGGAGTGCGCGCGCGAAGCGGACGCCGCATTCGAGGCCGCCCGCCAGGCGCTCAACGCCGCCGAACTCGCGCGCGCGAAGGCCGCAGCCGAAGTCGACACGCGCGCTGCCGCGCTGACGCTCGCGGCCGATGGCGGCGCCGAGGCCGAGTCCATCGCCGCGGAGGTCGCCGCCGAAGTCGCCCAACTGGGCCGCCAGCTCGACGCCGCCCGCGCTGCCGCGGAGGAACTCGCGCCGTTACGCGCGCAGGTGAGCGCGTTCGACGCCGACCTCGCCCTTGCCGCCACCGCATGCGAGCAGGCGCGCGCCCAGTCCGCCGAGGCGGCCAGCGCGGCGCGCTCGGCGCAGCATGTCGCTGACGAGCGGCGTGCCGGCGTGCCGGACGCCCTGCGCACGCCCGCCGCGCTGCAGGCAGCGCTCGCCGGCGCGCAGGCGACGCGCCAGCGCCTGGAGGTGGTCCTGCAGCAGGCGCAGACCGCCCACGGCGAAGCCGCCAGCCGCGCGGCGGGCCTGCGCGCGCAGCACGCCACGCTCGGCGAGGCCGTGCAGGCGGCCGCGGTGAGGGTGGAGGAGGCGGGCGGCCAGTTTGCCGACGCGCTCCGGGCCGCGGGCTTCTGGCCGGCGCCTGCCGATGCACGTGTCGGCAGTGAGGTCTCGGGGGCTGTCGATGCCGAGGCGGTGAGCCTGTCTCCGCTCGCGGGCAAGCCCGCTCCCACGCAAAGCAAGCCCGCTCCGACACAGGGCGGGCCCGCCGCGGATCAGTTCGCGCAAGCCGAGGCGGCGTGGCGCGCCGCGCTGATCCCCGCCGAGCGCATCGCCGCGCTCGAAGCCACCCTCCGCGACGCCGACCACCGCCGTGCCGCCGCCCATGAACGCGCCGAGCGTGCCACGCGCGCCATCGCCGGTCTGGTGCGCCCCGATCTCGCCGCCCTCGAAGCCCGCGCCGCCACCGCCCGCGCCGCGGTCGAAGACGTGCTGGCCCGCCTCGCCCACGCCCGCAGCACGCTCGCCACGCTCGGCGAAACCCTCGCCCGCCTCGACGACATCGCCCGCCAATCCGGCGCCATCGAGGCCGAATACCGCGTCGTCGGCCACCTCGCTGACATTGCCAATGGCGCCAACGCCCGCAACCTCACCTTCCAGCGGTACGTCCTCGCCGCGCTGCTCGACGACGTGCTGCGCGCCGCCTCGCTGCGCCTGGCGGCGATGAGCCGCGGCCGCTACCAGCTCCAGCGCCGCGAAGACCTCGCCGACGCTCGCCGCGCCGGCGGTCTCGACCTCGAAGTCTTCGACGAATACACCGGCCGCAGCCGCCCGGCGAGCACGCTGTCCGGCGGCGAGGGCTTCATGGCCTCGCTGTCGCTCGCGCTCGGGCTGTCCGACGTGGTCCAGGCCTATGCTGGCGGCGTGCAGCTCGACACCCTGTTCATCGACGAAGGCTTCGGCAGCCTCGACCCGGAGTCGCTCGACATGGCGATGAAGGCGCTCATCGACCTGCAGCAGCGCGGCCGCACGGTGGGCGTGATCTCGCACGTCGAGGAGATGAAGCAGCAGATCGACGTGGCGATCGAGGTGGTGCAGGGGGTGAGGGGGAGTTGGGTGCGGATGCGGGGGAATAGGCTAAGGGATTGACGGCCAATTTTCATCGGCACAAACTAGTCACAAAGCTAGTCAGCGAGGTTTGATCATGCATGTTTGGCCCGTACAGGATGCGAAGGCGCGCTTCAGCGAGTTCCTGGATCGCTGCCTGACGGAGGGCCCGCAGATGGTCACCCGGCGGGGCGTCGAGGCCGCGGTGTTGATTCCCGTGCAGGAGTGGCGCCGCCTGCAGGCCGCGGCGCGCCCTTCGCTCAAGGCCCTGCTGCTGGCGGACGAGGCGCGCACCGACGAACTCGTTCCCGCGCGCGGCAAGGCCCGGCGCCGCGCGCCGGTGGATCTGGGCTGATCGGCATGTACCTGCTCGACACCAACGTCGTCTCAGAGTTGCGCAGGCCGCGGCCCCACGGCGCCGTGGTCGCCTGGCTGCAGTCGGTGGAGGACGCCAGCCTGTTCCTGTCGGCGGTCACGCTCGGCGAGATTCAGGCCGGGATCGAACGCACGCGCGAACAGGATCCGGCGAAGGCCGCCGAGATCGAAGCCTGGCTCGAGCGCGTGGCCAGCGCCTGGAACGTGCTGGCGATGGATGCTGCGGCCTTCAGGGAATGGGCGCGGCTGATGCACCGCCAGTCCGACACGCTCTACGAAGACGCGATGATTGCGGCGACTGCGCGGACGCAGGGCCTGACGGTGGTCACGCGCAATGTCGCGGATTTCAACGCGCTGGGGGTGGACGTGTTCAATCCCTTTGTGCAGTGACCTTTAACCCGTAGGGACGTCCTGGAGAACGGCTGAGTCGGCGAGTTTTCCGATAGGCGACAACCGAATCGAGGCCCGTTACACTCCTTCAGTCATTTGAGGGAGTCTGCATCATGCTCAAAGCCAACGAATCCAAGCACAAGCGACCGAGTCGCAAGGCGCTGGTGCGCGCGGTGGCCAGCTCCACGGCGGTGGAGACTGGCCAGAGCATTCAGGTGCTCGAGGCAAAGTTGCGGCAGAAGTCGCGACGTTTCGCGCACATCAAGCTGGCTGACTGAGGCTGCTGTTCCCGGCAGTCAGCGCTTCGCGGACACATTTGCACATCGGGGCGTAGTTGCCGGCAAAGCCCGCATGAACTGCCAGGATGTACTTGTCCTTCCCCGCCTCCCAGGCGCTGTAATCCAGCGGCGAGTGGCCGGCTTGCACGGCCATCACATCCGCCAGCAGGCGCGATAGACGTCCGTTTCCTTCCCGGAACGGGTGAATCAGGATGAACTCCACATGCGTCACGGCGATGGCTTCGACCAACTCGTCGGTCGTCAGCGTGCTGCATGGGGTCCATCGGGCCAGGCAGTTGCGCTCGAACTCATCCAGCAGGCGTGGGATCTGACCGGCTGCCGCGAACATGAAGCCGTCTTTGCCCAGGTTCACCGAGCGTTCCTGTCCCGCCCAAGGGTAGACATTGCCCAACCAGCGCCGGTGCCAGTCCTTGAGATCGATCACCGCAAGCTTTCGATCCGGGCCGATACCTTTCCATCCTTCAAGAGAGAGGACCTGCAACCACAAGCAGTTGTCGCAGCCCTGTGTCTTTGTCACTCCACCAGCGCCCGCGCGTGATGCCGCAAATGATCCTCGATGAAGCTGGCGATGAAGTAATAGCTGTGGTCGTAGCCCGGCTGCAGCCGCAGCGTCAGCGGGTGGTTGGCGGCTTCAGCGGCGGTTCGCAGGGCCTCGGGCTTGAGCTGCTCGGCGAGGAAGCCGTCCGCTTCGCCCTGGTCGACCAGCAGCGGCAGGCGCTCGGTGGCCTGCGCGATCAGCGCGCACGCATCCCACTCGCGCCAATGCGCGCGGTCTTCGCCGAGGTAGCGCGAGAAGGCCTTTTCGCCCCAGGGGCATTGCATCGGATTGGTGATCGGCGCGAAGGCCGACACCGAGCGGTAGCGCCCCGGGTGGCGCAGCGCGCAGACCAGCGCGCCGTGCCCGCCCATGGAGTGGCCGCTGATGCCGCGCAGGTCGGAGGCGGGGAAGTTGGCCTCGACCAGCGCCGGCAGCTCCTCGACCACGTAGTCGTGCATGCGGTAGTGCTGCGACCACGGCGCCTGCGTGGCATTGACATAGAAGCCGGCGCCGTGGCCGAAGTCCCAGGCGCCGTCCGGGTCGCCCGGGACGTCGGCGCCGCGCGGGCTGGTGTCGGGGGCGACGATGATCAGGCCGAGCTCGGCCGCCATGCGCTGCGCGCCGGCCTTCTGCATGAAGTTCTCGTCGGTGCAGGTGAGCCCCGACAGCCAGTACAGCACCGGCAGGCGGGCGCCGGGCTGTTCGGCTTGGGGCGGCAGGTAGACCGCGAACACCATGTCGCAGCCGAGCACGTTCGAGTGATGGCGGACGCGCTTGTGCCAGCCGCCGAAGCTCTTCTGGGTGCTGAGGATTTCCAGGCTCATGGGTGGGTCTCCAGGGTGTTCGAAGGGGCGGGAGTGCGGCATGTCAATCGGCCCCAGCCATGCGCGGGATGAGCCGTGCCGGCCTTGTGGGAGCAGATCCCGTGGGAGCGGGCTTGCCCGCGAATACAGCGATCAAGACCCCATTCGCGGGCAAGCCCGCTCCCACGGGGTTGTCGGCGCGGATCAGAAGTGGATCACCGTACGGATGCTCTTGCCCTCATGCATCAGGTCGAAGGCCTGGTTGATGTCCTCGAGCGGCATGTTGTGGGTGATGAAGGTGTCGAGCGGGATCTCGCCCTTCTGCGCCTTCTGCACGTAGCTCGGCAGCTCGGTGCGGCCCTTGACGCCGCCGAAGGCGCTGCCGCGCCAGACGCGGCCGGTGACGAGCTGGAACGGACGGGTGCTGATCTCCTGCCCCGCGCCGGCCACGCCGATGATGGTCGATTCGCCCCAGCCCTTGTGGCAGCACTCGAGCGCGGCGCGCATCAGCTTGACG
>JAREIX010000091.1 GCA_029286945.1 Thauera sp. | reverse complement strand
TCCCGCATAGATACACGGCCGTTTCCGGTGCCTCGCCGGACGCCTTGTGCTGCGCGCCTTGCGGCGGGACGTGTTACTTGGTGGTGTCAAAGTCAGGTGAGGGCGTTGTCCATGGCGGGCGTCCTGGTCGAGTGCGGCAGAGTCTCGACTGTATCCAGGCTGCGACGCAAGGTCCTTGGTGGGTGCGTTCAGTCAGACAGCGAGATCCGCCGGCCAGAGGAAATACGGTCCGAACTTCGGGCTCATCCGAAACTCACCGCCTGCCGTCTTGCCTTCGGCGGTGATGTAGGTCTTTCCGTCACGCAACTCCAGCAGCCCGCGGCCAATCAGGCGTTCGTTCAGCTCTGCAGTCTTCACCCCGAGCGCCTTGGCAAGTTTCGAGGTGGTGAGCTTCGCGTTGGCGGACGTCGGATCTCCGCTTGCCTCTCTGGTGGGCACCTCGGTGTCGGTGGCTGCAACCGGCTCGGGCGCGACCGGCATGTCCGGCGTGCTTGCCACGGGGTTCGGACGCAGCATCTCGTCGGTGAGGCCGAACCTCGCCCGATAGTCAGGCGTGAGTGGTCGATGCAGCGCGACGAGCTGGCGCGCGATGGCGGTCAGGGTGTCCACACCAACGACCTTGGCCATCAGCAGCGGCGAGCCGGAGTCGATGTTCTTGTTGATCCAGCGCTCGAGGTGGTCGGACTTGAGCACGCGCCGCGTGTCGAACTTTTCCGGCCGCCCGATGCGGGCGTTCTTCGACACCAGCACCAGCGATTCGAAGCTCGGCTGCAGACGGATACCCAGGCGCGTGGGCATGTCGAGCGTCTTGAAGACGTCCTGCAGCACCGCGATGTGGCGATCGTTCTGCTCGAGCGGCGAGGGAATTCCGCGCGGCTTGCCGGCGAACCAGATCGAGAACTCGCCCTGCTCGTTGATCGACACGCCCTCGCTGAAGTGCTTGGTCTCGAGCACATAGACCTCGAGCAGGCGATTGAGGATCAGATGGTCGATCTGCGCGACGCGGCCGTTGTGTTCGATGCGCAGGTCGTGGATGACGATGCGGTTCTTGCTTGCGCCGCTGTAGAAGTCGATGTCGTAAGCGGATTCGCGCTCGCCCTTGATGCCGGCGCGGAGGAACTTCAGCTCGCGCTCGAGGTGCTGTTTGGTTCCCGCGGGAAGGCCTGGGGCGGCGAGGTAGAGCTCCAACTCAGCGAGTTGTGGGGCCTTGGTGTCGGCTTCTTTGAGGATCATGGGCGGAGGTGGATCAAGCCGTTGCCAGAGCATCGGGATGATCATTGGATTGCATTCGAGGAAATTCGAATGTTATCCGAGTAGCGAGGTGCGAGCCGTGACGTGGAGCGCGGATGGGATGAAAACCGGGGCGCTGTATGGGATCAAGAGGACGACTTGCCCCGCCGGATCCGTCAGTTCTCCTGGTACGCGCGCTCGATCAGCGGCCTTGCCTTCTCGAAATCCGCTGTAGTGCGTAGCGTCAGTTCCAGATCTCCTGTGCCCCAATGGCCGATCTTGCTGACGTCGCGGGTGAATCCAGGCTCCAGCGCCACCGTTGCGGGGTCGAGCTTGAGGGTCAGGAACACATGCGGATCCTGTTTCGAGATCAGCGACATGCAGACGAAGTTCTTCAGGCGGCGAAAGGCGACGTAGAGCTTGACCGGTTTTTCGATGATGTCGTCGCCTTGGGCGAGGATGAAGCTGCGCGTCTGCTCGAACAGGGCCAGCAGTTCGGGAGACGCGCTGGTGAGCTGGTCAGCGTGGGTTTTCATTGCCAGCGTTGAGGCTGCAGGTGTCTTCAGCGCCTTGGGCAACTCGGTGCCATTGACTTCGGTTGTGGCCGTCAGGCTGGCCGCACTTGCAGCATTGACGAGTTCGAACAGCAACAGATCATCGCCGAACAGCTTGTAGCGGATCAGCTCGATGTTGCGATTGATCTGTGCCACGGCATGTTCGTCATAGCGCGTGAAATCGGCGGCAATGCACAGGAGGCGGGTGCCGCTCCACTCGATCCTGGCCGCTTCATCCTTGCCCAGCTTGTCCATCACCAGGAGTCGGAAGTCGGCTTTGTGGTCGAGTAACCAGTCGAGATAGAACAGGCCCTGGTTGATGACGTTCTCGTTGCTATGGCGCTTGTACTCGATGATGACCGGGCAGCCGTTTTCGTCCAGCCCAAGGGAGTCGATTCTGCCCCGATGCTTGGCCCCGGTGCTGTACTCACCAGCCAGAAAACGCACGCCCAGGAAAGTCTCCATTCGCGCTTCGATGACGTTCTGCAAGGTTTTCTCGATCGAGACAGCTTTGCCGGCGAGCTCGGTGGCGTGCGTGCTGGAGTAGCGGAAGAGTTTGATGTCGCTCATATCGCTGATTTCCTGTGTGGATGGTGAATGCCGTCAGGCGGCGGCAGACTGCGTCGCCCACCACACCGACATCGGCACCGCGTACAGCCCCGCCCCGAAAGCCACGTATTCCCGCCCGGCGTAAAGCACGATGCCGCGCTGGAAGCGCTCGGGCTCGGTCTCCTGCAGGTGACGCAGGCCCTTGAAATCCTTGCCGTCCACCGTGGCGGCGGCCTTGACCTCGAGGCCGGTGAGCTTGCCGTGGCGGTCTTCGAGCAGGAAGTCGACCTCGATGCCGGTCTGCGTGCGGTAGTGCCACAGCGACAGGCCGCGGGCGGAAAAGGCGAGGTGCTTCAACAATTCGGCGCAGACGAAGGTCTCGACCAGGTCGCCGGGCAGGCCGGGGGCGGTGGCGAGGGGGGCGGTGAGGTGGGCGAGCAGGCCGGAGTCGGGCAGGAAGACCTTGGGTGCCTTGACCAGGCGCTTGGCGGGGTTGCGCTCCCAGGCGGGCAGGCGGTGGATGAGGAACAGCGTCTCGAGCAGGGTGAAATAGCGCTTGAGCGTGGTCTGCGCGATGCCGCTGCTGCGCGCGAGCTCGGCGAAGTTGAGCAGGCTGGCGCTGCGATGGGCGAGGAGCTGGACGAGATTGGGCAACTCGGTGAGCTGCTCGAGGTTGGCCAGCTCGCGCACGTCGCGCTGCAGCACGGCCTGCAGGTAGCTGTCGAACCAGGCCTGGCGGCGACGCGGGGTATTGCGCGCGACCGCTTCCGGGAAGCCGCCGGCGAGCAGAGTGTCGATGAAGACGTCGCGCTCGCACGGTGGCAGGGGGCGGGTGCCGAGGTCGCCGTCGAAGAGCCACTCGGCGCGATTGCGTTGCGGGTCGCCGGCGCGTTCGGCGCACGACAGTGGCGTCAGCGGAACGATCTCCATGCGCCCGGCGAGTGAATCGGCGAGCGCGGGCAGCAGCATCACGTTGGCCGAGCCGGTGAGCAGGAAACGGCCGGCCGCCTGGCCGCGGGCGCGGTCACGATCGACCGCGGCCTTGATGGCGAGGAAGAGTTCCGGCGCGCGCTGGATCTCGTCGATGACGACCGGCCCGGCGAGCGCGGCGATGAAGCCGGCCGGGTCGGAGCGCGCTGCGGCCAGGGTGGTGTGGTCGTCCAGCGTGAGGTAGCGGCGCGGGATGGCTTCGCGAAGTGATTGCGCGAGCGTGCTCTTGCCGGTCTGGCGGGCGCCGTTGAGCAGCACGACAGGCGTGTCGGCCAGGGCTTCGAGCAGCAGCGGGGCGACATGACGGTCGTACATGAGTGCGACTTTAGCGCTGCAGGGAGATCAAAATCAACCATTTTGTGGTTGAAAATCATCCACGCAATGGACGATTTTCAACCACAAACTGCCCGATTAGGCGGGTCAGGAAAGCCCGCGTCGATGCCGCTGCACGGCCGTCGCCCGCCCTTGCCGGCGCCTAAATCAGCTTCAGCCCCGGCGGCAGCGACTCGCCGAAGCTGCGCCGTCGATCGGCGTCGTCCAGGCTGACGATCTCGCGGACCATCGTGATCCAGCTCTGCGGGGCGCGGATCGCGGTGAGGCGGCGGGCGACCTCGTCGCGCAGCTCGGGGGTGAGGTCGCGGGTGCGGTCGCCGGTGAGGCGGGCGATCTGGGCGGCGGCGAAGGCGGCGGGTTCGATGGTCTTCCAGTCGAGCGCGAGCACGGCGCCGAGCCAGTTGGCGGCGATCTCGGGCGGGACGACGTTGTGTGCGCTGCCGTACAGCGACTCGCGCGCGCCGACGCGGCCGAGCGCCCACCAGGTGTGCGGTGTTTCGGCCGGGCGCTGCAGGCGTTCGAGCAACCAGCGGCCGACTTCGATGCGGTGCATCGCCGGCACGCGCTCGAGCGCGGCGGACAGGCGCACCATGTCGTCGTAGCTGCCCTGCACCGGGTCGCCGCGGCGGCGCGCGGCGTCGGCGTGTTCGAGGTGGCCGGCGAGCACCTCGAGGATCTGCAGTTGGCGCTCTTCGTCCAGGCCGCCGGCGCTGCGCCGCCACAGCGTCCACCATTCGCTCCAGTTGTTGCTCTCCTGCACGTACTGGATGCCCTGCGCGAACAGCGCCCACAACTGGTCGATGCGCCAGTCGTCGAGCGCCGCGCCCAGGCCGGGGCGCAGGCAGTAGCCGGCGAGGTTGAGCCACACGCGCTCGTGCTCGGCCGAGCGCCGGCGGCGGCGGGCGCGTTCGAGCAGGGCGTCGAACAGGGTGCGCAACAGCGCCATGTCCCAGTCTTCGCGGCGGCCGAGCACGCGCTCGAGGCGGCTGCGCAACTGGCGCACTTCCTTGGGGGCGACCTTTTGCGCCTGGCCGCCGAAAGTCTGCTCGATCAGGGCGAGGGCCTGGTCGAGCCGCGGGTGGACGCCGGCGGTGGCGTTTGCGACCGAGGCGTCGGCGGTGTCCGCAGCGGCTTCGGCGCGCACCTGGAAGGCGAGCTGCCAGCGGCGCTCGGCATCGTCGACGCTGACGCACTGCATCTCGAGCGTGCCGACCTCGGTGAGGGTCGCCACCAGGCGCACGGCGACGTTTTCCTTGCGTCCGGCGCTGGTCGGCGGCAGGCGGGCGGTGAGCGGCGGCAGGCGGATGAAGTCGTCGGTGGCCAGGTCGACCAGCTCGCCCGCCTGCCAGGCGGTGTCGCTGGTCGAGGACACAAGATGAAAGCGTACCGGCTGGCCGAGGCGTAGCGCGAAGCGGCGCTCGGGCAGCGCCAGCTCGACGCCCGATTCGGTGCCGCGTGGCAGCACGCAGATGGCGCGCGAGGCCTCGCCGGCGTCCTCGAGTACCAGGAAGTAACTGCGTGCCGAGCCGCCGCCGATGCCGGGGCCGAGCCCGGCGCGGGCGGCCCGCACCAGGGCGAAGGCGACCGCGCCGCGGGCGACGGCGACGTCGGGTGCGTCGTTGTGCAGCACGCGCAGGGGGGCGCCGCGCCACTGCGTGAGCAGGGTCTCGAGGCGCGCGGACAGCGCATTGGCGCGGAACACACCGCCGTTAAGGAGCAGGGTGTCGGGTATGGCGCGTGGGGTGTCGGCGCCGTCCGTGGCGGTGATGTCTGCCTTGGCGTTCGCGCCTGCGTCGGCGTCTGCCCCCGCAGGCAGGCCGAGCGCGGCGCGCGCGACCTTGGCGTGACGCTGCAGGAAGGCGGCCAGATGGCGGCTGATCGCCGGGTCGGCGGGATAGGGCAGGCCGAACTCGACGATCGCGGCGCGGCGACGCTGTGGCAGTTCGTTCGGCCCGGCGAGCGGCAGGAAGCCGTCGACGATCAGGCGTTCGACCTCGTCGCGGCCGAGATCCACGGAGCGTGCGCCGCCGATGAGGCGCGAGCCGGCGCCGAGCAGCGTGACCGTGACCTTGTCGGGCGCATCCGCCGCCAGCAATTGCTCCTTGGCCACCCGGCAGCGCTGCACCAGTTGCGACAGGCGCGCGGCGGACAGGCGCTCTGCCCTGCCCTCACCGCTCGTGCCCAGACGTTGCTCGACCAGATGGGCGAGCGCCAGGTCCATGTTGTCGCCGCCCAGCATCAGGTGGTCGCCGACGCCGATGCGGGTCAGGCGTGGCGGGCCGCTGCCGTCTGCGGCGGGCTCGACCTGGATCAGCGTGAGGTCGGTGGTGCCGCCGCCGACGTCGCACACCAGCACCAGGCGCGATCCGGCGAGCTCGTCCGCAAGGCGCTCGCGATGGCGGAACAGCCAGTCGTGGAAGGCGGCCTGCGGCTCCTCGAGCAGGCGCAGGCGGGGCAGCCCGGCCAGGCGCGCGGCCTCGACGGTGAGCGCGCGGGCGCCCTCGTCGAAGGACGCCGGCACGGTGAGCACGATGTCCTGCGCTTCGAGCGGCGCGTGGGGGTGATGCGCGTTCCACGCTGCGCGCACTTGGGCGAGGTAGCTCGCGCTCGCCACCACCGGCGACACCTTGGCCACGTCTTCGGCCGCGCCCCAGGGCAGGATGGCGGCGTTGCGGTCGACGCCGGCGTGCGACAGCCAGCTCTTGGCGCTGGCCACCGCGCGCCCCGGCACCTGCGCGCCGAGCTCGCGCGCGAAGCTGCCGATCACCGCGGGCGGCACGCCGGCGAGCGGTGCGTTCGGCCACGGCAGGCGCAGGCTGGCGGGGTCTAGCTCGCCGTCGGCGGGGTGGTAGCGCAGCGACGGCAGCAACGGCCGGGCGGCCAGCTCGCCGCGGCCGACGAGCTGGTCGATCTCGAACAACTGGATGCGGTCGTCGCCCTCGGCGGAGAAGGCGACGACGGTGTTGCTGGTGCCGAGGTCGATGCCGACGGTGTAGCGCGCCACGGCGGCGGGCGCCTTAGTCGGCGGTGACACCGGCCTGCGCGTCGTCGCCCGCGGCGCTTCCATCGCCGCGCACGTCGAACTGCACCTTCCAGCGCGCGCTGCCGTCCACCGGCAGGGCCTCGAGCTCGAGCGTGCCGGTCTCGGTGACGCGCGCGTGCAGCTTCACGCGCACGATGTCGCCCGGGCGGCGGCCTTCGGCGGGCAGCGTGGCCTCGATCTCTTCGAGTTCCTGCAGCTCGTCATCGGTCCAGAAGTCGAGCAGGGTGCCGACCTCGTCCTGGCGGCGCACCGAGGAACCGAAGAAGCGGAAGCGCACCGGCTCGCCCACCACCAGGCCGAACTCCTGCGCGGGCAGCGCGGCTTCGCTGCCTTCTTCCATGCCGAAGGGGGCGAGGCACAGGGCTTCGAGCGGCGGCTCCATGCCGGGGATGGCGGGCATGGCCGATTCCACGCCCACGTAGTAGGCGCGTGCGGTGCCGCCGCGGATGCGCACGCCGCGGCCGCGACGCACGTAGCCGTAATAGGCCGCGCCGCGCGCCACCGCGAGGTCGAGGTCGGCGCCGCCCAGCAGCCGCGCGGGCGGGGCGCCGTCGGCTTCGAGCCAGGTGTTGAGGAGGTCCAGCACGCGCGCGGAGATCAGTTCGGACTTGAGCACGCCGCCGTTGAACAGCACCGCGGTGGGGTGCAGGAACTGGCTGTCGGCGGGCTGCTCGGCAAAGCCGTCGAGCTCCGCCGTGGCGCCGAGCTGGCGGGTGAGGAAGGCGGCCAGGTGGCGGGTGATCGCCGCATCCTGCGCATAAGGCAGGCCGAGCTGGGTGAGCGCGCCGCGGGCTCGGCTGATCGGTTGCTCAGTCACCGCGACTTCGGGGAAGAAGCCCTCGACCAGCGTCGCGCCGAGTTCGTCGCGGCTGACCTCGGTGCGGATCGAGCCGCCGATCAGCTTCGAGCCGCGGCTCGGCACCACCACCGGCACAGTGTCGAGCGTGGGGTCGCTGAGCAGCGCTTCCTTGGCCGCACGGCAGGCGTGGGCGAGCGCGCGCGTCTGCCACGGGTCGAGCCGCGTGCCCTGCGCCGCCAGCTTGCGGGTGACGGCGTAGGCGAGCGCGAGGTCCATGTTGTCGCCGCCGAGCAGGATGTGCTCGCCGACTGCGACGCGGTGCAGTTCCAGATTGCCGTCGCGCTCCAGCACGGCGATCAGCGACAGGTCGGTGGTGCCGCCGCCGACGTCGATCACCAGGATCAGGTCGCCGCGCTTGACCTCCTTGCGCCACTGCCCGGCGCTGCGCTGGATCCAGCTGTAGAGCGCGGCCTGCGGCTCCTCGAGCAGGGTGATGTGCGGATAGCCCGCAGCCTGCGCGGCCTCGGCGGTCAGCTCGCGCGCCGCGGGGTCGAACGAGGCCGGGATGGTGACGGTGATGTCCTGGGCGTCGAAGGGCGAATCCGGATGGGCGGCGTTCCACGCTGCGCGCAGGTGCGACAGGTAGCGCACCGAGGCGGTCAGCGGCGAGATGCGCGCCACCTCGTCCGGCGCCTCGGCGGGCAGGATGTCGGCGCGGCGATCCACGCCCGCGTGGCACAGCCAGCTCTTGGCGCTGGCGACCAGGCGGATCGGCGTGGCCGCGCCGCGGCTGCGCGCGAATTCGCCGACAGCGTAGTCCTGCGCCGCGGTCCACGGCAGGCTCAGGTCGCCGGCGGTGAGCTCGTCGGCGTGCGGCAGATAGAGGAAGGACGGGAGCAGCGCACGGTCCTCGACGCTGCCGGGGCCGGTGAGCTGGGGAATGTGCAGCACCTGCTGCGCGGCGGCCTCGCCGTCGCTGGCTTCGAGGTCGACGTAGGACAGCGCGCAGTGGGTGGTGCCGAGGTCGATGCCGATGGCGTAGCGGGCGGTGCTCATTGGACGACCCTCCTGTCGCTACGCGACATCCTCCCCGAGGGAGGATGAGCGCCCCCTTCGGGCGGCCGGGCGGGGGCGCTCACAGCTCCACCTCCGCCTGGGCGATCACGCTGGCGTCGTGGCCGTCGGCGAGCTTGGGCAGGCGGGTGTCGGTGACGCGCCAGCCGCGGTGGCCGAGGCTGCCGGTGAAGGGCGGCTTGCCGACCACCTTGCCGGTGAGGCGCACGGCGGCGGCGTCGAAGCCTTCGGCCAGGGTGATGCGGCTGCCTTCGGACTCAGCACGCACCGGCTCGATGCTGAAGTGCTCGCCCAGCACCTTGCGGCAGCCTTCATGCACCACGCGCGCAGCGGCGCCGATGTCGGCATCGGAATAGGCGGCGACGTCTTCCTGCACGAAGTCGATGAAGCGCGCTTCGCGCTGCAGCAGGCCGAGGAGCTGCAGGGCGGCCTCGGGGGTGGTTTCGCGGAGGATGACGGGCTGGGGCTCGGCGGCGGGTGCGATGGATGCGTCGGCTGCGGGCTGCTCGTCTTCAGCTTCGTCATGCTGCAGTTGTGCGGCGCGTTCGGCGTTGAACAGCACGGAGAAGGCGAGGCCGATGCGGCGGAAGAAGGAGGGGGTGGTGCGAGCCATGAGGAGGGTCCTTTAGCCTGAGTTTGTTGCGTCGCAATATAACTCAGTTCGGGTGAACTTTCCGTTGCTGCGGCCGGCCGAGCGCACGCCCACGCGCGTCCCGGCATCTGCGGCGACGTCGGTGCATGGCTGCACGAAACTTGCAGGCGGCGCCGTACGCCGCTCACCGGCGCAGGAAGGCCTGCAGGTCGGCGAGCAGTTCGTCGGGCGCCTCTTCGGGGATGAAGTGGCCGCAAGGTAGCGCATGCCCGCTGACGACGTCGGCCTTATCCCGCCAGGTCGCGAGCACGTCGAAGAGGTCGTGCATCTTGCCGAACTCGCCCCAGATTGCGAGCAGCGGGCAGCGGACGCGCAGCGCGAGGTCGCGGCTGTCGTCCTCGAAATCGCGCGTCGCCGCGGCGCGGTAGTCCTCGAGCGTGGCGCGGATGGTGCCGGGCAGGGTGAAGGCGCGCAGGTATTCCTGGATCAGGGGCTCCTCGATCGCGCCGACACGGAAGGACAGCGCGCGGAACACGTGGCGCAGGAAGGCCTCGGGCGCGGCGGAGATCATCACTTCGGGCAGGTCGGGCGCCTGGAAGAAGAACCAGTGCCAGTAGGCGGCGGCCAGGTGGCGTTCGGTCCGCGAGAACACGGTGTGGGTGGGCACGATGTCGAGCACGCACAGCCGGGTGACGGCATCGGGGTAGTCGAGCGCCTGGCGGTGCCCCACGCGTCCGCCGCGATCGTGGCCGATCAGCGCATAGCGCTCATGCCCCAGCGCGCGCATCAGCTCGTGCATGTCGCGCGCCATGGTCTTCTTGTCGTAGCCGTCGCGCGGCTTGTCGCTGTCGCCGTAGCCGCGCAGGTCGGGGCAGACGACGGTGTAGTGCGCGGTGAGCTGTGGCGCGATCTTGTGCCAGAGCTGCGCGGTCTGCGGCCAGCCGTGAAGGAGCAGCACGGGCGGGCCGTTGCCGCCGATCCACAGGTTGATCCTGATGCCGTTCGCCTTGATGGTGCGGCGCTCGAGTCCGGTCATGAAGTCCACTCTGTCCTCCTTGTTCGTGGTGTCTGATGCGTAGTCCGCGAGCGGCCGGAAATCAACCGCCAAGGCGTCGAGAATCGGCCCGCGCGTGGATGAGTTTCAAGGTCTCCTCCAGCCGGCCGAAGCCGATGTATTCCTGCTCCAGGCGCAGCGACGGACGGATACGGTGGTCGCGCAGGTCCTCGTACAGGCTGCGTTCGTCGGGCGTGAGCCGGGATGAATCGGCCGCGCGCGGCCTGTCTTCCCGGCCCCACAGGGACTCATGCGCGAGCAGTGTGGCGCGGTCCATCAGAAAGGATTCGACGTGGGCGAAGCGGGCGCGCAGCTGGGCGAGGATGGCGAAGCCGTTGGTGTCGATGTCGCCCCAGTAGTGGATCGGGCAGCGCTGCAGCCACTGGGCGCGCGCGAGGGCCTCCCAGCCGTAGCCGGCGCCGAAGATCACGATGGCCTTGTCGACGGGCGGGAAGGCGAGGAAGTTGGTCTCGTTCTCGGTGATGAAGATGCGCGCCACGTCGAGTCGCAGGCGGGCGAAGCTGTCGGCGTCGAGAGCGAGGTCGGGGCAGGGCGCGCCGGGCAGCAGGTGCAGTGCCGGGTCGAGCACGCGCAAGCGCAGCAGCACGGGCTTGTCGAGGAAGCCGTAGCGGGCGGCGAACCGCTGCGCGCCGGTGCGCGCCGGGTCGATCGCCGCCGCGGGCAGGGCGAGCTCGAGCAGTTCGGCGAGCACGCCACGCTGGGATTCGATGAACTTGGTGTGGATGCCGGGCAGGTCGACCTGGCGCAGATACATGCCCGGCCGCGGGTGGGCCTGCAGCCAGGCGACCACGTCGAGCAGGCGCGACCAGTCGGCGGCGAGCTCCAGCGCGCGCAGCGGGCGCTTCGCCAGCCAGGGCAGCAGCAGGGGCTGGCGCGTCGCGGTCTCGTCGTGCAGCGCGCGGAAGCGCGCGTGCTCGGCGCGCTTGCCGATCCAGGCCAGGGCGTCGTCGAGGCGGTCGACCCAGGCGCTCGCGGGCAGGCGCTGGCTGCCCTGCACGCGGTGGCGGGTCTC
>JAREIX010000090.1 GCA_029286945.1 Thauera sp. | reverse complement strand
CTTCATCGCCACCAGCCCGATCCACATGGAGAAGAAGCTGCGCATGACGCCCGACCAGGTCGTCGAGCAGGCGGTCAAGGCGATCGGCTGGGCGCGCGAGTACACCGACGACGTCGAGTTCTCCGCCGAGGACGCCGGCCGCTCCGAGATCGACTTCCTGGTGCGCATCTTCGAGGCGGTGATCAAGGCCGGCGCGAAGACCATCAACGTGCCCGACACCGTCGGCTACAACGTGCCCGAGCAGTTCGCCGCCACCGTGCGCACGCTGATCGAGCGCGTACCCAATTCCGACAAGGTGGTGTGGTCGGTGCACTGCCACAACGACCTCGGCCTCGCGGTCGCCAACTCGCTTGCCGCCGTGCGCGCCGGCGCCCGCCAGGTCGAATGCACCATCAACGGTCTGGGTGAGCGCGCCGGCAACGCTTCGCTCGAGGAGATCGTGATGGCGGTGCGCACCCGCGCCGACATCTTCCCGGTCGAGACCGGCATCGACGCCACGCAGATCGTGCCCGCCTCCAAGCTGGTGTCGCAGATCACGGGCTACCCGGTGCAGCCCAACAAGGCCATCGTCGGCGCCAACGCCTTCGCCCACGAGTCCGGCATCCACCAGGACGGCGTGCTCAAGCACCGCGAGACCTACGAGATCATGCGTGCCGAGGACGTCGGCTGGGGCGCCAACAAGCTCGTGCTCGGCAAGCTCTCCGGCCGCAACGCCTTCCGCGCCCGTCTCCAGGAGCTCGGCATCGACATCGAGAGCGAGGAGCACCTCAACCAGGCCTTTGCACGCTTCAAGGAGCTTGCCGACAAGAAGCAGGAGATCTTCGACGAGGACCTCACCGCGCTGATGCGCGACGAAGCCGTGACCCCCGCCCATGAGCAGTACCGTCTCGTCTCCACCCGCTTCCACTCCGAGACCGGCGAGACCCCGGTGGCCGAGATCACGCTGTCGGTCGGCGGCACCGAGTCCCATGCGCGCGCCGAAGGCTCGGGTCCGGTGGATGCCGCCTTCAAGGCGATCGAATCAGTCGCGGGAAGCGGCAGCCAGCTGCTGCTCTACTCGGTGAACGCGATCACCACCGGCACCGACGCCCAGGGCGAAGTCACCGTGCGCCTGTCGCGCGACGGCCGGGTCATGGACGGCCAGGGGGCGGACACCGACATCATCGTCGCCTCCGCCAAGGCCTACCTCAACGCGCTGAACAAGCTGCACACCGGCGCCGAGCGGCTCAATCCGCAGGTTTGAAGCGGCACGGGCTGCTTACGCCTCCGGCCCCTGCGCGCGCGCCGGCGCCGTCGCGCGCGCGTGCAGCATGGTGCTCATGAACAGCGTGACCGCCAGCGCCGCCTCGATCAGCGCGAACACGCCGGTCAGGCCCGGGTCGCTCGCCCGCAGCACACCCTCGGTGAGGTACAGCAGCGACAGCATCGACAGCCACTGCGAGGTGTAGCGCCGCCCGCGCAGCACGCCGAACACCGCCGGCAGCAAGGGCAAGGCCTTCAGGATCATCCACGACCCGCCCGGACGCAGCGGCGCCAGCCAGCCCTCCCACACCACGCACAGCACGATCAGCGCCAGCAGCGCCACGCTGGAAATCCGCACCAGGACTTGCGCGCTCATCTCGACCCCGCCAGTTTCAGCGCGACCTCGGCGAGGCGCCTGCCCTGCGCCCGTGCCAGTTCGCGCTCATCCTCGGTCAGCACCGCCTCACCGCCCACCCCTGCGACATGGCTGGCGCCATAAGGCGTCCCCCCGGAACGCGTCCGGTTGAGCGCAGGCTCGCCGTAGGGCAGGCCGAGCAACAGCATGCCGTGATGGAAGAGCGGGATCATCATGCTCAGCAAGGTGCTCTCCTGCCCGCCATGCTGGCTCGCCGACGAGGTGAACACGCACCCGGGCTTGCCCGCGAGCACGCCATTGACCCAGGCGCCCGCAAGCCCATCGAGGAAGTACTTCATCGGCGCCGCCATGTTGCCGAAGCGCGTCGGACTGCCGAGCGCCAGCCCGATGCATTGCTCGAGGTCCTGCAGCTCCACGTAGGGCGGACCGTCGGCGGGAATCTCGTCCTCCACCGCCTCGCAGACGGTCGACACCCGCGGCACGGTGCGCACGCGCGCGATCGCACCCGGCACCTGATGAATGCCGGCCGCCACCTGCTCGGCGAGCGCGCGCACCGAGCCGCGGTGGCTGTAGTAGAGGACGAGGATTTCGTGCATGGACAGGGGCACTCCGGTCGAGGGCCGCGGATTATACCCGCCCGGCCGAGCCCGCCCGGGTCCGCGACTGCTTCAGATCGGATAAGGATCGATCTCGTACTGGAAGAGTTCCACCCCGGGCGTCTGCATGTCGAGGCCGAGGGCGCGCGCCTGCGCCACATACACGCCCTTGCCGTCGCGCACGAACACGAAGCGGCGCGAGGCATAGGTGCCGGCCGGCGCCAGCATCGCCGGATGGCGCCGCACCGGCTCCATCACCGGCAGCGCGAGCGCAGGCGCCATCTCCTGCGCCGCCCGTCCACGGAAGCCGACCTTCACCGCCTGGAAGCTGGTCCCGATGAGCTGCAGGCCGAGCTCGATCTGGCCCGGCAGCTCGCTGCGCACCCAGCGCACGATGCACACCGACCAGGCCTGTTCCGGATCCCGTCGCAAGGCCAGCGCAGCGCCGGCTTCCACATTGCCCGGCGCACCGGCGACGCTCATCACCGCGAGGCCGCCCGGGCTCTCGTTCAACACCACCCACTCCCGCACCTGCCCGGGGCTGCTGCGCCCCTGTTGGCCCAGCTCCCAGATCGTACCGAGACCGATGCACACCTGGACCGCGTACTGGCTCTGCCGCCGCGGCTGCTCCCGCACCGGCGTCGCCATCCAGTAGCCGCGCAGGCGGCGCAGCAGGGCGAGCGTCTCGAGCGGCGACAGCCCGGCCGGGAAGCCCGCCTCGTCCGCCGCCAGCGGCTCGACCTCGCACTGCATGCCCGCCAGCTCGGCGGCGGTCATGTGGGCCGTGACCCATTCCAGGCATTCGCCGAGCTTCTGCGCCATCGGCCTCGGGTTGAACGACCACAGCCGCCGCGCCTGAACCAACGGCTCGGGCGCGGACGTCCGCGCCACGGCCTGTGGCACCTGATCGGCCGTCGGGTCGATCCACCATGCGGCGGCGCCGCCGTCCGGCGCCCCGTCGTCGAAACCGGCCGCGCCGAGCACCCGGGCGTCGAGGAACTGGAACGCCCACGCGAGCTCACGCCCGGTGAGGCCCTCGGGCTGGGCGGTCGCGATCGCGACGATGCGCAGATAGGCGCAACGCGCCGGCTCATCGGGCGCGGCACGCAACACGTCCGCGCTCCGCGCCAGCCGATGCGCCACCCGCCAGCTCCCCGCCGGCGCCGGCGCCGCGACGAGACTGGACAGCACGAACACCTCGGTGAGCAAGTCCAGGCCGCTCAACGATAGCGCCGCGCGCTCCACGCCCGCCCGCCCCGGCTCGCCGGCGCGTTCGTCGAAACGCGCCGCGACATCGAGCAGCGCACCGCACAGGCGCTCGGCAAGCTCGTACTGATCCGCCGGCACGGGCAGCTGCAAGGCCAGCAGATGGGCGCGCATGCGCTCGGCCATGTCGAGCAGGCGCGCGGAGGCTGCATCGAGCACTGCCAACGCAGCCGCCCCCCCTGCGCCCAGGCGTGCGCGAAACGCGGCCAGGTCGTCCGCGACCGAGGCTGCGGGCTCGGCTTCCAGCCAGGCGATCAGGACTCGCTCGTCTTCGGTGAGTGCGGAGGAGGCTTCCATGTGGCAGGCTGGCTGGCGAATGTGGGAGGTGGGCGCCCCGCATTCTAGCGCCTCGGCCGCCGATGCCGGGCACTTCGCGCACGTCCCTCCGGGCACACGCGCGGCTCAGCGCGCCGCCGGCTGCCAATCCGGAGCATGGCGCCGGATGACGACAAACCGGCCCCGAGCCTTGCTCAGGCGCCTCACTTAGCCTATACTCCACGGCTTTTCGCATCTACCGATCAGGAAAATCAGATGGTCGTCATTCGCCTTGCCCGTGGTGGCGCCAAAAAGCGCCCTTTCTTCAACATGGTCGTCGCCGATTCCCGCAATCGCCGTGACGGTCGTTTCATCGAGCGCGTCGGCTACTACAACCCGATCGCTTCCGGCGCCGAGAAGGGCCTGGTGGTCAACACCGAGCGTCTGGCCTACTGGGAGCAGAACGGCGCCCAGCTGTCGCCGACCGTTGCCCGTCTGGTCAAGCAGGCCTCCAAGGCTGCTGCCTGATCGACATCGATCTGCGGCGGAACGACGCATGATCGTACTGGGGCGCATCGTCGCCCCTTTTGGCGTTCAGGGCTGGGTCAAGATCCATCCCTTCGGTGACGACCCGGCCTCGTGGCGCAAGATGTCGCACTGGTGGTTGTGCAAGGACGACAACGCACCGGATGCGCAGTGGAAGCAGGTCACGCTCAAGGCCTGCCGCCCCCACGGCAAGAGTCTCGTGGCCGCACTGGAAGAAGTGCCGGACCGCAACACCGCGGAAGCCATCGACGGCTACTTCATCGCCGCGCCACGCGAGGCGCTGCCGAAGCCGGACGAGGGAGAGTACTACTGGGGCGATCTGGTCGGCCTGACGGTGATCAACGACGCCGACGAGGTGCTCGGCACGGTCAGCGGCCTGTTGTCTACCGGCGCCCACGACGTGCTTCAGGTGCAGGACGGAAGCGGCGGTGATGCGCAGGAACGGCTCATTCCCTTCGTCGCCGCGTACGTGCTCGATGTAGACCTGCCCGCCCGCCGCATCCGGGTGAGCTGGCAGAAAGACTGGTGACGCGGGATCGTGAGCGGTCGGTGAGTCCGCACGCACCCGCAGCCAGCATGCAGGACGGGACGGCAGCACCGATCGGGGCAGGGTTGCGTCGCTACGACGTGATCACCCTGTTCCCGGAGATGTTCGCCGCGCTCACCGGCAGCGGCATCACGCGACGGGCGGCGGAGCGCGGGCTGTACGCGCTCGGGTTCCACAACCCGCGCGACTTCACCAGCGACCCGCATCGCACGGTGGATGACCGCCCCTACGGCGGCGGGCCGGGCATGGTGATGCTGGCCGAACCGCTGATGCAGTCGATCGCGTCCGCACGCGCCGCACAGCAGGCGGCAACCGGACGCGGTGGCCGGGTGATCTACCTGTCGCCCCAGGGGCGCAGGCTGGACCAGTCGGTGGTGATGGAGCTGGCGGCCGAACCCGGCCTGGTGCTGCTGTGCGGCCGCTATGAAGGCGTCGACCAGCGCCTGATCGACCGCGAGGTCGACGAGGAACTGTCGCTCGGCGACTTCGTGCTGTCGGGCGGCGAGTTGCCGGCGATGGTGCTGCTCGACGCGATCGTGCGCCAGTTGCCCGGCGCACTGAATACCGCCGGTTCGGCGCAGGAAGACTCCTTCGCCGACGGCCTGCTGGACTGTCCGCACTACACGCGGCCAGAAGTGTACGAGAACGAACGCGTGCCCGAGGTGCTGCTGTCGGGCAATCATGCGGCGATTCGCCGCTGGCGGCTGAAGCAGTCGCTTGGCCGCACCTGGCTGCGCCGGCCCGATCTGCTGGCCGCGCGCAGTCTGAGCAAGACCGAATTGAAACTGCTTGAGGAATTCAGGCAGGAGCAAGCCGGGGCTGAAGACGCACTGCCTGCGCAGGGCGCCTGAAGGCCCGATCACAAACGGCAGGCATCAGGTTGCGACCTGCTCTGCTGCCAGGCCGAAGCCTCAGGCAAAGGCCGATAACATCGATGGAGTTAGTCCAATGAACCTGATTCAGCAACTCGAGCAGGAAGAGATCGCCCGCGTTTCCGAAGGCAAGACCATCCCCGAATTCGGTCCCGGCGACACCGTGATCGTCCAGGTGAAGGTCAAGGAAGGTAACCGCGAGCGTCTGCAGGCCTACGAAGGCGTTGTGATCGCCAAGCGCAACCGTGGCCTGAACTCCTCCTTCATCGTCCGCAAGATCTCCTCGGGCGAAGGTGTCGAGCGTACGTTCCAGACCTACTCGCCGCTGGTGGCCGGCGTCGAAGTGAAGCGCCGCGGTGACGTCCGCCGCGCCAAGCTGTACTACCTGCGCCAGCGTTCGGGCAAGTCGGCACGTATCAAGGAAAAGCTGGACTACAAGGCCGCCGCTGCCAAGCGTGCTGCCCAGCAGCAGCAACAGGAAGGCTGATCGCCGCGCGCGCTCACTTCATGGGAAACGGGCCTTCGGGCCCGTTTTTTCGTTCACCGGCCGGCGCGGCCGCGATGGCAGGCGCCGCGCAGCCTTCAGCGCCGCTCGACCCAGCGCATCAGGCCGAAGGCGGCCGCGAGGAAGATCAGGCTCGGCGTCAGCGCGGCCATGAACGGCGGCCAGGCGTTGATCATGCCGAGGTTGGAGAACAGCCCGTTGAGCAGGTGGAAGGCGACGCCCAGCATCACGCCCATGAAGATGCGCGCACTCGCGCCACCCATGCGGTCGTGGATGAAGCCGAAGGGCATCGCCAGCGCCATCATCACCAGCGCCGCGAACGGGTAGATCAGCTTCTTCCAGAGCGCGATCTCGAAGCGGTCGGCGTTCTGGTTGTTCTCGCGCAGGTGGTTGATGTAGGTCCACAGCTTGGCGAAGGGCATGTGCTCGGGCGACACCATCAGCACGCCGAGCACCTCCGGCGTCAGGTCCGAGCGCCAGCGGATCTCGGGCAGGCGCTCGACCGTCGTGCGGTCGGCGAGGAAGCTCGTCCGCCGCACTTCGAGCAGCCGCCACTCACCTTCGCCGTCGAACTCCCCGCGCGCGGCTTCGCTGATCGACAGCAGCGCATAGTTCTCGTCGAAGGCGTAGACGCGGGCGTTGCGCATCGTGCGGTCGGGCATCAGCGTGCGCACGTTGATCACCAGCCGGCCGTCCTTGACCCACAGGCCCGAGCGCAGCTGCTGCGACACGGTGGCCTTGGTCGCGGTGAGCTTCCACTCCTCGGCCGCAGTCTCGGCCGGCGGCGCGACGTACTCGCCGATCGCGAAGATCAGGGTCACGAAGACCGCGCCGATCAGGCCCAGCGAGCCCATGAGCGCCGCGTTCGACATCCCCGAGGCCCGCATCACCGTGATCTCGGAGTTCTTCGCCAGCGTCGCCAGCGCGTACAGCGTGCCGATCAGCACCGCGATCGGCATCAGCTCGTAGACCCGCGCAGGCAGCGTCAGACCGACATAGACCACCGCCTGGTAGAGCGTGTAGCCGCCCTTGCCGACGTCCTCGAGCTCGTTGATGAAGTCGAAGAACGCGAACAGGCCGAGGAAGGCCACCAGCACCAGCGCGGTGGCGGCAAGGATCTCGCGCGCGAGGTAGCGCAACAGCACCGCGCTCATGCGCGCCTCCGCCAGAACGGCGACACCGCCAGTCGCTTGTGGAACATCAGCCCGAGCGCCAGCAGCACGACGAGATGCGGCAGCAGCAGACCGAGGAAGAAGCCGAGCTTGCCCTGCGTGACCCAGGACTGGAACACCGAGATCGCGTTGCTGTAGAGCAGATAGACGAGGAGCGCCACGAGCATGTTGTTGGCCCGCCCCGCACGCGGATTGACGAAGGACAGCGGGATGGCCATCAACGCCAGCAGCAGCGCCACCAGTGGCATGCCGAAGCGCCCGGCCAGCTCGCCCAGGCTGCGCTTGTCCGGATTGGCCAGCAGCACCTCGGTCGGCAGCGCACGCACGCGCGCCTGCTGCGTCACCACCTGCTTCTGCTCGACCAGCACCTCGTAGCGCTCGAACTCCATCACGCGGTACTCGGGCGTGCCGGGCTTGCCGTCGTAGCGGCGACCCTTTTCCAGCACGACGAAGCGGCGCCCCTCCGCGTCGGTGCGCAGATAGCCTTCGGCCGACACGATCACCACCAGGTCGCCGCCGCGCGTCTGCTCGCTGACGAAGACGTTGCGCACGCGCCCGTCCTCGCCCGCGCCGATCTCGACGAAGAACACGCGCTGCGCCCCCGACGACTCGCGGAACACGCCGGGTGCCACGCGATGCGTGTCGTCACGGCTGTCCAGCCGCTCGCGGTACTCCGCGCTCTTGAGCTGCGACCACGGCGACAGCCAGAGCGAACCCGCGCCGACCACCACCACCAGCGGCACGGCGAAGACCAGCACCGGGCGGATCCACGCGGTCAGGGGCACGCCGGCGGCGAACCACACCACCATCTCCGAATCGCGGTAGCTGCGCGACAGCGACACCAGGATGGCGATGAAGAGCGTCAGCGTCAGCACCGTCGGCAACTGCGCGAGCGCGCCGAAGCCGATCAGCGCCGCGACCGCATCGGCCGGCACGCGCCCGCCCGCCGCCTGGCCGAGCAGGCGGATGAGCACGGTGGAGATCAGGATCGCGAACAGCGCCACGAACACTGCGGCCGCCGTCTGCGCGAATTCCCTTTGCAGCGCACGCCGGAAGATCATCGGGCGAATCGTCGAGAGCCGGAAAAAGACAGGATGCGAAGCCGCGCCCAGGGCGCGGGATCGATGGAAAGCGGTTTTGACGCTCGACTTGCGTACGGGCCATAATCTTCGGCAGTCCGAACCAAGCGTCTTTACAAGGAAAAAGCGGATGGAATTTACCATAAAGACCGGCAGCCCGGCGAAGCTCAAGACCGGCCTGCTGGTGCTCGGCGCCTTCGCTGGCGGCAAGCTGCCGGCGCTCAGCGCAGCGGCCGATGGCGCCGCCGAAGGCCGCATCGCCAGCCTGATCAAGCGCGGCGATCTCGAGGAAAAGGCGGGTTCGACGCTGCTGCTGCCCGAGCTGCCCGGGGTCCAGGCGGAAAGGGTGCTGCTCGTCAGCCTCGGCAAGGAAGACGAGCTCGGCGACAAGGCCTGGCGCGATGCGCTCGGCGCCGCGGCCAAGGCGCTCGCCGCCACCCCGGCCAAGGACGCCGTGGTCGCCCTGGCCGATGTCGAGCTCGACAAGCGTGCCCTGCCCTGGCGCCTGCAGCAGGCCGCCCGCATCCTGGCCGACGGCGGCTACCGGTTCGACGCCCTCAAATCGGACAGGGACAAGAAGGACAAGAAGCACCGCGGTGCGAAGAAGCTCGCCCTGCTCGTCTCCAGCGAGCTCACCGCCGAGCTCGACACTGCCGTGCTGCAGGGCCACGCCATCGCCACCGGCATGGCGCTCGCCAAGGACCTCGGCAACCTGCCCGGAAACATCTGCACGCCCACCCACCTCGCCGAAACCGCCGAGGCGCTGGGCAAGCAGTACAAGTTCGAGGTCGAGGTGCTCGAGCGCGAGGACATGGAAAAGCTCGGCATGGGCTCCTTCCTGTCGGTGGCGCGCGGCTCGCACCAGCCGCCCAAGTTCATCGTCATGCACTACAAGGGCGGCAAGGCGAAGGCGAAGCCGGTCGTGCTGGTCGGCAAGGGCATCACCTTCGACACCGGCGGCATCTCGCTCAAGCCGGCGGCCGAGATGGACGAGATGAAATTCGACATGTGCGGCGCCGCGAGCGTGCTCGGCACCTTCAAGGCGGTCGCGCACATGGGCTTGCCGATCAACCTCGTCGGCCTCATCCCCACCACCGAGAACATGCCCGGCGGCGGCGCCACCAAGCCGGGCGACGTCGTCACCTCGATGTCGGGCCAGACCATCGAGGTGCTCAACACCGACGCCGAAGGCCGGCTGATCCTGTGCGATGCGCTGACCTACGCCGAGCGCTTCAAGCCCGAGTGCGTGATCGACATCGCCACCCTCACCGGTGCCTGCGTGATCGCGCTCGGCAAGATCCCGAGCGGGCTGCTCGCCAACGACGACGCGCTCGCCGCCGAGATCCTGCGCCGCGGCACCGAGTCGGGCGACCGCGCCTGGCAACTGCCGCTGTGGGACGAGTACCAGGAGCTGCTCAAGAGCAACTTTGCCGACATGGGCAACATCGGCGGACGCTACGCCGGCACCATCACCGCCGCCTGCTTCCTGTCGCGCTTCACCAAGGCCTACAAGTGGGCGCACCTGGACATCGCCGGCACCGCCTGGGTGTCGGGCGACGCCAAGGGCGCGACCGGCCGCCCGGTACCGCTGCTGTCTTCGTTCCTGATCGGCCGCGCGCTCGGCGCCGACTGAGCGCGCGCGGCCCCAGGGATCACAGGCCAGATGGCGCCGCGCGTGCAGTTCTATCACAACACGCCCGACCGGCTCGCGCTCACCCGCGAGCTGGTCGCCGGCGCGCACCAGCGCGGGCGCAGGATTGCGATCCGCTGCGCCGATCCCGCCCAACTCAAGCGGCTCGACCAGTCCCTGTGGACCGCCGAGCCGCTGAGCTTCATCCCGCACGTGGCCATCGACTCGGCGCTCGCCGCGGAGACGCCGGTCGTGCTCGCCGCCTCCGGTGACGACAGCCGCTGGCCCCACACCGACCTGCTGTTCAACCTCGCCGATGGCCCGCCGCCGCAACTCGAGGACTTTCGCATGCTGATCGAGATCGTCGGCCAGGACGACGCCGAGAAGCACGCCGCGCGCCAGCGCTGGGCGGCCTACCGCCAACGCGGCTATGAACTCAAGGCGTTCGACGCCGAACGCAGGGTGGCGCTATGAACGACTGGCCTCCACCATCGCGGGACGAGGATCTCGAGCGCGCCGACGACCTGCTCGACCAGGCCGACGCGCTGCTGCGGCGCCACCGCGGCCAGACCGAGGCCAGGCCACAGCCGCTGGCAGGCGGCCATGACCCCGGCCCCGCCTTCGACGACGACGATCTGCCGATCCTGACCGAGATCGTCGACGATCTGGATCTGCCGCCAGGCTGGTCAGAGCCCAGACCGCCCGCCGCACTCGCATCGGTGTCCGCGCCCTCGCCGATGCTTGCCGACCTAGCCGCCGTCGAACCCGAAACACCTGCCGCACAGCAGTCCGCTCCGGCACAGCAGGCCGCCCTCGCCCAGCACCTGGCCGAGAAGCTCGTTCAGCTCGACACCGAGATCGCGCGCGAGGTGGCCGACTGGGTCGCCGTCGAGTTCCAGCAGGTGCTCGCCCGCGAGCTCGAACGCCTCGGCGAGCGGCTGCACGCAGAAATGCTCGCCCACCTGCGAGCCACCTTGCTGCCGGAGCTCTCGGCCCGGGTCAGCACGCTCCTCGACGACGATCTCAAGTCGAAGGCGACGCCCGACCGCTCCTGAAGCGAAGTGCGCCGCGCGCACGGGGCATCCACGGCGCATCCGCTATAATCCGCGCTTTGCCTTCACGCGCGTAGAACACCATGGAACTGGCCAAGAGCTTCGAGCCCGCCGACATCGAACGTCGCTGGTACCCGG
>JAREIX010000089.1 GCA_029286945.1 Thauera sp. | reverse complement strand
CACAAGGCGACGATCATGAGCGCGATCGCCTTCGGCATCCCGATGCAGTTCGACAAGGCCTACATCGAGGGCATCAGCAAGCTCGACTCGGTGGACATCACCTACGCCGAGCAGCTCGGCTACCGCATCAAGCTGCTGGGCATCGCCCGCCGGCGCGAGAACGGCGTGGAACTGCGCGTGCATCCGACCCTGATCCCGGCCAGGCGCCTGATCGCCAACGTCGAGGGGGCGATGAACGCGGTGCTGGTGCAGGGCGACGCCGTCGGCGCCACGCTGTACTACGGCAAGGGCGCCGGCGCAGAGCCGACTGCCTCGGCGGTGATCGCCGACCTGGTCGACGTCACCCGCCTGCACACCTCGGACCCCGAGCACCGCGTGCCGCACCTCGCCTTCCAGCCCGACCAGGTGCGCGATGTGCCGGTGCTGCCGATCGACGAGGTGGTCACCTCCTACTATCTGCGCATGCGCGTCGAGGACAAGCCGGGCGTGCTCGCCGACATCACCCGCATTCTGGCCGACAGCGGCATCTCGATCGAGGCGCTGAACCAGAAGGAAGCCGCCGAGGGCGAGTCGCACACCGACATCATCCTGCTCACGCACCAGACGGTGGAGCGCAGCGCCAATGCCGCGATCGCCAGGATCGAGGCCTTGCCGGTGGTGCAGGGCAGGGTGACCAAGCTGCGGATGGAAAGCCTGTGATCGCAGGCTGAGTCATCGGGGAGGTCGTCACCGCCAAGGGACGGCCTCTTTTCTTTTGCGCGGGCAGGGACGGATGCGTCATGGAACACAGGCTCGAATGTACGGTTGATCAGGTCTTCATCGGCCGGGTGCGCCTGATGTTGCCCGATGGCGAGTCCACCGGGATCTTCAAGGCCGCCGTCGAGGGGCCGGTGCAGCTGACGCCGACCGGGCTGGTGGGGGACGAGCAGGCCGACCTGCGCCATCACGGCGGTCCCGACAAGGCGCTGCACCACTACCCGGCCGAGCACTACGCGGTGATGGCGCAGGCCTGGCCGCAATGCGCCGGGATCTTGGCCCCCGGCGTGCTCGGCGAGAACATCAGCACACGCGGCATGACCGAGCATGAGGTCTGCATCGGCGACATCTTCCGCATCGGCGAGGCCGAGGTGCAGGTCAGCCAGCCGCGCTCTCCGTGCTGGAAGATCGACCGCCGGCTCAAGGTGGATGACGCGTCGCGCTTCGTCGAGGCGGCCGGAATCACCGGCTGGTACTACCGCGTGCGCGTGCCCGGCAAGGTGGCGGCGGGCGACGCGATCGAATTGCTCGTGCGGCCCAACCCCTGGCTGAGCCTCGCCCACTACTGGGACGAGGTGATGGCGCACCGCCCCGATGCGGGCAGCCTGCGCCGCATCGCCGCGGCGCAGGGGCTGGCGGCGGACAAGGCGCAGCGCTGGCGAGAACGTGCGCAATGGCTCGAGACCCACGCCGGTTGAGCCGCGGCCGCGCGCGGCGCTGCTTTCGCGGCTACACTCGAATCAGCCGCGCGTTGCGGCGGTCTGCCTGCCAATGCGGCCCGCAGGCGGTGAGGAGCAAAATCGCATGGCCTTCAAGCTGATCGTGTTCATCGCCATCCTCGTGCTGGTCGCCGTGCTCGGCAGCCGCGGCTACCGGGCGGCGGTGCGGCGATTCGAGCACGCGCAGGACGCCGCGGAGCAAGACCGCGGCCCAGGCGAGGGCTGAGCGCTTCGTGGCGGTATCCCACTTCATCGAGGAGAGCGAAATGTCCGATCACACCTACAAGCTCATGGAAATCGTCGGGTCCTCACGCGAGGGCACGGATGCCGCGATCCGCAACGCGATCGAGACCGCCGCGAAGACGATCCGCCACATGGACTGGTTCGAAGTCGTGGAAACCCGCGGCCACCTCGTAGACGGCAAGGTGGCCCACTGGCAGGTGACGCTAAAGGTCGGCTTCCGCCTCGAGTCCGAGTGAGATCTGCTGCGGCCGGCCGCGTGCCGGTCGCAGCGCATGCCAGCAGGGCCGGGGGGCCCGCCTCGGCCCCCGGTGTGTCGGTGTTCAGACCCGCGTCGCGCCGGTGATCTGGTGCAAGCGCGCCACGGTCGTGCCATCCAGACCCAGGGCTTGGGCCAAGCGGCGCAGGTAGGCGATCTCGGCTTCGGTGTCGAGGTCGATCGCGAGCAGCGATGCGGTGTAGACCTCGGCGGCCACCATCTCGTTGGGTACCGCCGCGACCAGCGCATCGAGGTCGAGCGGCGTGCGCAGCTCGCTGATCAGGAACTGCCTTTCCTCTTCGCTGAGTCCGTCGGCGCCGATCTTGCCGACGATGCGCTGAATCTCGTCTTCCTCGACGTGGCCATCGGCCTTGGCTGCGGACAGCATCGCGCGCAGCATGAGGGCTTCGGTGTCGGGCGCGGTCATGTGCTCGAGATCCGTGGGCGCGAATCCCGCAACGCCCGAGGCCGTCCCCTGTGCGCGGCGGCTGTCGGTCCAGTTCTTGAGCGCGGCCATGGCGATGGTGGCAAGAATGGCCATGCCTGCATTGCCGCCGCGGGGGCGATCTGTCGTGCCGGCCCGCCCCCCGCCGAGCACGCTGCCGAGCAGGTCGCCGAGTCCGCCGCCAGTCGCGGCGCGGCCCCCGCCCAGTGCGCCGCCAAGTGCGCCACTCAGCACCTCGCCCAGACCGCCTGCGCCCGCTCCGGCGCCACTGCGTCGGCCGTCCAGTGCCGCGCCGAGCAGATCACCCAGCCCACCACCCGTTGCCCCGCCGCCTGCCGCCTGACCGCCCAATAGCCCGCCAAGCAGGTCGCCGATGCCGCCCGCGCCGATGGCGTGGTCGAGCCGCGAGCGGCCCTGAGCCGACATGCCCTGCTGAAGGATCTGGCCGAGAATGTTTCCGAGGCTCATCGCTGACTCCCGTTCGTTGTCTGGGAACACGATTGTATCGAGCCGGCGCGTGCGTTCGCGGAGAAACGGCCGATCCGGCGGCCGAATTCGCTAGAATCCCGCCTTTGCGCCGCGGCTGCTCCGTCAGCCCGGGTGCCCGCCAACGCCATCCCCCGAAGGACTGCTCCGTGAAGTACATCTCCACCCGCGGCCATGCCGGTCAGCCCGCCAACCCCGAATTCTGCGACATCCTGCTCGGCGGTCTCGCGCCGGACGGTGGCCTCTACCTGCCGGAGCACTATCCCCAGGTCAGCCGTGCCGAGCTCGATGCCTGGCGCGGGCTGTCCTACGCCGAGCTCGCCTTCGCCATCCTGTCGAAGTTCATCACCGACATCCCGCCCGCCGACCTGAAGGCGATCTGCGACCGGACCTATACCGCCGAGGTCTATCGCCACGTCCGCGAGGGCGACCAGGCGAGCGACATCACGCCGGTGCACTGGCTGGAGGCGGGGCGCTTCGGCCTGCTCGAGCTGTCCAACGGCCCGACGCTGGCCTTCAAGGACATGGCGATGCAGCTCCTCGGCAACCTGTTCGAGTACGTGCTGGCCAGGCGGGGCGAGACGATCAACATCCTCGGCGCCACCTCGGGCGACACCGGCTCGGCGGCCGAATACGCGATGCGCGGCAAGCAGGGCGTGCGCGTGTTCATGCTGTCGCCGCACGGCAAGATGAGCGCCTTCCAGCGCGCGCAGATGTACTCGCTGCAGGACGACAACATCTTCAACATCGCCGTCACCGGGATGTTCGACGACGCCCAGGATATCGTGAAGGCGGTCTCCAACGACCACGCCTTCAAGGCGAAGCACAAGATCGGCGCGGTCAACTCGATCAACTGGGCGCGGGTGGCGGCGCAGATCGTCTATTACTTCAAGGGCTACTTCGCGGCGACGAAGTCCAACGACGAACAGGTCGCCTTCTGTGTGCCCTCGGGCAACTTCGGCAACATCTGCGCCGGCCACATCGCACGCCAGATGGGGCTGCCGGTGGCGAAGCTGATCCTCGCCACCAACGAGAACGACGTGCTCGACGAGTTCTTCCGCAGCGGCGTCTATCGCCCGCGCAAGGCCGTTGAGACCCACGTGACCTCCAGCCCGTCGATGGACATTTCCAAGGCCTCGAACTTCGAGCGCTTCGTGTTCGATCTGGTCGGCCGCGATCCGCAGAAGGTCGCCGCGCTGTGGGCCGAGGTCGATGCCGGGCGCGCCTTCGATCTGTCGGGCTCGGCCGAATTCGGCCGCATCGCCGAATTCGGCTTCGTGTCGGGGGCAAGCAGCCACGCCGACCGCCTGGCGACGATCCGCAAGGTGTTCGAGAAGTACGGCGTGATGATCGATACCCACACCGCCGACGGCGTCAAGGTGGCCTGGGAGCGTGCGGCCGACGTGCCCGCCGGCGTGCCGCTGCTGGTGCTGGAGACCGCGCTGCCGGTGAAGTTTGCCGAGACCATCGTCGAGGCGCTGGGCCGTGAGCCGGAGCGTCCTGCCGACCTCGAGGGCATCGAGAAGCTGCCGCAGCGCGTGGACGTGATGGCGCCGGACGTCGAGGCGGTGAAGCGCTTCATCACCGAGCGCGTCTGACGGAGGCCCGGGAGGCGCCACGGCGCCTTATCAGCGCCTGCTATCGCGGCGCTGAGACGGGGCGCGTGGCGGAAGGTGGCATGCGCCCGGTCACGGCGTCCTGAAGCCGGGACACCGGAAATGCAAAAAGCCCGCATCAGGCGGGCTTTCTTGCATTTTGCGATCGGCGTCTAACGCCATGGATCGCACTGTTGGTGCCTTGGGCGAGACTCGAACTCGCACGGCTTTCGCCACTACCCCCTCAAGATAGCGTGTCTACCAATTTCACCACCAAGGCATTCCAGTTGTCGTTTGCGGCGCTGCTGCGTGTGCAACGACGAGGGCGCGGATTATAGCCTCTGTGCGCGGGGTGGCGTCAACGCCCTTTTTTGGCCCTTTTCAGCCCTCTTGGGCTCTCGTTCCAATTTCACCTTAAAGGCCGCAACGCCGCTCCACTCGCCGCCGTCAACCGATGGCGCCGGTCTTCAGCCGGCGGCCGCTGGACTGCGCCGAAAACCGAGCAGATCGGGGACGGCGTGCGCGGGCGCGAAGCTCACCGCCAGGCCACGCCAGCGCAGGGCTGTGAGCTGCTGGCCCTCGAGCAGTGCGTCCAGCGCTGCCTCATCGACCTCGCCGCCATGCGGGTCCGTCAGCTCGGCTAGAAAGAGGGCGAGGTCGCGGTCGTCGATCGCCGCGGGGCCGAGATCGCTGCGCAGGCTGACCCGGCCGCCGGCATCCACCAGCACCGGCGCGTCCGCCTGCGCGCTGCGGCCGTCCTGCGTCTGCAGCGCGCCATCGGGCAGCAGGCGCAGGATCCAGGGGGCGGCCTCCAGCTCGACATACACGCGCTGCGGGCCGTTGTGCACCAGCCAGTTGCCCTCGTCATCGCAGGCGTAGTTGGCATTCAGGAAGGCGAGCAGCCCGCCGTGCTCGACGCGCTCGCCCTTGAGCCGCCAGCGGCCGCGGGCGTCCAGCGACAGCCAGCCGTGGCAGGCGGGTACGTTCGGCCAGGCGGACAGGGGAGTGGGCATGGCGTCGGTCATCGAAGGGATCGTCGTCAGGGGTGAGCGGCGCTGGGAATGTCTCGCGGCGCGCCGGTGCGCGGGGCCGGCTGCCGGCCTTGGCACTTCAGCCGGAGGCGCCGGAGCCGCGGCCGCTCCGCCGCCGGCTCATTCCTCGACGTGGCGCAGCGACAGGTCGAGCGCGCGCACATCCTTGGTCAGGGTGCCGATCGAGATGCGGTCGACCCCGGTCTCGGCAATCGCGCGTACCCGCTCGAGGCTCACCCCGCCCGAGGCTTCGAGCTCCGCCCGTCCGGCTGTGATCGCAACCGCTTCGCGCATCTCCGCCAGGCTCATGTTGTCGAGCAGGATCATGCTGACCCCGGCCTCCAGCGCTTCATGCAGCTGATCGAGGTTCTCGACCTCGACTTCGATGAAGACGTTGGACGGCGCGATCGCGCGCGCCTGCTCGACGACCTCGCGAATGCCGCCGGCCGCGATGATGTGATTCTCCTTGATCAGAATGCCGTCGTAGAGCCCGACGCGGTGGTTGGTGCCGCCGCCGATCGCCACCGCGTACTTCTGCGCCAGGCGCAGGCCGGGCAGGGTCTTGCGGGTATCGACGATCTTCGCCCGCGTGCCGGCGACGGCCTCGACGAAGCGCCGGGTCACGGTGGCGGTGCCGGACAGCAGCTGCAGGAAGTTGAGCGCCGTGCGCTCGGCGGTGAGCAGCACGCGCGCCCGCGCGATGATCTCGCACAGCAGCTGGCCGGCCTGCACCGTGTCGCCGTCCTTCACATGCCAGTGCACCACGGCGGCCGGGCTCAGCGCCGCAAAGGCGGCGTCGAACCAGGCCGTGCCGCAGATCACCGCGTCCTCGCGGGTGATGACGCGGCCACGCGCCTCGGTGTCGGGGGCGATCAGGCGGGCGGTGAGATCACCGGTGCCGATGTCCTCGGCGAGCGAGGCTGCGATGTTGCGCTGGATTTCGACGCGGAGCTGTTCGGAGAGCATGACGGACCTGGCAAGGGGGTGAGCGGGAAGGGGATGAACCTGCCCGGATTCTAGCACTGCGGGTTTAGCGGACCGGCCGCGGCGAGGGGCCGCCGGCGAGGCGCGGGTCGCGCTGCGCCTCGATCACCCACCCGTTGAACACCCCGCGCGCGGCGTCGATGGTTTCGCTCGCGGTCAGGCCGACCGGGCCGATGCCCTCGCGCGCCAGGCGGTCGGCGGCGGCGCCGTGGAGGTGGACACCTGCGATCAGCGCCGATTCGGCCGGCCAGCCCTGGGCGAGCAGGCCCACGACGAGACCGGTGAGCACGTCGCCCATCCCCGCGCTGGCCATCCCGGGATGACCGGTGCCGTTGATGAACCAGCGTCCGTCGGGGGTGGCGATGATGCTGCCGCAGCCCTTGAGCACCACGAGCGCCTTGTACCGTGCGGCGATCTCGAGCGCTGCGTGCAGGCGGTCGGCCTGCACGCTGGCCGTGGTGGTCGCCAGCATGCGGGCGGCCTCGGCCGGATGCGGGGTGAGCACCGTCGGTGCGGCGCGCGCGGTCAGGGCCTGCCTGAGCGTGGCGTCCGCGCTGCACAGGTTGAGGGCGTCGGCGTCGAGCAGCAGCGGGAGGGCGCGCTCGATCGCGCTCGCGAGCAGGCTGGCGCTTGCGGCCTCCGTGCCCAGGCCGGGGCCCGCGGCGAGGGCGCTGAGGCGCGCCGGCAGGGCGTGGGCGCGGCGCAGCATCAGCTCAGGATGGGCGAAATCGACCGCCGGGCCGTTGTCGTCGAGCAGGCCGACATAGACGCGTCCGGTGCCCAGCCACAGCGCCGCGCGGCCGGCGAGCAGGGCGGCGCCGACCATGCCGGCGCTGCCGCCGAGGATGCCGGCATCGCCGTAGACGCCCTTGTGCGTGTTGCGCGGGCGCGGCTGCAGCTGGGGGTGGAACAGCGAGGGCGCGACCGCGTGGCCGCGCGGTGGCAGCCAGGCGGGGGCGTCGATGTCGATGCGCTGGACGCTGATCTCGCCGCAGTGGTCCGGGCCGTCGTTGGTGAGCAGGCCGGGCTTGAGCGCGATGAAGGTGGTGGTGTGGGTGGCGCGGAAGGTGGCGCCGAGCGGCTGGCCGGTGTCGGCGTCGAGGCCGCTCGGCACGTCGAGCGCCATGCGCGGGCAGGGCTGGGCGTTGAGGGTCTGGATCCAGCTCGCGTAGTGGCCCTCGATCGGCCGCCCGAGGCCGATGCCGAACAGGGCGTCGACGACCAGCGCCCAGCCGTTGGCGGGCGCGGCGGGCAGGTCGGAGACGATCGTGCCGCCTGCGGCGAGATAGTCCGCGCAGGCCTTGGCGGCCTCCGCCGGCAGGCGGTCGGCGGCGCCGCAGAAGGCGACCAGCACCTCGCGTCCCGCCTGCGCCAGCTGGCGCGCCATGACGAAGCCGTCGCCGCCGTTGTTGCCCGGTCCGCAGGCGACCAGGATGGGGCCGGGGCGGTCCATGATCAGCCGCACGGCGTCCTGTGCGGCGGCACGGCCGGCACGCTCCATCAGCGGCGGTCGTGCGCTGGGGATCAGGGTGTCCTCGATCTCGCGGATGCCGGCGACGGGGTAGATGGGACGCAGGGGACTGAACATGCTGGGCTCCAGGAGGTGAGCCCGGATTCTACGTCCTCACCCGTGATCGCGCCGTGGTCGCGGCCGCCCCGGAGTGCCGGCGGGCCGCGTCGCCGCGGCCTAAGGGAAGACGCCCTGCTTGCGCCGTTCGCCACGGACCTCGTTCTGCAGCTGCACCGTACCATCCTCGCCGACGCTCTCGAGGCGTACGGTGAAGCCCCACAGGCGGGCGACATGGCGCAGGACCTCGTCGGCCGTGGTGGCGAGCGGCCGCCGCAGGTAGGGTGTGTGGCGCAGCGTGAGCGAGCGGTCGCCGTGCAGGTCGACGTTCCACACCTGCACATTCGGTTCGCGACCGCCCAGGTTGTACTGGTCGGAGAGGATGTCGCGCACCTTGCGAAAGCCCGAGTCGTCATGGATGGCCGAGACCTCGAGCTTGTCGTCGCGGTCGTCGTCGAGCACGGCGAACATGCGGAAGTCGCGCATCACCTTGGGCGACAGGTACTGCGCGACGAAGCTCTCGTCCTTGAAGTTGCGCATCGCGAAGTCGAAGGTCTCCAGCCAGTCGCTGCCGGCGATCTCGGGGAACCAGCGCCGGTCCTCGTCGTCCGGTTCCTCGCAGATGCGGCGGATGTCGCGCCACATCGCGAAGCCGAGCGCATAGGGGTTGATGCCGCTGAACCAGCGGCTGTTGTAGGGCGGCTGGTACACCACGTTGGTGTGCGACTGCAGGAACTCGAGCATGAAGCTGTCGGCGAGCAGGCCTTCGTCGTACAGGTGGTTCAGCAGGGTGTAATGCCAGAAGGTGGCCCAGCCTTCGTTCATGACCTGGGTCTGGCGCTGCGGGAAGAAGTACTGCGCGATCTTGCGCACGATGCGCACCACTTCGCGCTGCCAGGGCTCGAGCAGCGGCGCATTCTTCTCGATGAAGTAGAGCAGGTTCTCCTCGGGCTCGGGCGGAAAGCGCGGCTCGGCCCGGCTGCCGCCACGCACGTCGTGGGCGGGCAGGGTGCGCCAGAGGTCATTGACCTGGCTCTGAAGGTACTCCTCGCGCTCCTGCTGGCGCAGCTTCTCCTTTGCCAGCGACAGCTTGGGTGGGCGCTTGTAGCGATCGACGCCGAGGTTCATCAGCGCGTGGCAGGAGTCGAGCAGCAGCTCGACCTCCTCCTCGCCGTGGCGCTCCTCGCACTGGGTGATGTAGTGCCGCGCGAACACCAGGTAGTCGATGATCGCGTCGGCATTGGTCCACGTGCGGAAGAGGTAATTGCCCTTGAAGAAGCTGTTGTGGCCGTAGGCGGCGTGGGCGATCACCAGGCCCTGCATCGTCAGCGTGTTCTCCTCCATCAGGTAGGCGATGCAGGGGTTGGAGTTGATGACGATCTCGTAGGCGAGCCCCATCTGGCCGCGCTTGTAGCCCTTCTCGGTGGCGAGGAAGTGCTTGCCGAAGGACCAGTGATGGTAATTGACCGGCATGCCCACCGAGGCGTAGGCATCCATCATCTGCTCGGCGGTGATGATCTCGATCTGGACCGGGTAGGTGTCGAGCTTGTACAGCGCGGCGACACGGGCCAGTTCGTCGTTGTAGCGGGCAATGGCGTCCTCGGTCCATTCCGAGCCCGAAGGCAGTGGCAGCGGCTTGGCGGGATGGCGGGCGCTGGCCGGACTCGGCCGGGGCGTGGTCGTGGTCATGCGATCGTCTTCTTGAAGAGTTCGCGGAACACCGGGTAGATGTCGGTCGGCGACTCGATGCGCTGCATCGCGAAGTTGTCGTGTGCGCCTTCCAGCTTGGCATATTCGCGCCACAGGTTCTGTGGATCGCCGGCGGTGATCTCGACGTAGGCGAAGTACTGGCACCAGGGCAGGATCTCGTTGCCGAGCAGCCGTCCGCAGATCGGCGAGTCGTTGTCCCAGTTGTCGCCGTCGGAGGCCTGCGCGCCGTAGATGTTCCACTGCCCGTTGGCATAGCGCTGGTGCAGGATGTCGCGCATCAGCACCAGCGCGCTCGACACCACCGTGCCACCGGATTCGCGCGAGTGGAAGAACTCGTCCTCGTCGACTTCCTTGGCCACCGTGTGGTGGCGGATGAAGACGACCTCGATGTGCTCGTAGGTCCGGGTCAGGAACAGGTAGAGCAGCATGAAGAAGCGCTTGGCCATCGCCTTGCGCTCCTCGTCCATCGAGCCGGAGACGTCCATCACGCAGAACATCACCGCCTGCGTGGTCGGGCGCGGCACCTTGATGCGGTTGTTGTAGCGCAGGTCGAAGCTGTCGATGAAGGGGATGCGCTCGACCTTGGCGCGCAGCACGGCAAGCTCCTCGCGCAGCGCGCGCACCTCCTCGCTGTCCTCGCCGTAGCGGGCGAGCGCCTCGTCGAGTTCCTGCTGCAGTGAGCGGATGCGCGCGCTGTAGGGCGAGCCGAGCGCCAGCCGCCGGCCGAGCGCGCCGCGCATCGAGCGGATGATGTTGATGTTGGCCGGCGTCCCGTCGGACTTGAAGCCTGCGCGCTGCGTCTTGTAGTCGGTGACCTTGGCGAGCTGGGTGCGGATCAGGCGCGGCAGCTCGAGGTCCTCGAAGAAGAGATCGAGGAACTCCTCGCGCGAGAGCTGGAACACGAAATCGTCCTCGTGTTCGCCCTCGTTGCTCGCCTTGCCCTTGCCGCTGCCCTGGCCATCACCGCCAAGCGGACGCTTGATGCGGTCGCCGGCGCTGAACTGGTCGTTGCCCGGGAAGATCTGCTCCCAGATGCCGCCCTTGCCATGCTGCAGCGAGGGCTCGGAGAGATCGCGCGCCGGAATGGAGATCTGCTCGCCGTTGTCGAGGTCGCGGATCGAGCGGCCGTGGATCGCCTCGGACACTGCCTTGCGGATCTGCTGCTTGAAACGGCGCATGAAGCGCTGGCGGTTCACCGCGCTCTTGTTCTTGCTGTCGAAGCGCCGATCGATGATGCGGACCATGTCTCCTCCCTGTGGCGTGCCGGCGGCGGGCGGGAACCGGGTTCCCGCCGCGCCCGGCAGGCATCGTCAAGACGACTTGCGCACGCGAAGGTACCACTCGCACAGCAGGCGCACCTGCTTCTCGGTGTAGCCCTTGTCGATCATGCGATCAACGAAGTCCTGGTGCTTCTTCTGCTCGTCGGCGCTGGCCTTGGCGTTGAAGCTGATCACCGGCAGCAGGTCCTCGGTGTTGGAGAACATCTTCTTCTCG